>DATGVJ010000598.1:0-57610 GCA_035300505.1 Xanthobacteraceae bacterium
GTGCGGGCGGCACGATTGCGTTGCGGATGTTGTCGAATGCAAGTCCTGACGGATACACGCTGCTGGTCAACAGCGGCGGCCCATTCTGTACCGCATCGCAGCTGTACAAACTCGACCATGACCCGGTCGCGACGTTCGTCCCGGCAGGCACCTTCGCCACCGATTCCGGGGTTCTTGTCACGGGGCGCTCGTTGCCCGTTAAAACTCTTGCGGAGTTCATTCGCTACGCAAAAGCCAATCCCGGCAAATTATACTCCGGAGCCTCGATCGGGACCAACCAGCACCTGATGGCCGAAGTGTTCAAGGCGCGAGCCGGATTGGACATCCCGCATATCCCGTATCGCGGCGGTGCTCCGGCAATCGCAGACCTGCTCGGCGGCCAGATTCACATGCTCGTCAACAACAAGTCCGTATTGTTGCAATTGATCCTTGACGGCAGGGTCACGGCGCTCGCCGTCACCAGCACGGCACGGTGGCCGGAATTGCCGGACGTTCCGACACTGGCGGAGAGCGGGATCAACGGCGTTCCGACCGACATCTGGTACGCAATTTTTGCGCCCGCCAATACGCCTTCGGTCATCATCAACCGGCTTAACGGCGCAATCAACGAAGGCATGAACGCACCAGAGCTGCGCGCCACTGCGGCAAAGATCGGTATCGACATCAAGCTGGGCACGCCCGCGCAGGTTCGAACGATCATCGCCGAGGATTGTCCGCTTTGGATCGAAAGCGCAAAACTGCCGGGCGTCAAGGCCGAGTAATCACTCCGCCATTGCCTGCTCGCGCTTAGAGCATTTTCCGGAAAAGTGGGCTTCCGGTTTTCGCAGCGACAACGGCGTAGACCGACTATGGAACTGGAAACGTATTTGGAGGAAGATCGCGGTTTGCAATCCACTCGATAATTGAGCCACCTGCCATTATGCATTGTCCCAATAATACCCGTTGGACCGATGAACGTTACAGTCGGATTACCCAACTCCAGCCCAATCTTGGGTAACACCTTGTCGCAGCTGTAGCACATCGTTTTGTCGGTATAAACTTCCAGCGTCCGTCCAAACAGCGACCCACTATTCGCTTGGCCGCTCTCAACAGCACCGTTGTTTCTGCGTGAAATAGCGCATTGAATGGCCTTTCGCCAACGTTCCCTTCAGGCCTAATAAACTCTGGATACTTGGCGATCAGTGTGTCTCGCATCCGGTATGCCGCGTGCTCGTCGGCCCGGGTATAGCCGGGAAAGCCAGAATTTGAGCCAAGAATTATGCTCCGACCAATCATTGTAACAGCCACTGTATCAGCCTTAGGATCCCTATTGTGTCCAAACATATCCAGAGAATCATTTTCTGACCTATAAGCTTCAGTGAGAGGGCGGAGCGGTCGAACAAGATCCTCAATGCGAGCTTCAGCCTCAACGGCTATGTCATTTAGTTTCCTAATCTCACTTTCAACTGTCGTTCCATAGTAACTCTGCTGCTTCGGACGCCAACTTGGATCGATTTTTCGAACTCGCCATAGTGCGTCTAATGCGCGCCCCTCCGCCAATGCGAGCCGCGCGGCTTGCCCCGGCTCCGCCTCGCCTGGGCCTGAGCCAGAGCGACGCCCACGAGCAGCATGTCGTTCGCCCGGTTGCCAATCGTTATCCGGCGCAGCATCGGACAAGACCCTGGAGTCGTTTAAAGCACTGCTCGTCCACTGGCCGCCATCAGGATTTCCGCCGGCCACGCGCGGCTGGTTTGGATCGAATGCGTGGTGTGGGCGCGATGATGTGTGCTGCACTTTCTGGGCGCGGAGCACGGCGTTGCGACGCTCTGCCAGAATGGCTTTGATTTCGTGAATAGCGCGAGGCATAGAAACTCCAGCCACGAGCCGACGTTCGTCGCGCACATACGTGCGGTGACACGGGTCGTGATTCATTTGAGGGAGGGCCGACGGTCTGGTGCGCCAGACACGATGGGTTGCGCACGCACGAGAGTGTGCGGGTGCGAGCGCCTTACGCGGCGCGCGACCCGGACGACGATCGGGGAAGTGGGTAGGCTACGATCAACCAGCGTGATGCGCGCTGACGATGTTTGGTGGCTAGGGCTCCGCCGATCAGCGGGGCGCAACGCATGATCTTGGCTCGTCTGGAATACGGTGTGGATCGGTTATGGATATGGAACCGTGTTTTGAGGAAGATCGTGAATTGCAAAACACTCGATGCTCTTGGGGAGAAGCACCTCCCACACGAATTCGACGAGGTTGCGCACCGGGAACTCATCGATCACGTCGGACGGTATAATTGTGCCTGTGACACGCGCCAGGTGGCCGTCGCAGGCAGCCAGATCATCGCCCGTGATCAGCAGCGCAGGCGCGAAGCTGGGTGCTGGAGTTGGGCAGTCTGGCTGCTTCGAAGTCAGCGCTGTTGGAGGCGACACAAAGATCGTTGGTCGTGTGTCGTCGTTGGTAAGAAACGAAAAGCGCCCGACAGCTGGTCAGGACTGTGGGCGCAATTCAACGCAACCATTTCGCCAGTACGCGACCAGACCGGGTCAGTCAAGCCAACTGTTTGTGCGATTCTGTAGACGCGTCACTGCAAGAATTTGGCCAGGGGCCGTCCGCCCGTTACATCTGTATTAACGGCTGGGCCATATCCGATGACAGAGCGTGTCCACCTCCAGCAGCAGCCCGATCTTGAATCCATCTTATTCACGCAGCTTGATCAATCGATCGAGAATGGGCTCCCAATTGCAATTGCACGCCAAATTGTCATCGATGACGATTGCGCGTCCTCCCAACTCGAGCGCACGTCAAGACAGTCCCCCATCTATGCGGCCTGATGGCCTGACGCGACCGGCGGGCGTTTCGGCGCGCCGTGGGTAAGTGGAATCTTGTCGGCAAACATCTCGACAAAATGGTCGGCACGCTCGCTGGTATTGGCCGTCATGGCCTCGTCCTTATAGCTTGCGGATGCAGGATCGGCCTTGATCCGCTTGAGCATGCGTTTGTAACGCCAGATCATCTTGCCCCATCGGATGGCAACATTGAGGATGTCGAAGGCCCGCCAGATATAGAACGACAGCGGATTGACGATCGGCATGCCATGGCGCCGCTGGGTGCGGAGCTTGCGGCGGACGAATCCGAATTGCAGCGGGTGTACCCCCTCGATCCGCGCCGCGCCGGAGAACATGATGAGTGAATCGATCAGTTTGGCGTGATTAATGCCGGTCGCAACCGCGCGCCGCATGATCGTTTCCACATGCTCGTCCGAATAATAGCGCGCCCAGGCGTCGTAATAGACCTTGGTCCAGGCCTCCTTCGACATCAACGGATGGGCCGTGCAGGCGTGCTCCAGGTCGTACTTGTTCATGTCAGGGTCCATCTGCACCCCGCGCATGTAAAGGTTCTTGTGGTCCTCCGATCCCGGCAGCGGCGTCAGGTAGAAGAATTCCAAAATGTCGATCGGCAGCTCTTTCTTGATCGTTTCAATATCACGCGCTATCGACTCTGGCGTGTCGGTCGGAAACCCGAGAATATAGCCCGCATAGGTCAGGACCCTCTGATGTCGCCAGGCCAGCAGCATCTCGCGATATTCCCAGATCTTGTTCTGGCGTTTCTTTGTGCCCATCAGGGATTCGGGATTGATGTTCTCCAGGCCAATGAAGACCGCCGTGCAGCCCGCCCGCGCCGCCTTTTCGATGAAATTCGGAATCCGATGACAAAGCGTGTCCACCTGCAGCAGCAGCCGGATATTGAATCCATCTTCTTGCCGCAGTTTGATCAAACGATCGAGAATGGGTTCCCAATTACGATTGCGCGCGAAATTGTCGTCGGTGACGAAGAAGCGCGTTATGCCCTGCGCCTCATTGGCTCGCACGATAGCCTCGACGTCATCGGGGGTGCGGTAGCGCGACTTGCGGCCCTGAACGTTGATGATGGTGCAGAAGCTGCATTGGAAGGGGCAGCCGCGCCCGGCATCGAAACTCGAATAGTGCCCGACGACCCGCGTGACCACTTCGCGCGGCAGGATGGGAAACACTGCGGCGGCCATTTCGGGCATATCATTGAGATAATTGTAGACCGGCTTGGCAGTCCCAGCCGCGATCTCCTGTAAGAGGTCGCCCATGCGGCCTTCGGCTTCGCCGGCAAACAAATGGATGCCAAGGTCGATCGCTTCTTTCAGGTCAGCCGGCATTTCGGGCAGCATGGAGATGCAGCCGCTGACGTGGAACCCGCCAAGGACGACTTCAATCCCAAACGCGCGGAATTGGCGGCCAATATCGAAAGCACGGGGATACTGGTTCGATTGTACCCCGACCAAGCCGACCATGCCGCTGCCGGCTTCCATGATTCGGCGCGCGATGCCCTTGATATCGACAATTGTGTTGCACTCGTCGCACGACTCGATTTCGATATCGACGTCAGCACCGAGCACATGATCGCGAGCGCACCGCTCGATCAGGGCATGCACGCTCCCAAGGCTGTTTGACGGCAAGGTCGAACGCAGCCATTGGATTACGTAGCCATCCTCATCATAATGCGATGGCTTTATCAAAGCGACCTGAAACTTGCGGGACCCCATACGCGACCTCCCAGCCCTGTGCACCGCACAATCATATCGAGTTCCCTGCACGCCCGATAGCACGAAAAACAGCCGGCTGTTGACGAAGGCGTCGCCTCAGCCAAGGGGCCTGACCTCAATTGGAGGACTCGGTGGACGTGTTGGAGCGTTGGGATCTGATCCCATTTCGCGTGTTTGACGAGAAAGAGCCGCCGAAAGGCGGAACTCCGAACAACGCGGAACTCCAAACTTGCCCGATCCGCTCACTCCGCCATCGCCTGCTCGCGCTTGGCGCGCAGCGCCGGCAGCGCGATGGCGATGAGTAGCGCAGCAGCCGCAAACAAGAACACAGCGGAAATCGGCCGCGTGACGAACACCGTCGGGTCGCCAAACGCAATCATCATCGAGCGGCGCAAATTCTCTTCCATGAGTGGGCCGAGGATGAATCCGAGAATGAGCGGCGCAGGCTCGCAATCAAGTTTGAGCAGCAGGTAGGCGAACGCACTCAAGACCGCGATCTCGTAGACGTCGAAGATCTTGCCGTCGACCGCATACACGCCGATGCAACAGAACACGAAGATCGCGGGAAACAGCAGGCGATACGGAACCGCCAATAGCTTGATCCAGAGCCCGACCAGCGGCAGGTTGAGAATGAGCAGCATGAGGTTGCCGACCCACATGCTGGCAATCAGGCCCCAGAACAGCTCTGGACGTTCGGTCATCACTTGCGGGCCAGGCGCAATGCCCTGGATCATCATGGCCCCGATCATCAGGGCCATGGTGGGGTTCGACGGAATGCCGAGCGTCAGCATTGGAATGAACGAAGTCTGAGCGCCCGCATTGTTGGCGGATTCAGGCGCCGCCACGCCACGGATGTCGCCCTCGCCAAAGGCCCGCGGCGGCTTGGCGACCTTCTTCTCCAGCATATAGGCCGCGAAGGAAGCGAGCAGCGCGCCGCCGCCGGGCAATATGCCGAGCAGCGAACCAATCGCCGTGCCGCGCGCGATCGACCAGGCGCAGACGCGCAGGTCGTCCCGCGTCGGCAATACGCTGCCGATACGGGAGGTGAACACTTCCTGCTTTTCGGAATGTTCCAGATTGATGAGCACGTCCGCAATGCCGAAGAATGCCATTGCAAGCGCCACGAAGCCGATGCCGTCGGCCAGTTCCGTCTGGCCGAATGCAAATCGGATGACGCCGGAATTCACGTCGGTACCGATGATGCCGAGCAGGATTCCGAGGCACACCATGGCGATCGCCTTGAGGAGCGAGCCACGCGCCAGGACCACCGCCGCCACGAGGCCGAATACCATGAGGGAAAAATATTCGGCCGGGCTGAACTTCAGCGCGACCTCAGCCAGCGGCGGCGCAAAATAGGCAATGATGAGGGTTGCGATGCAGCCCGCCACAAAAGACCCGATGGCCGCAATACCGAGCGCGGGACCGGCGCGGCCGCGCCGCGCCATCTGGTAGCCGTCGAGCGTGGTGACGACCGAAGACGATTCACCAGGGATATTGACGAGGATCGCCGTGGTCGAGCCGCCATATTGCGCGCCGTAATAGATGCCGGCGAGCATGATCAGGGCTGGCGCCGGTCCAAGCCCGAAGGTGAACGGCAACAGCATGGCAACCGTCGCCACCGGCCCGATGCCCGGCAGCACGCCGACCAGCGTGCCGAGAAAACATCCGACAAAGCAGTAGACGAGATTCTGCCAGCCAACCGCCACGCCCAACCCAAACGCCAGATTGCCGAGGGTCTCCATCGCGTCACCACTGCGGCCAGAGCGGCAGGGGAAGTCCAAGCAGCCAGACAAATACGCCGACCGAGAACGCAACCATCACGACTGCGAGCGCCATGTTTTGCAAGGGCCGTACCTCGCGCGACGCATAGGCGCCGACCAGCACCAGGACCGCAACCGCAATTACGAGACCAAGAAACTGCAGCGCAAGCCCGAACAGAACAATGGACAAAAGGCCGAACGCGAGCGGACGCACCTGAAACGCAGCAACCGCCGGCCCGTCGGACACGAGCGAGCGTGCCGCAACGATGGCTCCAAGCGCGGCAAGCAAACCGCCCACCATTGCGGGGAACAGCCCCGGACCCATGCGGTGGAGATCGCCCATGCGGTATTGGCTCGCCAGCGCAACGAAGCCGACGCCCATCGCGACAAAAATCAATCCCGACCAGAAATCCTTCGGGGAACGAATCTTCATCGCGGTCCGCATGAAAAGAGGGTGAGCTACGAATACGCCTGTATGAAAAATTCAATCCGGCTTCATGTTCGCCTTCTCGACGACGACCTTATGCCGTTCGGTTTCCTTGCGAACGAAACCATCCAGCTCGGCGCTCGACATCGGCATGGTGTCGGCGCCACCAGCCGCGAACCTTTCCTTGACGTCGGACATGGCCAGTATTTTTGCGAGTTCCGCATTGAGTTTGTCGACAATTGCCTGTGGGGTTGCCTTGGGGGCGAACATTGCCACCCAATTGGTGGCGTCGACATCCGGCACCCCCAAATCCTGCAAAGTCCGCCATTCCGGGAACTCACGCGAATGCCTGGCGGTCGTCAGTGCAAGCACCCGCGCGCGGTTCGACTTGACATGCGGCAAGGCTGACGAGATCGCCAACATTCCGAGTGGCACGTCGCCGGCCGCGACCGCGGCGCCGGCTGGCGCCCCACCACGATAAGGAATATGCTGAAACTTGGCGCCAGCGCCCAGCCCCATCCATTCAATCGCCAGCTGATTCATTGTGCCGTTGCCGGGCGAAGCAATCGAGACGCGCCCCGGCTGCGCCTTGCCGGCCGCGATCACGTCGGCCACGCTCCTGAAGGGCGAGCTCACATGCGTGGCGAGCACGATCGGCGTGTCGCTCAACATGCCGACGGGCGCGAGATCGCGCTGCACGTTATAGGGGATGTCCTTGAACAGGGCCGGGTTGATGGTGAATTCGCCAACGGTTCCGACGATCAGCGTATAGCCGTCAGGCGGCGCCTTGACGGTTGCATTGACCGCAATGAAGCCGTTACCTCCGGTGCGGTTCTCGATGACGACCTGCTGGCCCCAGGCCTCCGTGAGCTTCTGGCCGACCAGCCGCGCCGCGATATCGGCCACGCCACCGGGCGCATAGGGCACGATCACATGGATGGGCTTGGTGGGGTAGTTTTGCGCCTGCGCGGAGGCCAAGCCGACTATCAAGAGTGTGAAAACTGCGTGCGCGATCCGAGTCATATGTTTCCTCTCCGCCAGCCAGCGTTTGCATTAAACTGCATGAGGCCCGGCGGCTTTGCAAGGCACCCCCTAGAAGACCAATTCGATGGCCCGCCAACAGGGCCATCATCCCTCGCGGGAGACCGCGCTCTCATGCCAGCGCCGCAACATCAGATACGACACCAGCGACAATGCAAAATAGATGACGACACCGGCCGCCGACAGCAGCAGCAGCGCCGCATACATGCGCGGAATATTGAGGCGGTAACCGGATTCGGAAATCCGGTAGGCCAAGCCGGAGCCCGAGCCCGCCGCACCTGCCGCGATCTCCGCCACCACGGCGCCGATCAGCGAAAGGCCACCGGCAATCTTCAAGCCACCCAGGATATAAGGCAAAGCCGCCGGCAGCTTGAGACGCCAGAGAACCTGCACGCGCGTCGCGCCATAAAGGCGAAACAGGTCGACAAGATTGTGATCGACTGAATTCAAGCCCAGCGTGGTATTGGAAAGAACCGGAAAGAAGGCGACAATCCAAGCGCAAACAAGCACCGCCGCCTCCTGCGAAAGATAGATGAGCAGCAACGGCGCAATGGCGACGACCGGTGTTACCTGCAACATTACGGCAAAGGGATAGAGCGAATATTCGATGAGGCGGGACTGGTTGAACAAGACGGCGAGTCCAACGCCCCCGGCCAAAGCGAGTGCGAATCCTTCGACGGTTGTCACCAGCGTGATGAGAAGCGATTCCGACAACAGCTTCCAATCCGCAACGATCGTCGCAAACACAACATGGGGCGCCGGCAGCACATAAGGTGGGATCGCCAGCCATACGACGCTGAGTTCCCAAGCGATCCCTCCGGCCGCAAGCACGAGCACGGGGAGCAAAAGGCGCAATACATCTTCGCCTCCAAGCCGTGCCTGCGCCGCCGCCGAGGGGCGTCCGGTGCTCATCGTCCCTCCCCTATGGCGGCTGCGGCGGCCAACGCCTCGGAGGTACGGCGGCAATGGGCTGCATATTCCGCCGATGTCCGAAAATTCGAATCGCGTGGATAAGGCGCGTCCACCTCAAGCTCGGTGAAAACGCGGCCGGGCCGCGCCGTCATGACCACGATGCGGCTTGAGAGATAGACCGACTCGAACACCGAATGGGTGACAAAAACCACCGTCATGCCGAGCATCCGCCAAAGCGCCAGCAGGTCGTCGTTGAGCTTGAAACGTGTGATCTCATCAAGCGCCGCAAACGGCTCGTCCATGAGCAGGAGCTTGGGCTCGGCCACAAGCGCGCGCGCGATCGCGGCCCGCATCTTCATGCCACCGGAAAGCTCACGCGGATAAGCCTCGGCGAATTGGGCGAGGCCGACGTGTGCAAGCGCGGCTGCTACGCGCGCATCAGCCTCCGTCACGGCTTCGCCTTGCAGATCAAGCGGAAGCCGGACATTGCGTGCAACGGTCGACCAGGGCATCAACGTCGGCTCCTGGAACACGATGCCGATTGCGGAGCGGGCACGCGCGGTGGCCGGCTGCGCTGGAGCCAGCTGCGCTGGAGCCAGCTGCGCTGGAGATCTCTCTTGCGCCGCCTGTGCCGGCGGCCATTCGACACGGCCGCTGGTCGGCTCGCTCAATCCCGCAATGATGCGCAGCGCCGTCGACTTGCCGCAACCCGAAGGTCCCAGAAACGACACGAATTCGCGCGGCCAGATTTTGACGTCGAGCCCGTCAAGCGCATCGACGCCACTGGCAAACGACTTGCGTACGGCGCGCAACGAGACCGCAAAGTTGCCTTCAGGAGACATTGACGACGTTGGTCAATTCTTCGGCCGCAGCTCAAGCCCGACCTTCTTGTTGACGAATTGCAGCGAATAGGCCCGGGCCGGATCGACCGAACGTTTGACCACCCCGGCACGCACCATCTTGTCGTAGAAACTCTTCATGCGCGCATCCGTCATGGCACCGATACCGAGTGTGTCGCTGTCGCCCGAATCGACGATTCCGTATTCCTTCATTTTCGCGACGGAATAGCTGAGCAGTTCATCGGTCATTTCGCGATTGTGCTGCTTGATCATCGTATTGGCGGACTTGCTGTCGCCATAGAGATAGTTGTACCAGCCGATAATCGATGCATCGACGAAGCGTTGCACCAGCGCGGGCTTCTGCTCAACGAGATCGCGGCGCGTTTCGATCAAGGTCGAATAGGCGTCGAAGCCATGGTCTGCCAGCAGAAACACTTTGGGCTTGAAACCAAGTTTCTCGATCGCATAGGGCTCCGACGTCACGTAACCCTGCATGGCGCTACGTTTATCGGCCAAAAACGGCTGGGGATTGAACGTATAGGGCTTCACCCTTCGCTCATCGAAACCATATTCGGTTTTGAGCCACTGGTAATAGGTGCCGACGCCCTCCCTTGAAACGAAAAGCGTAAGCCCCTTTAGGTCTTCAAATTTGTCGATGCCCTGATCAGGGTGGACAACGAACACCTGCGGCTCCTTCTGGAAGATCGCCGCGACCGCAAGGGTCGGCACCTTGTTCTCGACCGCGTCGAAAGATTGCAACGTATTCGCGCTCATGAACATGTCGATGCGGCCGACCGGCAGCAGCAGCCGATTGTTGACGTTTGGCCCACCCTGAATGATGCTCACATCTAACCCGTATTTGCGATAGGTGCCGTCGGTGAGCGCCTGATAGAAGCCGCCGTGTTCCGCTTGCGCCACCCAGTTGGTCGCAAAGGCGACCCGGTCAAGGGGCTGGGCGTGTGCGTGGATCGTGGCACCGGAAAGCAACAGCCCTGCCGCCGCTGCCGCGCAAACAAGTCGTTCAAATGTCATTTTGGCCTCGCTGATCGTGTCTGGCCTGAATAATAGGACATTATGTAGGAATATCGTAGGGCGGATTAGGCGAGCGGTCCGCCTCTTGGCGGAACGATGCCGTAACCCGCCGATCCACGTTCCATGACGCGGCGGATTACGGCACAAGGGCGCCTAATCCGCCCTACGCGCCCCTATTGCGCAAACCGCTCGATGAACCAGCGCAAGAGCTTTATCCAGATTTCGTCTTTGCCGATCTGGTCTTCGATACCGTGTTCGAGATTGGGATTGTCGTTGACCTCCATCACGATGAAGCCGTTGGGGGTCTCCTTGACGTCGACGCCGTAGAATCCTTCACCGATCGGACGCGCGGCGCGCACCGCGATGTCGATCAAGGCGGGCGGCGCATGCTCGATATCGAAGGTCCGGAACCCGCCTTCGCGCGCCGAACCATCGGCACGATGCTTGACGATCTGCCAATGGCCGCGCGCCATACGGTACTGGCAAACAAAAATCGGCTCTCCCGAGAGGATGCCGACCCGCCAATCGAACTCAGTCGGCAGGAATTTCTGCGCCAGGATGAGGTCGGTTTCCTCGAACAATTCGTCGGCAACGCGACGGAACTCTTCCGGCGTATTCACCTTATGGACGCCACGCGAAAAAGATCCGTCCGGAATCTTGACCACCAGTGGAAGCAAGAGTTCGTCCATCGCTTTCGCGAGGTCGGCGCCCTCGGCCAGCATGACGGTCGGCGGCGTCGCAACCTGATTCTGGTTGAGCAGCTCCATCAGGAAGACCTTGTTGGTGCAACGGATCATCGAGATCGGGTCATCGATGACCGGCATGCCCTCCTGGGACGCCCTCCTGGCAAAACGATAGGTGTGGTTGTCGATCGAGGTATTCTCGCGAATGAACAAGCCGTCGTACTCGGCAAGTTCGGCGAGTTGGCGTTTGGTGATGGGCTCGACATCCACCGACAGCCGCTCGGCAATGCGCGCAAAATACTTGATGCTGGCGGGCGAGGTCGGTGCCATTTTCTCGTTGGGATCGTACAACACCGCCAGATCGTATTTGGACACCGTCCTGGCCTTGGGGTCGCGCCATTCACGTTTTGTATGCTGATGCAACGAGGAGCGGAAAAACTCAGCCTCGCCATTGGCCAGCCGGTTGATATTGCGGGGCCGGATACGCTCGATCGAAAGCCACGTCCCGGGCTCGACGGTGATCTCAAGGGCAGGGCAACGGAACCAATCGAACAGCAACCGGCCAAAAGATTCGAACCTGGCGTCTCGGGCTATCCCAAAGCAGACCAGAAGCTTGATCTCGCCCTCGGGTTGATAATCAGCCCGTCGGGCGCAGCGATTGAATTCGGCTTCAAGCTCGGGCAGCGCGTGTTCGTAAAGCTTGGCCTCGCGCAGTTCCAGCATGGTCTCCACACTGGGGACCACGCGATGGCCGCGGGCCTCGGCCAGCAGCGACGCATAATAGCCCTTCGACTGATACGCGTATGAGCGCGCCAGATTGACGAGCTTTGGACGCCCCATGTCGAACAGGCGAGGACGAGCAAGGTATTCGCTCGTCGTGATCACCTTGTGGGGAGTCTCGGCGTTCGGAAGATCTCGAGGCTGGTCGACCAGAATGACCCAGCCGCTCATGAACATCCTTTCCAGAGTACGGTTATTCCAAGTCCGTCGCGGCCCCTTAAGTGTCGCACCCGCCGGCGAGGCTGTGTCCCCGCCAGTCTCAGGTTCCAACTCCATGATCGCTTTTCGATGTTGGACCAGATTGATACCCCGACTGGGCCGCCAGAGCCACGCCCGATGTCCTGTAATTCACAATCAGAACCGATTCGTGCACCGGAGTCAGCGGACCCCGAGGGAATCGCACCGACTATTTCACAGCCCTGTGACGTTTCTCCGGCCGGCCCAACGATTTTTGCAGACGCAGGGCATCGCCGCCATCCTCATAGTAGCCTTGCCGCCGGCCGAATTCCTGGTAGCCCGATTTGTGGTAGCGCGAAATGGCCCGATGGTTCGTTACATGCACCTCCAGGCGAATATGAGTGCACTCACGCTCATGTGCAACATGTTCGGCGGAGGCAAGAAGTTCCGATGCAACGCCCCGCCCGGCCATCGGCGGAGCCACTGCGATCGAATAAAGGCGCGCAATTGCTGACCCCGGACGAAAGAGGATCGTGGCGGTCCCGGCGAGATCGGTTCCGACCTCGGCAATGAGCACGACGGCGGTGGGCGCGCGCAGAAAGTGCCGCAGGCTTCGGCGCGACATCTGGTCGGTGGCAAAGACGCTGTTCTCAAGCTCCATCAAGGCATCGAGATCGACGGACAGCGCCTTCCGGATGCGGATCGACGGGTCGGACATGAGAAATCTTACGAGCGGCCATGAAAAGGGGTGAGTTCAAGAGGGTGCGAGTTAATGCGTCACCCGCGATAACGCAAGCCCCGGTTCTGGGCTGGCCCACGATGGCAGGACATGCCGCGGCTCTCGCTGCGGCTCCCAAAATGATTTCCAAATAGTCTTGAACCTGCCGGCAAGCGGGACCGACCAATAGGCAAGTGATCGATAGGGCCCCAGAAAAACAACAAATAAATCGGGCCTCTACCTCAGAATACCAGGTTGCGATCGGCGCGTGCGCCCCCATCCACCCCGCGTCGGTCAAAGCGGCCCGCTTGGACGGTAACCCGTCCAAGCGGGCATGCTTTTGTTTGAAGGTATTGCTCTTGCGTTGCCGCGCCGGACCCTGCGACGGCGCGGCGCAAAGCGGGCATGCTTTTATGGAGGTTTCGCCCGGATAGGATTATATGAGTGTCACGAGCAGGCGGCACTCAGGACACACATCCCATGCAGCGCGTGACGATCACCATCGACGACGAACTCATGGTTGAACTCGATCGCATTATTGAAGCGCGTGGCTACCAGAACCGCTCAGAAGCGATCCGCGACCTTGCCCGCGCCGGCATCCGAGAAGCCACGAACACGCTCGACCAGAAGCGCGATTGTGTCGCCGCCCTGGTTTACGTCTATGACCATAATGCGCGCCAGCTCTCGAAGCGGCTAGCCGATGCGTTCCACGAGCACCATGAATTGTCGCTTGCCTCCCTGCACGCCCATCTCGACCATGACAGTTGCATGGAAGTCACGATCCTGCGCGGCAAGACGTCGGAGGTGCAGCATTTCGCCGAGCACGTCATTGCGGAACGCGGCGTTCACCATGGACGGGTTGTGCTGGTACCGACCGACCTTTTGATCAAGCCGCACACCCATGTGGACGGGACCGCGCACACACACATACTCACGGACTCACATGGGCACGAACACCCGCACACCCCAGACCCGCCTCGCAAACGGCGCAAACCCACGGCGGCGTAAAGTGCTACATTGCGATAGGCTCACCGACACGATCATGCTCGAGCCCGACTTTGCGGTTTTCCCCAAGGAACTATTCCAGAAATCGGCCGCCGGATTTGCTCGGCTCGATCCGGACGAAGCTCATCTTATGGTTGAAGTTGCCCATACCAGCCGTGCCTATGACAAGCGCATCAAAGCGCCAATTTATGCCCGCCACGGCGTCCAGGAATATTGGATCGTCGATGCCAACAAGCGCTCACCTGGATATATACCGGCCCAGGCGGGGACGATTGGTCGTCGATCGTCAAACGGGAGCCGGACGAAGCGCTCACGACGCCGACATTGCCTGGATTCTCGATCAAGCTCGGCGCCATCGACTAGGGACACTTCGAACAATAACCGAATCGTGCGGCTTTGTTTGTAGTTCCGCCTTTACGGGGGCTTCGCAGCGGGGCGCTCTTTTTCTTAATGGCACGCGATTAAAGACCGTGTAATCGCGGAACTACGAAGCCAGCAAGAGCAATCGGATGGATAGAACCTAAGAGGACTTTTGCGGCGGGAGTCGAGATGCCGAACAGAACAGCAGACGCCAGCGCATAGGATACCGCTTTGCTATTCATAACTTTTTGTCCAAACATCTTACTTCTGCAAGTTTCATCATTGACCAACACAGTGGAAATTCAATTCCTTGCAGTATCGACATGTTAATCCTACCTGATATACAATTCGCCTACGAGGAATGATCCGGTCCGGAGGTCCAAGGTTGCGCGGTCTGGCGCACACTCTGCTGCAAAGGCTCGCTGTCATCGCCATGATGGCGGCGGCGATGGCGTTTACGCTTCAAGGCACGTTTATAGCGGCCGCGCAGAACGCAAGCGGAGAGAACAGTCACTTCCACCACGGTTATGCGGATAGCCATGGATTGCTCGACGGCCACGACAAGAGTGATCACGCCGAGAGTCATGTCGTCGCGCACGCGCATACGGACGGCACTATCCATCAGCATGTCGTCGATGATGACGATGATGCCCTTAACGACCATATCCAGGAACCGGGCTGTCCCTGTTGCTGGAATGCCGCAATCGTGATCGGTGTTTTGCCGAATCTCATGATCTGGACCGTCGCCGCGACTTTGAGCGGCAAGCTGGCCATCGAGATGTCGGCCACTTATCGCGGTACTGAGCCGATCGGCCTCCGCAGACCCCCTAGACCCCCCAGCATAGCCTAGCCATGCGTGGCGCTCAGCCGCGCCACGGAACTGCTTTGCTTACAGGGTCTCACGATGCTCTCTCCATTGTTTCGACCGGCTTCATGCCGGCATTCCGCGCCATTTGCGGCGCGTATTGCACGACGTTTCGCTACGTTCTGGCTCATTTCGATGCTTTTCTGGGCCGCATCCATTGCGCATGCCCACGAAGGTGGCCACGACGACGTCCCACCGCCAACCGCCAATGCGCAGGGGCTCCCGCGGCTGACCACGAAGTCGGACGTGTACGAACTCGTCGCAGTTCTCGACGGCGAACGGTTGAAGATTTTCCTCGATCGCTACGAGGATAATTCGCCGGTCTCCGGGGCTGTCATATCGGTTTTGATCGGTGCCGAGACCATTTCGGCCGAGGCCGCGCCGGACGGCACCTACATCGTATCCTCGACGTTGTTTCGGGGAAGCGGCTCGCTCGATCTTGTCTTCGACATCAACGCGGCAGCTGGCGACGATTTGCTTCCAGCCCGACTGTCATTGGGAACCTCGATCTCGACCCAAGGTTTGTCCGCGCCTATCCCATGGTCCGAGCGGGTGATGGTAGCACTGCGTCACGCTGCTCATGACCACCTGGTCCTGCTAACGGGAGCTTTACTGATCGGAGGCTTGGTCGTTGGCCTCGTGTGGAGGCTCTCGCGTCGCCGCGTACCTGCGCTGCAAGCTTTGCTCCTGGTGTCCTTGATCTGTCTAGCGTCCCCGCCAAAAGCACGGGCGCACGAAGGCCACGATCATGCGGACGACTCGAGCACTCAAACGGCTCCGACCGGCGATAGAGCCAAACGGCTTACCGATGGCACGATATTCGTACCGAAGCCGATGCAACGGATCCTCGATATC
The DNA here is from genome assembly GCA_035300505.1 of Xanthobacteraceae bacterium. Taxonomy (GTDB): domain Bacteria; phylum Pseudomonadota; class Alphaproteobacteria; order Rhizobiales; family Xanthobacteraceae; genus VAZQ01. Next base: position 16,010 of record DATGVJ010000598.1, read on the forward strand.
CGCACGGTCATCGCCAAATCGGCGACAGCGCAGAAATCCGTTGTTCTGGCTGGACGCGTCATCACGAATCCGAACCGCAGCGGCGTTGTTCAGAGCATCAACGGCGGGCGCGTCTCCGCGCCCGAGAATGGCCTCCCGAGACTTGGGCAAAGGGTCTCTAAGGGCGACATTCTCGCGCTGGTCGAGCCGGCGATGCCGATCGCGGACCGCACCACAATTGCCGAGCGCGCGGGTGAGTTGGAACAACTGATCACGGTTGCGGAGGCGAAGCTTCTGCGCCTGCGCCCGCTCGCCGAGCGAGGCGTTACACCGCAGTCGCAGATTATCGACGCCGATGCGGAACTCCAGGGACTCTATCGTCGTCGCGATGTGGTGCGTGACACCAGGATCGCGCCGGAGGTGCTCCGCGCACCGATCGATGGCGTGATTGGAAGTTCGCGGGTGGTCTCGGGGCAGGTCGTGCAGGTTCAAGACCTCCTGTTTCAGATCGTCGATCCAACGAGCCTTTGGATAGAAGCTTACGATTACGGCGACACAGACCCTTCCAGGCTCGAGCATCCGACTGCAGTAGGTTCCAGCGGCGCCTCGATGAGCCTCGAGTTCCAGGGATGGAGTCGAACGCTTCAACAGCAAACCACCATTATGCACTTCGCGATCAGTGATCCTCCGGAATTGATCCGCGTTGGTCAGCCTGTAACCGTTACCGCCCGGCAGAGCGAGACCACCATGGGCGTCATCGTCAACCGAGATGCCGTCGTCCGTGGAAACAGCGGCGAAGCTATTATTTGGCGACACATCGAGGCCGAGCAATTCGAGCCGCGTCCTGTTCGCACACTGCCGTTCGATGCGGACCGCGTCATGATCGTTGCCGGAGCGTCAGACGGCGACCGGATCGTGGTGCGCGGCGCCGAGCTCATCAACCAAATCCGTTAGGAGACGATCGTGTTCAATATTCTCGTTTCCGCCAGCCTGCGCAACCGCGTTTTCATATTGGCGGCCGCCCTGCTGCTGATTGCATATGGCTCCTACATTCTGCCGCGGATTCCTGTCGACGTTTTTCCGGATCTAAATCGACCCATCGTCACCTTGATAACTGAAGCCGACGGCCTTGCGCCCCAGGAGGTCGAGCAACTGGTGACGTTCCCGATTGAGAGCGCAATGAACGGATTGCCGGGCGTGGCGCGCGTGCGGTCGGTCTCCGGAGTGGGCTTGTCGATTGTTTATGCGGAATTCGATTGGGGCACCGACATTTACCGCAACCGCCAACTGGTTTCGGAGCGCCTCGCGCTCGTTCGCGAACAACTCCCGCGCGGTACGACACCCCAAATGGGGCCGATCACTTCCATCATGGGCGAGATCATGCTGATTGCGGTGACAAGCGACACCGCTTCGCCCATGGAGGTCCGAGAGATCGCGGATTTCGTCATGCGACCGCAATTGCTGACGATCCCGGGCGTCGCCCAGGTCATCCCGATTGGAGGCGAGGTGCGACAATATAGGGTCGTCCCGAATCCGGCGTTGATGCAGGGCCTGGACGTCACCTTCGATCAAATCGAGGATGCTGTCGCGCGCTTCGGTACAAACACTGCCGGAGGGTATGTCGACCAGCAAAGCCGGGAATATCTCATTCGTAATATTGGTGTGACGCGCCGGCTTGATGACTTGCGTGACACCGTCGTCGCCTACCGTCAAAACCAGCCGGTGCTGCTGCGCCAGGTGGCCAGCGTCGATTTCGCGGCGCGCGTCAAACGGGGAGACGCCGGATATCGCGGCCGACCCGCTGTCATCTTGTCGCTTCAAAAGCAACCTGGTGCCGATACCGTCGTGCTGACGCGGCAGGTCGAAGCGGCGCTGCAAGGCATCCAAAAAACGCTTCCCGCCGGCATCTCCGTAACGAATGTACAATTCCGACAGGCAAGCTTTATCGAGGCGTCGATCGGCAGCCTCAAGGAGGCCCTTGTCGAGGCGGCAGTTGTGGTGGCGCTGGTGCTCATCATCTTCCTGATGAACACGCGCGCCACTCTCATATCGCTGGCTGCAATTCCGCTGTCCATCTTCGCCGCGATGGTGGTTTTTCAGCTTATGGGGTTGACGATCAATACGATGACTTTGGGCGGCTTGGCTATCGCGATCGGCGAACTCGTCGACGATGCCGTTGTCGATGTCGAGAATATTCTGCGGCGATTGGGCGAGAATCGAACAAAGACCCGTCCGAGACCGGTCCTGGAGGTGATTGCGAGTGCAAGCCAGGAAGTCCGTTCCGGCGTGCTCTATGCAACAATCATTATTGTCCTCGTGTTCGTTCCCTTGTTCGCCATGTCCGGGCTTGAAGGCCGATTGTTCAGCCCGCTGGGTATCGCTTACATCGTCTCGGTTCTGGGCAGCCTGGTCGTATCGATTACAGTCACGCCCGTGCTGTCATACTATCTTCTCGCCAATCGCACTGAGGGGATGCATGACAGCTTCCTGCTTCGACACTTCAAGAACGCATATCGGAGACTCCTGGTCCGGGTCATTGATCACCGCCGAGCAGTCTTTGCAAGTGTCGCCCTTGCATTTGCTGCTGCTGCGGCGGGCGCAGCGGTCCTGCCGCGCGCGTTCTTACCCCCCTTTGCTGAAGCCACCCTCGATGTCAGCTTGCAGTTTAATCCGGGCATCTCACTGCGAGAATCGAACCGGCTTGGTCTCATCGCCGAACGGATTTTGATGGAAGTGCCGGAAATTGTCTCAGTCGGGCGCCGCACCGGACGCGCGGAACTCGATGAGCATGCCGAGGGTGTCCACTTCAGCGAGATCGACGTCGATCTCAAGCCGTCTGCGCGCCCTCGCAATGAGGTCCTCGCGGACGTTCGAATGAAGCTGGCCGTCTTGCCTGCGTCAGTCAGCGTCGGACAGCCCATAGCGCATCGGCTCGACCATATGCTCTCCGGCATCCGTGCCGAGATCGCATTGAAGATCTTTGGCGATGATCTGGACACGTTGCGCAGCCTGGCGGAGTCAACGCGCGATCGACTCGCATCCGTGCATGGTCTTGCGGATCTGCAGGTCGAGAGACAGAACCGCATTCCGCAGCTTCGCGTCGAGGCCGATCATGATCGCGCGAGGTTCTACGGAGTAACGCCTGCCGCCATCACCCGCGCGCTTGAAGGCATGTCCAATGGTCGGACCGTGTCGCAGGTGGTCACAGATGGCAATCGCCGTTACGATGTCGTCGTCCGTCTGTCAGATGCGGACCGATCGAGCAACGGCTTGAGCAACGTGCTGGTCGCAACTCCCTCCGGCCACGTGCCTCTGCGACAGGTCGCAAGAATTCAAGAGGCCGATGGGCCAAATCAAATCTTTCGCGAAGGCGCTCAACGCCGGATTGCCGTGTATGCCAATACAGACGGCACGCGCGACCGCGCGCAGATCATAGCGGACATACGTGCTGTCAATGCGCGGACGGAATGGCCGCAGGGCTATAGCACGACGCTTGAAGGCAATTATCAGGCGTACGAGGAGGCAGCGATCCGCATTGGGCTTCTATCGCTCGTATCGCTCGCATTGATCTTCGTGGTGTTGCAGAGCCGCTACCGTTCGGCAGTCTTGGCGCTGATCATCATGGCGAGCGTCCCATTGGCGCTCGTCGGGAGCGTGGCCGCGCTCTGGATAGCGGGGTTGCCGCTATCCATCGCCGGCATGATGGGCTTCGTGACGGTTGCGGGCATCAGTACTCGCAATGGCATCCTGAAGATCAGCCGATACATCAACCTGGCAGTTCACGAAGGCGAAAGTTTCGGAACGTCCCTGGTTATCCGCGGGAGTGTTGAGCGCTTGGCACCCGTGCTGCTGACTGCATTGTCGGCGGGACTTGCCCTGACGCCCCTGCTCGTCGGCGGCGAACAGCCAGGGCGCGAAATTCTGCATCCGGTGGCGGTCACCATCTTCGGCGGCCTGTTGAGTTCTACTTTGTTGGACGCGGTTCTGACACCGCTTTTGTTTCTCGCTTTCGGTCGAAAGCCGCTCGAACGGCTCCAGGCCGCGCACGCGGACGCGCTGGCGCCCGCGGAAGTCTACTAGCTAAAAAAAGGAGGCCAAATGCGTAAACGCTTGTCACTTGCACTGCTCCTCACCGTCGTCGCGCTGAGCGCTGCGGCTGAGGTCTCCAAGAAAGGGGTCAATGGCGGTGATGTCGTTGTCATCGAAGGACACCCGATCGAGTTCGTCAGCAAGGGGCAGGAGATCTCGTTCTACATCCTGGGTGACGACGGCAAGACGCCAACGCCAACCAAGGGTGCGACAGCCCGCGCCGTCATTCAGAACGCCGGCAAAACGACGACTATGAACCTCTCACCAGCCGAACCGAATATCTTTGCCGGTCAGCTTGCGATGCCGCTCGGGTCGAAAGCCCGCGTGGTTTTCTCGGCGCGGGTAGAGGGTCACAACCTCCAGGTCAGGTTCACGACGGATTGAAAGGCACCACAATGAACAAAGCTGTTTTCGAACCAATAAGAATCCGCGCGAGCGTGCAACTGTGTGTCTGTGCGATCGCGCTTGTGTCGACGGCGTCCACGGCCTTGGCCCATTCGGAAAGCGGCATTGCGATCGACTTCGCAGGTGGTTTTGCACACCCGATTACGGGGTTCGATCACCTGGTTGCGATGGTCGCGGTTGGATTGTGGGGAGCATTCCTCGGAATGCCGGCGATATGGATATTGCCTGTTGTGTTCCCGCTCGTGATGGCCTTTGGCGGCGCACTGGGAGTTCTCGGCATGCCGCTCCCAGGCGTCGAGACAGGCATTGCGCTGTCCGCGATTGCGCTAGGTGCGATGGTGGCACTCGCGGCTAAGCCGCCAATTTGGGTCGCCGCCGTCCTGGTCGGAGCCTTTGCGATATTTCACGGTCATGCTCACGGCACAGAACTTCCGGTCGGTGCAGATGCCATCGCGTACTCTATGGGGTTCGTAGTCGCCACGGGCATGTTGCATTTGTCAGGCATCGCGTTCGGAGCGCTGTCACATTGGCCTGCCGGGCGGATCGCGGTGCGGGCTGTGGGTGCGGTCATTGCGCTGATCGGCGTCGGTTACCTGGGTCACTTCATATGAGCCGGCGAACTTTCTTCGCGCTGGTCACCAGCCTGATCGTGATGACGACACCGGCTTACGCGCATTCTCCAATCATGGGGATAGAGGGAGTACTTGGTGGCTTCCTGCACGCGCTCCTCATTCCCGAACACGGAATGAGCCTCGTTGCCCTCGGCCTGACGCTGGGCCGGGAGGAACAGCACAGGCGCCGATATGGGCTCCTGGTGTTTACAGCGTCACTGGTGGCTGGACTACTTGCCGTTGGGTTAAGCGCAGAGGCGACATTTGCTGGAGACGGATTGTTGGCAGCCACTGGAATTCTGGCACTTCTCCTGGCCGTCGCATGGATGCCCGCATTGTTATATTGGGCTTTGATCGCCGTGGTCGGTGTGGCATTCGCCCTCGATTCAAAGCCGGACGTGACCGCAACCGCCGAACTGGCTCGCATGCTTATCGGTAGCGGCCTCGGCGGCGCGCTTGCCCTCACGTTCGTGGCGGAGGGCTCTTTCCTCTCGCGGGGCCCCGCTCAGCATATCGCCACGAGGGTTCTTGGCTCCTGGATCGCCGCAATAGCAATCCTCGACCTCTCGCTTCGCGTCGTGACGCGGATTTCGACTGGATGATGAAAGTTTGAACCCGTCCAGCGTCAGCAGCATGCCTCGGCCCAGTCAGCCTCGGCTCGGGCCTTCGATGACGTTTGAACTTCGGCCATGCCCCACGGCCGGCCCCGCGGGCCTTGCACTGGGTCACATTTCCTTGGTAAGAGGTTTTGAAGAAATGATCTTACCCGCCGGATCGACATTGAACCCGAACCCTGTTCGGACATCCCCGGCAGCAGAGGTTCCATGATCGCATACCTTCGGGCCTTCAACGACCGGCCCGGCAACCTGACCGCCAGAATCATCTCCATCTACATTGTGCTTGTTGCTGCCAATGTGGCGGCCTGGGCCTGGGCGTTCGTGGCATTCCACGACCACCCGATCCTGCTTGGCACCTGTTTCCTTGCCTATAGCTTCGGGCTCCGCCACGCGGTCGATGCCGACCATATTGCGGCAATCGACAATGTGACGCGCAAACTGATGCAGGAAGGCAAGCAGCCGCTGACGGTCGGATTGTTCTTTTCACTCGGACATTCCACGGTGGTGATTCTTGCCACCATCGGCATTGCACTCGCCAGCAGCGCATTCAAGCACCAGCTGGAAGAGTTCCGCACTGCCGGAAGCCTGATCGGCGTGTCGGTATCGGCCGCATTCCTGCTCATCATTGCGGCAATCAACCTCATGATTCTCATCAACGTCTACAAGACGTTCCAGCGGGTCAGAGAGACCGGCACCTACGCGGAGGAGGAACTCGACCTTCAACTCGCCAAGGGCGGATTTTTCGCAACGCTATTCCGCAGCCTGTTCCGCGCCATCGGACGAAGCGCCCATATGTATCCGCTGGGTTTTCTGTTTGGCCTGGGCTTCGACACCGCAACCGAAATCGGGTTGCTTGCGATCGCGGCAACCGAAACATCGAGCGGATTGCCGATCTGGTCGGTCCTGGTGTTCCCGGCCCTGTTCACCGCCGGGATGACGCTCATCGACACAACCAACAGCGTCATGATGGTCGGCGCCTATGGCTGGGCGTTCGAGAAACCGGTGCGCAAACTGTATTACAACATGACCATCACGTTTGCTTCGGTGGTGGTCGCAGTCCTGATCGGTGGGGCCGAAGCCCTCAACCTGGTCGTCGACAAGTTTGGCCTCACGGGCGGCCTCTGGGATGTGGTCGGCAACCTCAACGAGACTTTCAGCATGCTGGGCTACCTGATTGTCGGGGTCTTTGCCCTCTGCTGGCTGGTGTCGATGGTGGTCTATCGGCTCAAGGGCTACGACAGCCTCGAATTCCAGCCGTCGCCGCGTTCCGCTATTGCGAGTCGTGGCGCCGCCTGAAGACCCGCAAAAAAAGGCAGGATTCCCGGCTGCTACTGCAAACCTGCCCGGAAAATCCCATCATCCAAATGGCCCGGCGCATCGGATCAATGAGTGGAATAATTGCCCTCAAGAGCCGCCGCCGGGCCCCACCGAGGCAGGTCGCCGAGGCATTGACGGATGGAACTCCAAGAAATAGAGTTTTGGATCGGTATCGCTGTGTGGGGTGGCGTCCGTGCAGATTTTGGCTCATGGCTTTTGTTTCGGGGGCTATCGCACCATAGCCGCCGCGACCATTTTTTCGGCACTCTGTCTTTGCTCGGCGCCGGATGCGCTGAGTCAACCGAGTTTCAATTGCGTCACCGACCGGGCGCCGGACGAGGTTACGATCTGCGGCAATACTGCGCTGTCGCAACTCGATCGTCAGCTCGGAAACCTCTATGGAGCGGTGCGCGAGGGTCTTGACCCAAGCCAGCAACAGGCCTTGCGCGACGCCCAACGCATTTGGCTGCGCCAGCGCTCCGCCTGCGGACGGGATGGAAGCTGTATCGCCCGTCTTTATCAGGAGCGCATTTCGCAATTGCGCACGATGATTGCCGGTCCGGCGACGCCCGCTACGCCAGCGGCTCCCGCCACGCCTCCGGCTCCCGTGGGCTCGCGACCCTCGGCGGGAGGCAGCCCACGCGATGCATGCGATGCGTTCCCAACCCTGTGCTGAGGCGATGCCGTGATAAACCGACGCAAGTTCATCCAGTCAGGCACTTGCGCGATCTGCTCCGGCGCCGGCAACGCGATCGCAGAACCCGACTATCATGGCTGCATCCTCGCCGGAACCGAGATCGCGGAGCGCATCGAACCGCAAGAGACACCACGCATCTATGGACTAGCCGAGGTGCCGATTTCGCGCGGCGATCTGCACGGCTCCGGCGACGCGACCTTCGATCGGGCCTTGTCGGTGACACTGCTCAAGCTCAGCGAAACTTTCTCAGTGTTGCCGGGCTTTGCGTTTTCCGAACGCATCAGCCTCAACGCCTTTGCGTCAAGCAACCAGGCGCTCGGCCGCGAAGACGGCAGCGTCGTGTTTGGAAATCCGCTTTATCGCGAGATTATGACGCGTCGCGAGCACCCGGAGGTCGGTATCGTGGCGGTATGCGCCCATGAATTTGGCCATATTGCGCAATTCAAACGCGGCATCCATCGAATTTTGATTTCAGAAAAGCGCGTCAAACGTTTGGAGTTGCATGCCGATTTCCTGGCGGGCTATTTCGCCGGGAAGCGCAAGCTCGAAATGCCGGAGTTCCCGGCGGCGATCTTCGCGACGACGCAGTACTCGTTTGGCGACGACAATTACGGTTCCGTCAGCCACCACGGCACCAGCACCGAGCGTGGCGAGGCGGTGGTGGCGGGTTTCAACTCCGCATATCGGGCGCGCGAGAGCTTCGCGACGGCACTTGAAACCGGCATCCGTTACGCTCAGCAAGTTCCCCTGTGATGGCTGCATGATCAATCGTTGCAACGGCCCGCGGCCGGCCCGGCGTCGCTTGCGATGGCTGGCAGTCGCGGCAATGCTGCTTGCCCTGGTCAGGGCGGAACGGACGACCGGCGCGGAGGAGGACGGTGCGGCTGTGCGGCCGCGCGATGTCGCAGCGGAGCCGCGGAATCCGCCGGGCGCGCGGCGCCCCCCGAAGGCGGCCGGCTGCAAGCCGGAGAATTTCAAGATCGCACTTGATGTAGGGCACACACCGGAGGCGCCAGGCGCCACGAGCGCGCGCGGCGCTAAGGAGTTTGCGTTCAATCTGCAACTCGCCAGGCGGATCCAGAAGGCCCTTGTCGGCGGTGGCTTCTTGCGTACCAAATTAATCACCGCGCACGGCATCGGCCGAGACCAGCTTATCAAACGCACAGAGCAAGCCAACGGCTTCGGCGCCGACCTGCTGCTGTCAATCCATCACGACGACGTGCAGGACGCCTATTACCAAAAATGGTCCCATAACGGCGCGCCGCATCTCTACAGCGATAGGTTCACGGGCTATTCGCTGTTCGTCTCACGGGACAACAGGCATTTTGACGACAGCGTGGCATTCGCCAAGCTCTTGGGAACCGAACTGACCGCGCTCGGCATATCCTACAGTGCTCATCATGCCGAGCCCATTCCAGGCGAGGGTCGGCAGATCATCGATGTGACCGCGGGGGTCTACCGGTATGACGAACTGTTTGTCCTGAAATTCAGCGTGGCTCCTGCGGTGTTGCTCGAAGCCGGCATCATCGTAAATCGCGTTGAGGAACTGGTGCTGGCCTCGCCGCAACATCAGGACCAAATTGCCGCCTCCACGCTAGCCGCATTGAGCGCATTTTGTTCGGCGCGGCAGCGCGGTTAGAGCCTGAAGCGGCGCCGCATACGGGGTCGTATTAAGAGCAAAACAAAAAGCCAACTTCCACACGATGGCTTACTCGCCTTCGGGCGATGTCCGCGCAACGCTTCATTCAGGGGTGGCTATCCTTTTCCCCTCGTCACGATCGAGCTTGTTAGCAAGATCATACCACCTCTGCGCCATTTCAAGCAGAATCGTTTTCGAATCCTGGACCTGCGTTGTTTTGGCTAAACGAAGGCAGTCAGCTGCGTAATTCCGGTAATCTGCCGCCAAAGCCATAGGCACCCCCAAGACCGCTCAAGCGCTTCAACGGCCTGAAGCCTAGATGGTTCCCATTTGATGACCATTTGATGCCTTCATTTCATGTCTTGGAACTCAAGGAGTGCCGGGCGAGTTAGATGCATGAGAACGGGGACCTTGATATGGACAACCCTGTTATGGGCAGACGCCATGGACAATCACCAAAAATTCACGGAGTACGCCGAATTTTGTGAGCGCTTGGCGAAAACCGCAACATCTGACGATAAAAAGGTATTGTTGGATATTGCGAAGGCGTGGCGCTTTTTAGCCGAACAGGCTGACCGAAAAGGTGCAGTCATACAGTCAATCGAAAGCCGGACGCCTGTCGTGAAAGACGGTGGGGGCCTTTGATTTATTCGAGCCTGCAATTGCGGGAGGCGAATTCCAATGTTGCAGGGCGGACCATGTGAGAGATCCGTCGTCGCGAGGCATCCTGCCAATTTACGCAGTGCGACCCTGTGGTCCGGTTAGGCAACAGCTTTCTCAGCAGTATCGAGTTGCCGTAGGAGCGAGCCAATTTCGTGCGCCCTCCTTGCTTCGCTGAACAGGAAGCCTTGGCACTCCGAGCAGCCCTCAAGGCGAAGTTGTTCAAGCTGGCCGATGGTTTCGACGCCTTCCGCGCTCATGGTCATCCCGAGCGCGCTGCCCAGTCTGGATACGGCACGAACAATGGCAGCCGATTGCGGCTTTTGTAGCAAATCGTGCACGAAAGATCGGTCGATCTTGATTTTGTCAAACGGAAATTTCTGCAGATATCCAAGGCTGGAATAGCCGGTACCGAAGTCGTCCATCGCAATGCGTACGCCGAGATCTTTCAATTGATTGAGGATCGACAATGTCGTCTCGGTTTCCTCAAGCAAGACGGTCTCCGTGATCTCGAGTTCGAGGCGATGTGCAGGCAGACCGGATTCGGCCAGAGCGGAAATCACATTGAGAACCAGGGTTCCAGACTTGAACTGAGCTGGCGACAGGTTGACGGCAACCGTAATGTCTCCCGGCCAGCAAACCGCTTCAGCGCAGGCCTTCTTCAACACCCATACACCGATTGAACCGATGAGACCGATCTCTTCCGCAAGCGGGATGAAATCACCCGGCATGATCAAGCCCCGCTGCGGATGCCACCACCGCAGCAGGGCTTCGAACCCCGTGACCTTATTCGTGTCCATTCTCATGAGCGGTTGGTAGAAAACCTCGAACTCGCCAAGCGCAAGTGCCTTTCGCAGGTCGAGCTCAAGCGTGCGTCTGGCCTGCATCCTGGAGTCCATCTCCTGCTCGAAGAACCTGTATATGCCTCTTCCATCCTCTTTCGCGCGGTAAAGCGCCATGTCAGCGTTCTTCAGGAGGCGATCGACGTCGTTGCCGTCACCGGGCGCAAACGCGATGCCTATGCTCGCGCCGATGACGATCTGGTGGCCATCGATATCATAAGGCCCTGTAATCACCGCAATGAGCCGGGTAGCGAGGGAAATACAGTCGGTCGGCTGGCCGGCAGGGAATTGCACGACCGCAAACTCGTCGCCTCCCAGGCGAGCAACGCTGTCGGTTGCACGCATGCATTCCTTGATCCGGCCTGCGACCGTTTGTAACAAGACGTCTCCGATCGAGTGGCCGAGCGTGTCGTTTACCTCCTTGAAGTGATCGAGATCGAGACAAAGAACCGCAAGCGTGTCGCCTCGCGCGACATGGCTGAGCGCACGATTCAAGTCCGTCCGAAAGCTAACCCTATTTGGCAGATTGGTCAGTGCATCAAAGTGTGCCAAGTGCTCGATTTGGGCCTCTGCCTTGCGGCGCTCGGTAATATCCTCGTGTGTTGCAATCGATCCGCCACTTGGCATTGGCTGATGGGAGATGGCAACCACCCGGCCGTTAGCAAGCTCTTTGACGCAATACGACGGTTGACGTGAAGATTCCGCCACAAGTCGCTCGGCAACGTAATCTTGAACCGTTTCGGCTCCCATGCCGATGGAAGCGCGCCGCTCGAGAACCATATCGAGCGGAGTGCCGGGCATCGCATCCTCCGGACCGAGCCCATATATTTCAGCGTAGCGACGATTGCTAACGATAAGCATCTGGTCGGCATCGAACATGCACAGACCCTGTGGCATGTTAGTGATCGCAGCGTTCAAGCGCTCATATTGAATGTTGATTTCCGATTGCAGGATTAGCTCACGCTCGGCGCGTTTCCGCTCGAACTGTTCGACGGTCAGCACCCGCTGGGCTTCCCCCAGTCGCGCCGTGCCCTCGACCACGTCGCGCTGGACGCGACCGAGCAGGATATAGAAAAACAGAATGAGGCTACCGCCGATGATGGCGCAAAGGAGCGCAACTCCAATAACGGCTTCGCGGCGCTCATACGCTCCTGCCGTTATGTCGCGCGTTACCACCAGTTCGCCCAGCAATTGATCGCGCAAGTTGGTGAATGGAACGACAATGGTCTGGGCAACCTGTCCGTCCCAGGCAATCTCGAAAGTGCGCTTGCTGTGTTGTTCGTTCAGCGCGGCAAGATATGCCGTGATTGGCGCGGGAATCGCCGGTGTCGTCCGACTGAGAACGACCACTGCCGGAAACTCGTCCCAAGGGACGGGCCGCTCGTTTTTTTCTTGCGCTTCCTCCCATAGCGCACGGTCAAAGAACGACTTGTTGATGGCGACGAAGACATTCACATCGAGGAAATTCTTGATGCTTTGCATGATGTCTTCGAATTCGATACCCAGCTCCAGGTAGCCAATCACTTCGCCATTGCTGACCCAAGGATAGGCCACCCGCAAGGTAAAGCTGCCCAAGGGTCCCTGTTCATTGCCCCAGAAAGGTTTGCCGGTGCGCTGCGCTTCAGCCAAGACAAAGCGCCCGATCTTGTCGCCATGCTTGTCGGGAGCCTGCACGCGCAGCAGCATCGTCCGGTCGGGAAGAATATAGTAGAAGTGGGTAATGTGGTTTTTTGCTCTGATCTCATTCAGGATTGGGGCGGAGAGTTCGAGGAGCTCCTGCCGGTCGCGGACGCGCAGGGCCGCTTCGAGATTTTTGTCCTGCAAAAGCAATTCCATGATCGATCGCATGACCTGAATTCCTTCGGCGGATTGCTCCCGGAACATCACGTCAACCGACGCGGCAGTACGCGCGATATCCTCGGCTTGGCGGTGTCGCGTCTCGAGGATGAAGATCAAAACGAAAGTGGTCACCAGGAGAACCATCGTCGCCGCCAAAGGCACCAGCATTCGCAAGCGAATGCCCGAGGCCACGGAACGGGAGTCGCTCGCTTCCGGCGGCAGATCGCGGCGGGCGATCTCGTTGGTGAGTGTTTCCAGCTTCATGACAATGTCCAATGCGCTTTAGCGTTCGGCTGCTGTCGCAAGTGCCGGACGCGGGCGGCAAGCACGAACAACGTCTGATGGCCAGCCTGTGTATTTTCCGACGGTCATTGCGCCCAACATCTTGACATCGGCCTCCGCGAGACTTGAAGTCTGCAACGCCAGACGGCGTCTCGATCAGAAAATTTTTCACTAACACCAAGACCGCAATTTTACTTTCGATTGCGTCAATATCTAACAAAATTTGTAGCGCGGCAATTCTGCATTGTAGGTGCGCCACCACCACAATTCGGTTTAAGGTGCTGAAGTTTCGGCGCGGCATCTGACGGCGTAGTTAAGATAATGTGAATGAATTTTGTCGATTGATCCGGGTCTTAATTTTGAGAGAGGTCTTCAAAATGGACCCGCAATGGTGAGGCGGATCGCCAGCGGTTCGACCGGATGCAGCACGCGATCCATGACGCCGTTCTGGCAGACGGCCGTGAGGGCCGGCGGCGGAACCGTGCCTGCCCCGTAGCAAAGCGTGAACAGATTGTCGCTCCTGAGCAGCGAGCCGTAGGCGTAGCTGATCTGGTCGGTCTTGCTGTTCGCGAGATTGTAGGCGTCGAGCTGGACGCGCCACCCGTTCTCGAAGCGATAACCCACCTGCCCGTTGAGCAGGGCCGTCGCCGGCGAACGAAACGCATTGTCTTCCGTCAACGGCCGCGAGCCGAGATAGCGGGCGCGCAGCGAGCCGAACAAGCCTGTCTTCTCCCCGAGTGTGATCCCTCCTGACGCCACGATATTGGGCGCGCCGGGAATGTAATTGCCGGGCGCATTGCCGATCTGCGCCTGCGGAAATACTGCGAGCGAATTATAGACATCGAGTTGGTCCTGGTCGAACCCGACAAAACGCGCGCGCGTCGCGGCGATCTCCCCGTCGATTGCAAGCCAGGAGTTCGCCCGGTATTTGGTTGTGAATTCGATCCCGACGCGCCGGCTGGGGCGGCTTGCCTCGGTGTCGCCGGCGTCGCCAGAGAACAAAAGCTCCGAGGCCTGGTTGAGCCGGAACAGGCTGATCGAACTGTCGAGGCCGGGAATGATCTTGGTGCGAACGCCGATCTCGGCACCTTTGGTGCGCACCAGGAACGGAGAGGGATCCAATTTCGTGGTCGGGTCCGTGGGCGAGGGCGACTCCGTGATGGTCACGCCGCGCACGTCGTTGCTGTGGAAGCCGTAGCCGGCGCTGACGAAAAACTCGGTTTTCGAAAATGGACCGACGACCGCGGAGAATTTCGGGCTCGCCATGGTGGCGCTCGCATTACCAGAGTTCGCCGCATTGAAGATCGAATTGTCGCTCGCCTGATACAGGTCGCCGCGCAAGCCGACGATCGTCCGAAACCAATTGGTCCAGTGCGTGACCTGCTGGCCGTAGATCGCGACGCTGCCCTCCTTGACCAAATCGGTGCGCGTGTTCGACAGGAATTGCCGCTGGGCGGTGTTGGTCAGCGCGACCTTGATGTCGTCGTAGCGCGATTGCAAACCGACGGTGGTTTCCTGGCGTAGGCCGCCGGCCATCCAATTCACCGTGCGGGCCACGTTCGCGCCGACGAGCACGCGGTCGTCGAGCTGGTGGAACTGGTCGCCGTCGGCCTGGTTCGACAGGAAGAATGTGAAATTGTTGAAAAGGTTGAGCGTACTCCTGACCACAAAGGCATTGGCCCGCCAGGAGCCTTTGTCGTCCGTCTGCGCCCAGCGGCCGGAGACCGACAGGCGGTTCGTATTGCCGCCGTCGGTCGGATCGAGCGCGCCATAAAGCCCGATCTCGCCCGATTGAATGGCGCGCAACGGTATCTGATCGGTCGAGTTCCAGCGGTTCGAATAGGCCATGCCGGTGAGCGAAAAGCCGTTGTCGTAGTTGCCCTGGCTGTAGCGCAGCACACCGTTGAGCTTGCGCATGTCGTCGGGATTGTCCCACGGGCCATCGTAGCGGCCGACCTCGCCCGCATAGAGCAAGGTGCCGTCACCGATGCGGGTCGAGCCCATGCCCAGATAGCGCTGGTAGCCGAACATCCCCAGCGTGACCTGCGCGATGTTCTTGTCCAGCGCATTGCGCAGGTTGATATGGAGCGCGCCGACCGAGGAAAAATCGCCCTCGTCGGCGAAGTACGGACCCTTGCGCACATCCATGGTGGCGACGAGTTCGGGAATGAGGAAATTCAGGTCGGCATAGCCCTGGCCGTGCCCATGCGTGCGCATGTTGATCGGCATGCCGTCGAGTTGGATCGCGAGATCGGTACCGTGATCGAGATTGTATCCGCGCAGAAAATACTGGTTGGCTTTGCCCTCGCCCGAGTGCTGCGTGATGATCAGCCCCGGTGCTGCTTCGAGAACCTCGGCTGGGCGCGTGATCGGGCGCGCGGCGATCTCCTGCTGGGTTACTGTCAATTCGCTTGCCGCTTTGGGGGCCGGTGCGGCCGGCCCTTCCGGGGCCGGCTGCGCCTGCACGGTCTGGGCGGCTGGCCTTGCGGGTTGTTTCGATTTCGGCGCGCTGCGCTTTGCCGGAGGCCGCTTGCGAGTCATCACCACCACGACGGGAGGAAGTGCCACCGCATTGGCGTCCGGCTCCTGCGCCTGGGCGACATCGGTTGCGCCCACGACCAGAGAATGCAGTGCGGCCAAGCTCAATATCGCAACCGACGACCGCAGCCACGACCGATGCAGCATCCTGCCCCCACCCCTGCCCATCGCCCCTGGCGCGAGTCGACAAGGTCACGTTGCGGCGTCCGACGACGACGTCCCCCAAGCCACGCGGACTAAAACCGCGGGCGCGATTCGATACCCCGATAGCGAGAGGAAAGATGCGGCGATGGTATGATGAAGTCAATAGATCATCATACTTTTTGAATGCCCCTGTCGATATGGCCTGGACATTCGGGAGTTGCGGCGCGAAAATGGAATCATGGCTCGGTTGCTGCGGAAAGCTGTCGGATTGGTTGCGGCCTACGCGATAGCGTTGCAAGCC
The DNA here is from genome assembly GCA_035300505.1 of Xanthobacteraceae bacterium. Classification (GTDB taxonomy): domain Bacteria; phylum Pseudomonadota; class Alphaproteobacteria; order Rhizobiales; family Xanthobacteraceae; genus VAZQ01. Next base: position 31,970 of record DATGVJ010000598.1, read on the forward strand.
GTGCTGTCGGGCGTGCTCGCGATCGAGCATCACAATCCCGATCCGTTCTCGATCATCTGCACGAGCGACAACTCAAGCGATAACTCGAGCGACTCCGGCAGCCAGCCCCATTTTTAGGCTATGCCCGTAGCCAAAATCCATTCGAAACAAGCCAAGTTTACCCGGCCATCGCTATTCGCCGTAAGAAGCCCAACCAATGGTTCAAGCGTGGTACCATGTTCCGTTGCGCTCTGGACGTTATGAGGGGCGCTGAAGGCCCCTTGACGGCACGGGACATTACGGAACGGATGCTCAAAGCCAAGGGGATTACCGACGCCAAGCCAAAGGCGTTTCGCGACCTGATCGCGGGCGTAACCGTTTCGTTGAGGCACAAGCAAGGTAAGACGGTCGAATCTGTTAGGGAAGGTGCGCCGCTGCGCTGGCGGGTTCTTTCTTAAATTTGGCTTGGCATGGCCTCAAATTTGCCGGAACCAAACTGGCACTACGGCGTTGTGGGTGAGTTGTGGGGTAATGTATATGAGTGATCCTGAACGATATCGACATCATGCCGTCGCGTGCCTGCAACTGGCCGCCCGGACCAGCGATCATATGCAAAAAGCCCATCTTATCGAGATGGCCCGCGTTTGGCACAATCTTATTGATCAAGCGGAACGAAACAGCAAAACCGACCTCGTTTATGAGACGCCACCAAAAGCAGAGGCCCAGCCCCAACAACAGCAGCAAGCGCAGCCCAAGCGGAATGGCGGAAACCGGCCTTAGCTCTTCAAGTGCCGTTGCCAGTACCCGCTGAAATCGCCGCTCGGCTTATTGCCCAAGGCAAGCATCGCCACGCGGTTCACCTGAGCGCCATTCGATTCGCGCCGGCTATCTTCACGCCATGATGCCTCTTGCGCATACCGGATCAAATAGGGGCCGGCAATGTGGTGGTGGTGGCCAATCTCGGCACGGCGCATACGGCTGAAAAACTCTTCCGCGCTATTGGTGCAAGTGCCGTCCAGCGAATAAGCCTCTTCGTGGTTGATCCGCTTCATTTCATATCGGCCATGCAGTGCATCCCAGGATGAAGCTTCGTCTGCGTTGATCGTGGTACCCTTGGCGACTCGGTGCTGAATAAATGAAATGGCTTGAGCCAGGCATCGATCGATGTCGCAGAGACATCTGCTAAAGCGGCAGTCGCTGCCGCAAGCGCTTCGGCTCAGCTAACAAGCTTACCTAGGAACTCCTCATTGCAGAACAGCGCCCATGGCTGCGATGGTCGATTCCGCATGTTGCTATGATCGAAAAGCATGGAATCAATCTTCATCTTACTATAACCGGCATTCTTGAAAATATCGGCAAAACGCCCGCCCTCAACGTGTCATATTTTGGGAAACTGTATGTACAGAAGCCGGGCGAAGCCCTTCTCTCCGAAGGATGCCGGTACTATTCCGAGCATTTCTCCGAAGTAATGGCCGACCGTATTGCGTTGGCAAATATTTTTTGCCGGTGACAAAGACCCGATGAAGTTTGGCGTCACTTTGAGATGTACTGAAATCCCAATCGACGGCGTCTTTTTTATGGGTTTTGCATTCCACGCCACGTATCAGATTGCGGCCGGCCGAATAGCGGAGATTGGTGCGGTTTATATGGTCAGACCAGCACTCGATATCAATTCTGGCGGCGGATTTATTGCCAAAGACTTCGAGCGGCCACAAGTTGCGAATGGGATTTAAGAAAGTATCCCGACTCCAACCAGCACAAAAACGGTGCCTATGCCTACGGTAGCAACACTAAATGATGAGACGCAGCGAAGAATGCCTTTAAGGCCCGGGCCGGCACGCGCGCCACGTGCTCGGTTCGAGTCGATCTTTGTTAGGACTTCAAAAAATGCCATTATAATTCCAACCGCAATCATCAAGCAGCCTATCACGACGATAACGTAGCCTATGGGTCTCATGGATGTACTCCTTATCCAACATCACGATGAGACACGTGGTGGTCGACTGCCATCAGACTGCCATGCGATCAGTATTCAGTTCATCATGAAACGAATTGGCACGGTCAGCTCGATCCCCGCCATTTCGGACGGCGGCGCCGGGAAGGGTTGCACGCGGCTGACAAGTTCGAGCGTCGCCTGATCGAGAGCGGAAGAACCGGAACTGCGGACGATGCGGCTCGACACGACCCGTCCCTCCCGATCCAGACTGAAGGAAATCTCGGTGATCCCACGTTCGCCGCGTTGTCGCGCTGCCGCGGGATAGCGTTTATTGCGCTCGAGCAGATTGACGACCTGACGTTTCCAGGCCGGAACAGCGTTCGATTTGCTGGTGCTGAGTCTGCCCTGCGATGGCGCTGCAGCAACTGGCGCCTCGCCGACTTTCGGCACCTGGATGGCGGGGGGCGGCGGCGGCGGCTCCTCCCTGGGAGTCGGCTCTGTTTCCGGCATAGGCTGGGGGATAACGATCTCGGGCGTCACGTCTGGGATGTTGTCAGGCTTCAGCTCGGGCTCCTCGACCTTCTCCACAGGCTTTTCAGGCGGGACCTCTTCGCGCTCGGGTTCAGGCTGGACATCGGATGGCATGTTGGTCGGTGCAACCGGCATCGGCGCCAGTTCAATGACCAATGCGGAGGCAGGATCGTCAGGCTCGTCGAATTCATGAAAATGAATCAACACCGTCGCCATAGCGGCGTACGCAATCAGGATGATCACGGCGCTGGATAACCATCGCAGCAGCTCGCTTCGGGTCTCCGCAATGGCACTGAACGCCGCATCGGTTCCAATGGTTGCGAGATTCATCCAGGGGAATCCTCCAGGATGACCGTCATCTTGATCGAGACTCATACGCATGACACTACTCACAACTTCATTCCGCTGCTTGGATCGGTGCTTGTGTGCGCCGCAGCGGTGGCGCCCTTCGATCCAGATCGCGGCCGGCAAGATTGAGAACCTCGGCCGACGCATCAGCGACCAGCGCGCGATAGGTCGCGATCTGGCGCGAAAACACATTGTAGATGACGACCGCCGGGATGGCGGCAGCGAGACCAAATGCCGTCGCAAGCAGGGCCTCGGCGATGCCGGGTGCGACCACGGCGAGATTGGTGGTCTGCGACTGCGAGATGCCGATGAAACTGTTCATGATGCCCCAGACCGTGCCGAACAGGCCGACAAACGGCGCGGTCGCACCGATCGTCGCCAGCACGCCGGTGCCGCGCGCCATGCGCCGCCCGCCGTTGGCTTCGACCCGCTCAAGACGGGTAGCGACTCGATCCTTGATGCCGTCACAATCCATGCCGTCATCCGACAAGCGCAGTTCCGTCACCGCCGCCGCAACGAGCCGGGCGGTGGCTGAATTCTTTTTGCCGAAATGCTGTGGGACTTCGGCCAGGAGGCGGACCGATGCGAGGATTCGCAACCCATCGCGCACGCGCCGCCGCGCAATGAAAAGTTCGATCGTTTTGGCAAGCCAAACCGTCCAGGTCACGAACGAGGCAATGACAAGGCCGATCAGGACCGCCTTCACGACCGAATCAGCGGCCGTGAACATGCCCCAAGGGCTTAGGTCGCGCGGCAGTTCGGCCGCGCCGACCACGGGTGCAAGCGATATGGAGGGTTGCGTCGATTCTTGCGCAGTTCCGATCCCCGGCAATCCGATGACGACCATCAGCGCCAGGATTGCCAGACGAATGGTGGACTCCATAAGCAACGTCAACCGGTGCAACATTTCAACACTCACACAAAACTCACACAAATTTCCAACGCGGGTTCACGAGTTAGTACTTCACGTTGGCAAAGAGTCTCACACTGGCGCCCGGCAGCAGCACCTCGTCCTTGGTGTAGGAAACCGAATTGCGAATGTCGGCATTGAGCAGGTTGTCGCCGACGATGCCGACATTGAGTTCGCGCGGACCGAATCCACCGGTTGGCTTGAGCTTCTCCCGGTAGCTCACTTCAGCCCTGAGCCGGTTGTAGCCGGCTGTCGGCGTTTCGAAGATTGGCGCGACGTTGTTCTGCGCCATAGCGTGCAGCAGGTTGATGCGGGCAAACCAATTGTCGTCACGATAGAAGAAGCCGCCGCCGAAGCGCTGCGGCGGGATGCGCGGCACGTTGGTGCCGTCCGTGAACGTGGCACGGACGATGTCCCATTGGCCCTCGAAGCCCCAGATCCCCCTCCAGAGCTTCGCAACTTCGTACTGGAACTGGATCTCGCCGCCGCGGAAGGTCGCGTCCTTCTGCGAATAGATGGCCTGCTTCAATTCGCCGCCCCCTCCGTTGAAGGGTGCGCCTGTGCAGGTAGCAGGCGTCGCGTCGCAGAGTTCGCCGGTCAGGTGGCGGAAGATGAAGCCGTCGAACCTTGTGTAATAGGCCGTAGCCTCGAAGCGGAGCGGCCCGACCGCGCGCCGCAGCCCGGCCTCGACCGATTTGGCGACTTCGATCTTGAGGTCGGGATTGCCGATATCGAAGGTCGCGGTCGCGTCGTGAGGTCCTCGGGAAAACAGTTCGGCGGGTTTCGGCGCGCGCTCGACATATTGCGCGGTGATGCTCGCCGCAAGATCCCAGGGCAGGTTCTTGATCACCCCGGCGCTTGCGCTCTTCGGCGTGAACTCGGGGTTGCGCGCGATCGGCGTCGTGCCGAGGCCGAGAATGTCGGGCACGGAGCCGCTCAGCTCGATATGTTCGATGCGGCCGGCGACCTGCGCCTTGAGCGTCTCACTGAACTTGAACTCGTTGAAAATGTAGCTGGCAATCCGCCAGTTGCTGTTCGGGCTGAACAGGCCGTTGAACGGGGTGCCGGGATCGTCAGGGCTGGGCGCGTTGAGGTCCTGGTGGCCGCCCTGCACGCCGAGCGCAGTGGTCATCTCCGCGAACGACAGTTTTATCGGTTTGAGCTGGACCTCGACGCGGCCTTCCTGCTCCTTGTTGGTGAAGATCTGGCGCGCGCCGAGTGTGGAAAAGTCGCTCGGGTCGGCGAGTCCGATCTCGGTGTGCTTATAGTCGGTGACTCCCGCCCAAAAGCGGATCGCGTCAATCGCGGTCGTGGGCGCGCGCCATTCGCCCTTGGCCATGACCCTGGTCTGGTGGGCATCGATGCGCGTAAGGTGATCCGCCCCGTCGATGCCCGGTATATGATAGAGGGCGTTGTCCTGAATGACCGTGGCGCCGATAAATCCGCCATCGAAAATGTACGAGCCACCCACGGCTGCCCCGTCCATGCGGACCGACGAGTTCGGCTGTCTCCCGGAAAACGGCACGTTTTGCGGCCCTGGCGGGAGATAAGGATAGCTCGGGATGCGGTAATCGTCGGCCTTGCGGGCGAAGGCATCGGCGTGGAAAGCGTAGTTGCCGCTGGCCGCATCCATCAGCACGCCGCCTTCGAGGCCGTTGTCGACGGTCGAGACCGCGCTTCTCGTCTCGAAATTCACGCACCCGGGCCCGTTCGCGCTGGACGGCGCTTTCGTAATCAACCCCTTGGGGCTGGGCAGCGTCCGGCAGTCCGGAAATGCCTCCGGGATGCGGTTGTCGGTTGCGCTCACGACGCCGCCGATGGACTGCGATCCATAACGCAGGGTAGCGGGCCCGCGGATCACTTCGATCTGGTTGGTCGTCAGGGGATTGATCGGAACGAAGTGATCCTCGCCCAGATCCGAAACACCGCCGCCACCGATGCCATTCTCCACAATGCCGACCCGATTGACGTCGAGGCCGCGGATGATCGGGCGGCTGGACGCGCCGGGCGCAAAACTCGAGCCCGTTATTCCCGGCTTGTTCTGCAACACGTCGCCGAGGGTGGCCCCATTGCTCCTTCGAAGCTCCTCGTTCGGGACCACCGTAACGGTTGCAAACTGGTCGATCACGACGGGAAGAACCCCGGACGATGGGATCGCGACGGGTGCGATAGGCGGCGGCGCCGGCGTGGTCCTGGCCGTGGCCGGAGTCGAAACGCGCGCCGGCCGGGCGGGCGCCGGCGCCGTCCGCCGGATCGGGCTTGGCGCCGTGACCGTGATCTCGGGAAGCCTTTCCTGTGACAGCACGGCTTGGTCCGTACTCACCAGTGAAATGATTGCGGCACTGCTCGCGAGCAGCATTTGGCTCAATCTGATCTTCATAGTATCCATCCCCAATTAATCCCCAACATCGCTGCCCCATCTCCACCACGGTGGAACCTGAGGTATCGGAATTACGGCACCACCCCGCGGTTGCGGGGGCGATACCGAGGTTCAGATCGTCGATGTCAGGAGACTGGAGGCGCGCGGGCCTGGAAGATAAGCGGTGGCGATGCCGCGTGTTCGCGGTCGGTGCGGATCTCAAGCCACTTCACGCTCACCACGATCGGCATCAGCACCGACGGCGACGCCGCCGGCACAACCGAATCGGCGAGATGCATCACGGCGCAAATCGCGCATAGATCACCAGCAATACCGTAAGGCAGCTTTGCCGGTACTGCGGGCGCGTCCGGAAGCGATTCCGGTGCCGGCACGGCGAGAGGAGCGGAAAATGCGAGCACCGGCTGCGAACCGAAATCATCCAGGTGGACGTGGACAAAGGAAATCGCAAAATGAGTCATGAGCGCAAAAAGTGCGCACCAAGCCCCTATTCGCATATTTGAACGGAACCAGCGCATCGCTGACCTGTTGTCGGGTTTCCGACTCGCACCAGAATATTTAGCACCAAGAAAGCCCAGAAGAAAGACCCCCTACAAAATCAATCCGCCGGGTGTGCGGAACTCGGTTTAGTGATTTTTGGACAACTTGCGCGAACGCTCATCGGACCGGGCTGTTGCCTACGGCGGCACCACAGCTATGGGCAATGCGGATCATGTTGGGCAAAGTCACGGTTGGTGGTCGGCAATCGGCCGCACCCGAATCCTTGGAACTACCTTTTCAGGCCAGAGCCCCGCCTCTTGCTTAATAGTATTGTACCCAGTTTACAGGCGGAGTGTCCCATTGACAGATCTGGCGACGCTGCCGTACACCGCTCGTGAACGACTGGCAGATATGCGTCACCCGGGAACAAGGTCTAAGGTTGATGCGCTGGTTTCGGTCCAATATTCGCATCGCTTCGATGCTGGCGCTTTTCGCGCTTACGCTTCAATTTGCATTGTCGATTGGCCATTTGCACGCCGATGCGAATATCAACAAGTTCGCGCCGTACTCATATGTTACCGTAGAATTGGACGGGCCGCGGACGTTGGGCGGGGTTCCAGACAAGCCCGCCAAAGCACCCAAATTTGCCGACTATTGCGCGGTTTGCGCCATTATTCATATGGCAGACTCATCGCTCCTTGCAGAGCCGCCGTCATTGTTGTTGCCCAATGCCCTGATGCGAGTGTCGGTGGCCGTGGGTTTTGATGTTCAGCTTTTTGCATTGCCCCGCCTGCCGTCCCAGGCACGCGCTCCGCCCGTCGCCTAACTCCATTTGTACTTCTGTGCAGGTCGTTCCGCGTTTTCGCGATAACAGGTGACTTGCATCCTTCAACAATGCCTCGACGCCATTGGAGCTTCGCGGTGCTGACCACCGAAAATCTGACAAAGCGCTTTAACAGCGTCACCGCTGTCGACGATCTGTCGCTCTCAGTGGCGCCTGGCGAAATTTTCGCGCTGCTGGGCCCTAATGGCGCAGGCAAGACCACAACGATCAACTGCTTCCTTGGCTTCCTTACCCCGGACAGCGGTCGTGTGTCGGTTGACGGTCTCGACGTTGCAACCCACGCGCTCGATACGAAACGTCGCCTTGCCTACATTCCCGAGCAAACCAACGCGCCGGTGACTATCACCTCAACGCAGGCGCTCGGACCAGGGGGTGCCAAATGAATCTTTCGCAACCCTTCATTCAAAGGCCGGTCGCCACTTCGCTGCTTATGGCAGCGGTGGCGTTCATGGGGCTCGCCGCGTTTCCGTATCTGCCGGTCGCGCCGCTGCCCCAGGTCGACTTCCCGACCGTTCAGGTGACGGCCAACCTCGCCGGTGCGAGCGCGGAGACGATGGCGTCATCGGTCGCCTCGCCGCTCGAACGCCAGTTCGGCCAGATTTCCGGCGTGACCCAAATGACCTCGCTCAGTGCCGCCGGCGTAACCCAGGTCGTCATCCAGTTCGACCTCAACCGAAACATCGATGCGGCCGGCCAGGACGTACAGGCCGCGATCACGGCGGCGAGCAAGTTCTTGCCTCAAACCATGGCGCAGCCGCCCAACTACCGCAAGGTCAACCCGGCGGATACGGCCATCCTGATGCTGCGCGCCTGGTCGGAGACGCTGCCACTCACGGTCGTGCACGATTACCTTGAAAATTATCTGAGCCAGGCGATTTCGCAGGTACCCGGCGTCGCCCAGGCCGGGATCATCGGCGACCAGAAACCGTCGATCCGTGTGCAGGTCGACCCGGCAAAGCTTGCCTCGCTTGGTCTTACGCTGGAGGAGGTGCGCGACCGGCTGGTCAAGTCGACAAACAACTCTGCGAAGGGCACGATCTTTACGGAGAAGACCGGCTTCACGCTATCCTCGGAGAACGACCAGATTACCGACGCCGCAGCCTTCAACGATGTCGTGCTGGCCTACCGCAATGGTGCGGCGTTGCGCGTACGCGACGTAGGCGAAGCCGTGGTGGCTGCGACCAGCCGCAATGTTGCGGGCTTTCCGAATAACCAGCCCGGCATCCTGCTCAGCATCAAGAAGCAGGCCGGTGCCAACGTCATCAGCACGGTCGAGGCCATCAAGGCGCAGCTTCCGCGGCTTACGGCCAATATTCCCGCCGACATGAACGTCGAAATCCTGCTCGACCGCACGGTCACGATTCGCGCGTCCGTGCACGATGTCGAATTCACGCTCGTGCTGACCATTGCCCTCGTGTTGATGGTCGTGCTCCTGTTCCTGCGCACCTTTTGGGCGACATTCATCCCCAGCATAACCGTGCCGCTCGCTTTGCTTGGCTCGTTTGCGGCCATGTACGCGTTCGGCTTCAGCCTCGACAACATCTCGCTGATGGCGCTCACGATTGCGGTCGGCTTCGTGGTGGATGACGCCATCGTGGTGGTGGAGAATATCCACCGCCACATCGAGAACGGCATGGCCCCATTCGAGGCGGCGTTGCAGGGTTCGCGCGAGATCGCCTTCACGGTGCTCTCGATCAGCCTGTCGCTGGTGGCCGTATTCATTCCGCTCCTGTTGATGGGCGGGATCATGGGCCGGGTGTTTCGTGAGTTTGCCGTAACGGTCACGGCCGCGATTGCGGTTTCCGCGTTTGTGTCGCTCACGCTCGCCCCGATGCTGTGCTCGCGCTTCATGAAGCCGCAGCCCGACCATCATGGCCGCTTCTACCTCGCCCTCGAAACGGGCTTCGACGCGATGCTTGCGGGCTACCGGCGCACCCTCGACATTGCGCTGCGTCATCAGGCCGTGACGCTCGGCGTCTTCTTTGCAACACTCGCGCTCACGGTCGTGATGGCGCTGCAAATCCCCAAGGGTTTTTTCCCGAGCCAGGATATCGGCCTGATCTCGGGTGTCTCAGAGTCGGCGCAATCCGTTTCGCCACGCGAGATGATGCGCCTGCAACAGGAGCTGGGCGCGGTGATCCTGCGCGACCCCGACGTCGCCGCCATGGGATCGCAGACCGGCTCGACCGACAGTCCAAACCCGCCGAATGTCGGCGGTTTCACCATCGTGCTCAAGCCGCGCGGTGAGCGCACTGCCACGGCGCGGGAGATCATCGACCGCCTGCGGCCGGAGCTCGCCAAGGTGCAGGGCGCCACCGTCTTCCTGCAACCGACGCAGGACATCAATGTTGGCGCCCGCCCCGGCCGCGGCAGCTTTCAGTACACGCTGCAGGATTCCAACATCACCGAGCTGATCGAATGGTCGCAGAAGATGCTGGAAAAGATGCGCACGCTGCCGCAGATTGCCGACGCCAGCAGCGACCTTCTGGCCAATGCGCCGCAGCTCAGATTCACCATCAATCGCGATCAGGCGTCGCGTTTCGACATCTCGCCGCAACTGATCAACGATACGCTCAACGACGCCTACGGCCAGCGCCAGATCACGCAGTATTTCACCCAGCTCAACACCTATTTCGTCATTCTCGAAATCCTGCCTGAACTGCAGACGAGCCTTGAATCGCTCGACCGGCTTTACGTGAAATCGCCGCTCACCGGCGGGACCGTGCCGCTTTCCGCGCTGATCGACATGGATTCGAGCAAGGTCGGCCCGCTCTCGGTGACGCACCAGGCCCAGTTCCCGGCAGTGACCCTGACCTTCAACCTGCGTAGCGGCGTCGCGCTCAGCCAGGCGGTCGATGCCATCGAACAGGCGGCGGCCGAGCTTGGCATGCCACCCTCGGTGATCGGCTCGTTCCAGGGCGACGCGCAGGCCTTTCAGGCTTCGCTCGCGAGCATGCCCGTGCTGGTCCTGGCCGCGCTGATCGTCGTCTACATCATCCTTGGCATTCTTTACGAGAGCTACATTCACCCGCTTACAATTCTCTCGACCTTGCCGTCGGCCGGCGTCGGCGCGTTGCTGGCTTTGAAATTCGGCGGCATGGATCTGTCCGTGATCGGCATCATCGGCATCATTCTCCTGATCGGCATCGTCAAGAAGAACGGCATCATGCTGGTCGACTTCGCGATCTCGGCGCGGGCAGAGCGCGGCGTGCCGCCGCTCGCCGCGATCAGGGAAGCCTGCCTGCTGCGCTTCCGCCCGATCCTGATGACGACGATGGCGGCGATGCTCGCCGGCGTTCCGCTCGCACTTGGCGCCGGCACCGGCTCGGAGCTGCGCCAGCCGCTCGGCTACTCCATGGTCGGGGGCCTCGCGGTGAGCCAATTGCTGACGCTCTACACCACGCCGGTGGTCTACCTCTATCTCGAGCGCCTGCAGATGTGGCTGACCGGCAGGCGTCGTAAACCGACCACGGACCACGAGCAGGCAACCTCCGTCGCGGCTGAATAAATCTCCAACGCTCAAGAGCAACACCGTTGTTGGAATCATCCCGATCAACGGAAACAGGTCAAGCCGCAGCGACTGCAATCTGCGTTGCTGACCGATGGATGGTCAATGCGACTTGATTCCCCCTCTGTCATCTGGTGTCCATCCTCCGCAGTGGGTGCAAATCCCACTGATCTCGATCACCGGCGATTTCGGGGTGAAGCCAGCGGCCCGCGCGGCCGACTTGATCGTCGCTGCGAGTGTGGGCAAGGCCGCCTCGCCGACCGCGCCGCAGCGTTCGCAGATCAGAAACACCACAGGATCGCCGTCGACGTGTGTGTGCACGCAGGCGATAAAGGCGTTGCAGCTCTCGATGCGGTGAACGAGACCATTGTCGCGCAAGAATTCGAGCGCGCGATAGACTGTAATCGGCGCAGGCCGCGGCCGTTTCGGAGTCACGCGTTCCATGATCTCATAGGCGCCGAGCGGCTGATGGCTGGCAAGAAGCGCCGCCAGGACATCGCGGCGGATCGTAGTGAGCCGCTGGCCGCGCTCGATGCATTGCGCCTCGGCAATAGCCATGGCGTCGTTGAGGCAGCGATCATGGTCATGGCCGGGCGCCGGGAATACGGCATTCGGCGCCCCGGCGCGATGGTTTGGAGGTGCTTTCGCTTTGCGCATAAGGAACTTTATCCGATTTGCGGAGGCGGCGGAATATGCATCTCATGCACGATCCCTGTCCTTCGATCCTGCAATACGCGAAAGGTGGATTGCAGTTCAAGACAGCCCGAGCGGGTGAAATGCGCATTGTCGGGCCGTGGCGCGAGGTCAACGGATTGCGCGCGTTGGAAGGAATCTGCTGCTTCCCTTTGGAAGCGCGAGCGACAAAAAATACGCGAGTGCGCACAAGATCGAGATGCAGAAGCTCACTGGCCAATCACTATAATAGGCGAGGGTGATCCCGAACCACGCTTCGGCAAGCGCCAGTCCGGCAGACAACCCGAGGCCACTCCACAGTCGCGTTGTTAGCTGCTGCGCTGTTGCCGGTGGGCCCACCATGAGGGTGAAGACAAGCAGCACCCCTACGATTTGTGCACATTCCGACACAGCCGTTGCGACAATCGCAAGAAATGCAGTCGAAACCAGGCGCAGCGGCACACCCTTTGCTTCGGCAAGCTCCGGCTGAAGACTGGCAAAGACCAGCGGGCGCGCAATGGCCCCGAGCGCAATCAGAGTCGCGACCCCGATACCCGTCAAGTTCGCAATAGTAGATCGTTCGACTGCGAGGACATTACCGAACAGCAGCGCGGTTGCCTGAGACGCGAAGGATTTGTGGTAGTGCAGAAAAAGGAGGCCGAAACCAAGCGCTAGCGAGAGCACGACACCGATTGCGACATCGCGTGTGCTGATTCGCTCGCCCAACATTCCCATGCCGGCGCCAGCGAAAAGTGTGAAACCGAGCATCCCCCAAAACGGATCAAGGCCGATCAAACCTGAGCCGGTCGCACCTGCGAAGCCGATATGAGAGAGTGCGTGGCCGGCAAACGTTTGGCCACGCATCACCAGAAAATAACCCACGATTCCTGCAAGGATCGCGGCAATGCCTGAGGCCGCGAATGCGTTGATCATGAAATCATTTTCAAGCATTGTTCGGACGCTCGACACGCTGCTGCTGAAGATCGTCTGGCAAATGATCGACGCGCTCGACGTTTCGCCCTTTCGACAATACAAAGATGTGTCCGTCCGAGTGGATCACCTGAATGTCCCCGCCATAGAGTCGGGACAGGACCGGGCCGGTCACGACTTCGTCGACGGTTCCAAGAGCTGCGTGGCCGCAGCCAAGGTAAAGCACACGATCGAGTACACCCAACAGCTGATTGAGCTCATGCGCACTGAACAGGATGGTGACCCCTCGTTCGCGGCCAAATTCGCGGATACGACGAATCACGATTTCCTGTTGGCGCGAATCAAGACTGATCAACGGCTCGTCAAGTAAGAGAAGCCGCGGCGAACCAATGAGGGCCTGCGCAAGCAACAAACGCTGTCGCTCTCCACCGGACATCTCGCATAACGGGCGGTCTGCCAGTTCACGCGCGCCCAGCGGCGTCAATGCATCCTCAATCATACTGCGATCCGCCCGCGCAAAAATCGGCAGCCCCCAGCGCTCACCATTGAGACAGCTTGCGATGACGTCCAAGCCGCGCATCCTCAGTTCCGGGAGCACGCTTCGCACTTGTGGCACATAGCCGATTTGCGCATCACCACGCGTTGGAGGACGGCCAAATACCCGGACGGTGCCGCGACTTGGCTCTAACAGACCAAGCAGCGTTCGCATGAGCGTGGTCTTACCGGATCCGTTTGGCCCGAGGACGCCGATGAACTCGCCCTGGCCTATGGAGATAGTGATGTCAGACAGGACGGTCCGGCCATGGACGCAAATGCTTGCGTGATCGAGATCGATGACACTCATGTGGGAGAGGCGGCCAGCGCCCTCTGCAATTCATCGAGTTGCATCAGCATCCAGTCCTGATAATTCATATCGGCCGGCTGGGTTTCAGTAACCCCGACCACGGGAATATTCGACTGAAAAGCGATTTCAAGCATGCGTTGGGTCAGATTTGTTTTCGTCTGCTTGTTGAAAATAAGTACCTTGACCCTATGCTCCCTAAGGTCTTTCTGGAAAGCAGCAATATCCCGTGCACCCGGTTCTGTATCATTCATGACCGCAAGCTGGAAGCGTCCGTTCCGCATTTCCAACCCGAGGGCGGCGACCATGGGACCAAAGATGGGTTCGGTGGCGGTTACAGCAACGCCCAGATGCGCTGCACGAATCTGATCCATCTTCTCCTTTACATGAGCGAGGGAGGCGTCGAAGACTTCCTGCCGCGCGCTGTAGTCTCCAGCGTGAACAGGATCGATTTTGCTGAACGCCTCCGCTAACGCCTTGGCGACCGCTAGCATCGTACTGGGGACATACCACAAGTGCGGATTGTCGCCGCTTTTTGTCCCGACCAGTTCGGCAACGTTCAAAACGATCCGGTCCGGGCGTGGCGTTGCCGACAGGAGCTTGTTCATCCAGGGATCGTAATTTGCCCCATTGAACACGATAATCTGCGCCCCAACGACCTGCCGAATGACCGACGCGGTCGTTTCAAAGAGATGAGGGTCGTGATTCGGATTGTTCAATATGCTCGCGACGTCGACCAGGTTGCCGCCAATTTGCCGGGCAATATCACCATAGAAATTTTCCGCGGCGACGACCTGCAATCTACGTTCCTGCGCCGCTGACCCAAGGGTCAAAGTCAGGATGACTCCGACCGCCGAAACAGCTTTTGCGATCACTTTCATCGGATTCTCCAGACAGCCGTATTGACGAAATGTAATATTATAACATAATGTGTGCTGGCCAAGCCGTCCAGCCTCCGGCACTCGGCCTGCCCCGCTATTCCACCGAAAAGGAGCAATTGCTAAAACTAGAGGCTGAGGCACAAAGTCCCTCGTCGCGGGCACGGCGAGCCGAAGGGATGGGGCGAGCCCAGGAAGCTTGCGCGGCATCCCGTTCTTGAGGCATAATTACATCGCGCGTTGCGCCATCGTTTCAGGCGAATAGCATCGAGATGCGGACCGAAAATGCGGTGGTACCGATCTAACCAGCGGCTCGGTGGATGTCTTGCGCTCTTCGCGCTCTGGCTCCAGTTCGTTGCTTCCTTTGCACACATTCATCCGGAAGCAATGCTGCATCCGGAAGCATTACTGCGATCAGTCGGCACTGACTTGGTCTCGGCGTCATTGGTTGTCATATCGGACGATGGCCAAAAATCAGCTGCTCCTGTTCCGACGCATCAGGACAACCGCCCCCTAAATGGAAGTTGCCTTGTCTGTACAAGCGTTTCGCTCTTAGGAGCAGGGCAGAGTTCAGAGTCTCCCAGTATCGCTACACCGGTCGCTTTCGACACTGCATATTTGCCGTCTATTGCGGAATTTGATGTTCCATCTGTTCGTCGCTTTTCATTCCGTACGCGCGCTCCTCCGACCGCCTGAGAATCCAGCAATTCTTCTTTGATATCACTTGCTTCGGCGGGTGGTGTTATGCGGGTTCGGCAAATGGCCTGGGAGCGTTGATCGATGATCACCTTATCACGTCGCATTTTGCATTCCACGATTGTCTGCGCGGTTTTTTTGGCAGCTGACGCTGCGAGTGCCCATCCTCATGTCTGGATAACCATGAAGACTGAGGTCATCTATGCGCCCGACGGTGCCGTTAAAGGCGTGCGCCACGCTTGGGAGTTCGATGACATGTTCTCGGTATTCGCGACGCAAGGCATCAAGAGCCGCAAGAGGGGCGAGTTCACTAGTGAGGAGTTGATGCCGCTCGCGCAGACCAATGTCGAATCGCTCAAGGAGTTCGACTATTTCACGTTCGCCAAAGTCAACGGCAAGAAGAGCGGACTCGCCGAACCGACCGACTATTACCTTGACTACAATTCGAAGAAGACCGTGCTGACACTGCACTTTACGTTGCCGTTCAAAGTTCCGGTCAAGGCGAAGGACGTCGAGGTAAGTGTCTACGATCCGTCCTTTTTCGTCGATTTCGGCTTTGCGGAGAACAAGCCGGTTGCGCTCACCGGCGCGCCGAATCGATGCAAGCTTACCGTTGCCGGTCCGCAGCAGATGGATGCTGCCATGACCGAGCGGCTTGGCCAGTTGGGAGCAGACGTTCAGCTTGATCCTTCGGCCTGGCTTGCCAGCCAGTTTGCCCACAAGATTTCAGTGAAGTGCCCATGACGCACGTCGACGGAGGACGCAAAATATGTCGGCGTGCGGCGCTTTGCCTGGCCGTTGCGGCAATCATGCTGCTGCCGGGCGCGCTCGAGGACGTACTCGCCCAGGGCTCGCCCTTTGGCACACCACGCGCGCCATCGCTGCCGCCCCCGACGGATGGCATCCTCGGCTGGGTCATTGCCAAGCAAAACGAGTTCTATCGGCAATTCTCCAGCCTGATCCGCGCCGCGAAAGCCGACGGAAGCGCGGTCTGGGGCTTGCTTGGAGTTTCATTTCTTTACGGGGTCTTCCACGCCGCAGGTCCTGGTCACGGTAAAGCTGTGATCTCGTCCTATGTCGTGGCGAACGACGAGACTTGGCTGCGTGGCGTGGCGCTGTCGTTCGCTTCCGCACTACTGCAGGCGCTTGTCGCGGTCACATTCGTAGGCATAGCGGCCGCAATACTGCAGACGACCGCGTCGACTATGAATATTGCCGTCAACGCCATCGAGTCTGTCAGCTATGGGTTGATCATTTTGATCGGCTTGCGGCTTCTGTGGGTGAAGGGGCGCGGCTTGATCGCGGCGGCCCGCGCGCTCCAACGGCCACCTCCCGAACTCAGCGCTGCGGTGGCGCAGCAGCCGCAAGAATATCACGCCAACTCCAACCCGCATCTCAATCATCACTCGCACGATGACCATGGACACAGCCATGGCCATGCGCACCAGCATGATCACGACGTTGGTTGCGAGCATGCTCATCCCACCGATCGGCACGATCACCTAAATGACAATTGTTCGGCTTGGGGCCACGCGCATGCACCAGAACCGGAGGAACTCGGCGGCCCCGGCGGATGGCAACGGGGCCTGTCGGCGGTCATGGCGGTGGGGCTGCGACCGTGTTCTGGTGCCATCATCGTACTCGTGTTTGCGCTCGCCAACGACCTGTTCTGGGCAGGGGTGGGGGCGACTTTCATGATGGGCTTGGGTACTGCAGTTACAGTTGCGACTATCGCGACAATTGCTGTCGGCGCGCGCAATTGGTCCAGCCGCTTCGCCGGCACGCGCGCCGGGTACGGCAACTTGGCACTCCGCGGCATTGAAGTTGGTGCGGCGCTGTTTATCGCAGCTTTCGGCGTGTTGCTCCTTGCGGGCTACATGGGAAGCGAACGATTGATCGGAGTCTAGGAATCTCCAAAGTGACGAATGCGTTATGTTATAACATAACTTTTTTCTTGCCTTCCTTCGTTCGGCGGTTTAAGAAAAGGACACCTCCCAAGGTACGTACGTTACTTCAGTCCTCATTGGACCCCGGCGGGTCTCCAGCTCTAACCGGGTTTTTTTCTCTCTAAGCGTGCCCAAGCGCGAGGCGGAAGGATGCGCGACCATCGGCATGGTTGCTGGAAGTTGCCGCTGAAGCTGCCCCAATCGGCAACAACCATGCGCCATCGAGTCGCGTTGTGTCGACATTGAACGGCAAAGGGCGGCAAACCCAGGAGGAAACCATGATTGCAAATATCAAGTTGGAAAGTCTGTCGACGGCCGCAGGTATCGCTCTCGTATTGTCGTGGTGTGCTTGCGAGCCAGTCAATGCCCAACAGAGTATCTTCGAGTTGACATCGTCAACCTTCAAGGACGGCACCATGATGCCGCGCAAGGTCGCCAACAAGAATCCGCAAAACCCGAACTGTGTCGGCGACAACGTGTCGCCGCAACTGTCATGGCCGAATGCGCCGGCCGGAACCAAGAGCTTCGCGCTGACCATGGTCGACCCCGAAGGTCGCGGCGGACTGGGAGTGTTCCATTGGGTCGCTTACGGCATTCCTTCCGATGTGACCTCTTTTGCAGAGGGCGAAGTCAGCAAGGAGACGACCAAATATGTCGGCGGCAAGAGCACCCAGGGCGTTGGCTACTATTCGGGCCCGTGCACGCCTGCAGGCTCGCCGCACCACTATACGTTCCTGATCATCGCAACCGACCTGGAGCCGAAAGAGTTGGCGCCTGGCCTTACGCTCCATGAACTGCAGACCAAGTTGACGGGCAAGACCAAGGGAGCGGCCGGCCTCGTCGGATTGTTCGTGAAGCCCCAATAATCGTGCCGCTCGCAGCAACAATTGCGCCGGCGGGGTGGGATCGCGGCATTCCGCGACCTATCGGGCGCTTGGCGGACCAAAACAGCAAAATCAACCCAAGGAGAAATTTCATGTCCAATATGACGTGTCGTGCTGCCGGACTAACATTTGCGATGACTTTCGCAAGCGGCCTCGTAGTCCCGGCGAACGCCCAGGTGCTCGTTCATAAGGACCTGTCGCTGGCGATGGCGACCTCCATCGCGCTCACCGCGATCGAAAACTGCAAACAGGCTGGCTACAACGTTTCGGTCCACGTCGTCGGTCGTAACGGCGAGACCCTCGTGGGAATACGTAACCCGGCTGCCGGTCCCAACACCTTCGAAAACTCACTGAAGAAGGCCTACACGTCGCGCACGTTCCGCATTGCATCCGGCAAGTTTGCCGAGAACGTCGGCCAGAATCCGGCCGCCGCCCAGTTGATGCTCGCCAACATCGTGGCTGCCCGCGGCGCGCTGCCGATCATGATCGGACAGGAGGCGATCGGTGCCGTCGGCATTTCCGGCGCGCCAGGCGGCGACAAGGACGAAGTCTGTGCCCAGGCCGGCATCGACAAGGTCGCCGGCGATCTCAAATAGACCCCCGTCAGCCATCGCAACCGAACCCATTATTCCGCCAGGCCGTGCCAATGACTGGCGTCAGGCGCTGGCATTCAGGAGAACTCAAATCATGATCAAGACTTCAACCGGCATCGCTGCGCTCGCACTCGCCGCCAGCGTCACCAGCGCGGCCAATGCGCAGCTCGTTACCACCAAGCAGCTCTCGCTGCCGATGGCGGTCGCAATCGCCACCACCGCGGTCGAGACCTGCAAGTCGCAGGGCTATAACGTATCCGTACACGTGATCGGCAACATGGGCGAAGTCCTCGTGGCGCTGCGCGGCGACAATACCGGCCCGCACACGATGGAGAATTCGATGCGCAAGGCTCTGGCCTCGCGCGGGCAACGCGTTCCCTCCGGCGTGTTCGCCGAGAACGTCGCCAAGACTCCCAATGCTGGCGCGCTTCGGCTCGGCAACATGATCCCCGCGCGCGGCGCGCTACCGATCAAGGTCGGCAACGACACGATCGGTGCGGCCGGCGCTTCGGGCGCGCCCGGCGGCGACAAGGACGAAGCCTGTGTAAAGTCCGGCATCGACAAGATCGCGGGCGATTTGAAGTAGTGGACCCGTTAGACCTGCCGCAACTGGTTTTCGGTAGGACGCATCCGGGTCCAGGCGCTGCCTGGACCCGTTAGGTTGAATTGCGGGTGTTCCGGCAAACGTGGTCGTGAATCCGCGCGCGAGCGTCACGGCCGGATTTGCGAACGACGTCGACGACGTGAACCCAGTAGGTGGCCGTGATGGTGAGCCCGACCAGCCAAGGCAGGGCCTGGGGCGCGTGCCTGATGCCGCCCAGGATCGCCAGCAAGAGCGTGAACGTGGCGCGCCGTTCGAGCCGATCCTTGTCAGGATTTCAAAAAGGTAACTCTTGACCCGCGCACGCAAATTGACCGGCCCTTAATAGGCGGTAAATAAGATCCCCGGAGGCAAATTCAAAGCAGTTCGGCGGAAAGTTGCGGCGCGAATCGTAAAGGGTCTATACCGGGCAATGGCAATGAGCGGCCGTTGGCCAGCCTGGGATCACGTTAGTCTACTCGGCGCTGCCCCCCTGTTCCTTTGTACGTCGAACTAAAGTGCGGTTTGGGCACCTCCACTCCAGGATGCCCGCGAGCCGCCGCCTGGATGACGATTGATATCGATGCAATTATTCTCATGGTGGAGGTGGTGCATCTAAACAGCGTGCCTCTTTTGCAATCCTCTGTGCTTCCTCCACCCATCAAAGCCTCTTTTCAATGCGGAGGGCGCGATAAAGCTCAATCACCCCATCACTGTAGTCCTTGTCCGGATTTCTCGCGCAGAAGCTCCGCAAGAATTCGGTCTGCCTGAGCAGGGGAAACGCCGGCGGGTTAAGCTCCAATCCTTCATCCACCCCGGGCGGCGCGCGCATAAGAACGCCGCTCATAAAACCTTGAGCCCAAGCGAAGTAATCTCTCTGTACTCGGGCGTTCTGTTCGACATCGGAAATGAAATTTTTGCATGTCGTCGCCCCCAGGCCGACGATGTTGGCTGTTTGCGCGAGGCCGAATATCGTACTCAAGGCAAGGGCTGCGAGGCTTGCGATCGTAGATACACCGTGGGGGACCATGATTGTTCTCGACTTTTCGGGCCAACATACTAGCGCGCGCAACCCCATGCTTTCTTTCTATTGGGATATCGCTATTCCAACCTGCACAAATGTCAGGAGATAGGAGGCGCGCGGGCCTGAAAGATAAGCGGTGGCGATGCAGCGTGTTCGCGGTCGGTGCGGATCTCCAACCACTTCACGCTCGCCACGATCGGCATAACTACCGACGGCGACGCCGTCGGCAAGACCAAGTCGGCGAGATGCATCACGGCGCAAATAGCGCAAATATCTCCAGCAAAACCAAAAGGCAGTTTCGCTGGTATTGCCGGCTCGTCCGGAAGCGTATCCGGTACCTGCAGGGCGAGAGGAGCGGAAAATTCGAGCGCCAGACGCGGGCCGAAATCCTCCAGGTGGGCGTGGACGAAGGAAATCGCAAATTGAGTCATGAGCGCAAAAACTGCGCACCACGCTCCTAATCGCTTGTTTGAACGGAACCAGCGCATCGCTGACCTGTTCGTCCTCAAGTGTCCGACTTGCAGTTAAATATTAGCATCAAGGAAGCCCTGAATGAAGTCCCCTGCGAAATTTGATCCCCCGGTTGGTGGGCAGGTATAGCCGATCCCTCACACCGCGGGCTTGAAGAGGATGTGTGCTATCACCGCCGCCATCGCGGCTCCGGCCAATTGCGCAACCATGAAGGCCGGCACGTGATTGATTGCGATCCCGGCAAACGTGGTTGTGAATCCGCGCGCGAGTGTCACGGCCGGATTTGCAAACGACGTCGACGACGTGAACCAGTAGGTGGCAGTGATGGTGAGCCCGACCAGCCAAGGCACGGCCTGCGGCGCGTGCCTGATGCCGCCGAGGATCGCCAGCAAGAGCGTGAACGTGGCCACTGCTTCCGCGAACCATTGCGATGCGCCGCTGCGGGCAGTGGTCCCGATGGCAAGCGGTGCGAGATCAAACATCAGGTGGGCGATCGCTGTCCCGGCGATGCCGCCTGCGCACTGCACCGCGATGTACGGCAGCACCTCGCGCCACGCCATCGCGCCGCGTGCTGCAAAGACGAGCGTCACCGCAGGATTGAAGTGCGCACCTGATACGGGCCCCAGGATTGAAATCAGGACGACAAGAATAGCGCCCGTGGGAATCGTATTGCCCAAGAGGGCAATGGCTTCGTTTCCGCCGGCAAGCCGCTCCGCCATGATTCCGGAGCCGACGACGGTGGCAACCAGGATGGCCGTGCCCAAGCCCTCGGAAAGCAGGCGGTTGCCGGTCACGCAGCGGAGTCCTTGGATTTGCCGATCGAGTCGAGTTGACGCTGCAGGGTGAGCTTGTCGAGAGAGCTCAGTGGCAAGCTTACGAATATCGAAATGCGATTGGAGAGCATGCGAAACGTGTCCGCGAACGCAAGGCGGACTTCTGCTTCGCTGCCGGTGGCGGCGGCCGGATCGGGAACGCCCCAATGCGCCGTCATTGGCTGGCCGGGCCAATAGGGGCACGATTCGCCGGCCGCGTTGTCGCAAACCGTGAACACGAAATCCAATGGCGGGGCGTTGGGTCCGCTGAATTCATTCCAGTTCTTTGAACGGAACCCGCTCACGTCGAAATTGAGCTTACGCAGAAGGTCAAGCGTGTACGGGTGTGGGCTGTCCTTCGGTTGACTGCCGGCAGAGAACGCGGAGAAATTTCCGCGTCCCTCACGATTCAAGATGGCCTCGGCCATGATTGAAGGGCCGAATTGCCGGTGCAGAGGAAGAGCACGTTGAATGGTCGTCCCACGATTTCCGTCACAATGCCGTTTCCTTTTTCCGGCTCGCTTTCCTGTTCTTGGCCTTTGCGGGTTCGCAACGCCGCGATGGCGCGCAGGTCTCGGGCGCTCCGCCACAACAATTGTCGGTGAGATAGGAAAGGAGCGCATTCATCGTTTCGAACCTTGCCGCGTAGATCATCGAGCGACCTTCGCGCCGAACCGTCACGAGACCCGCCGCGCGCAGCCGGTCGAAATGAAACGTCAGCGTATTCGGCGCCAGCTTGAGCTTTGCGGACACTTGGCCTGCCGGAAGACCATCCGGTCCCGCTTGGACGAGCAACCGGTAGACATCCAGGCGGTTGTCCTGCGCGAGCGCGCCGAGCGCGGCGACGGCATTTGACTTTTCCATATTTCAACGAATATCGAAATGATTTCGGCGCGTCAATAATTATTTCAGCGATGACTGAAATGAGAGAAGCATGGCGTCACGAAGCGGGCTCCTCGCAGCCGACGACAGCTGATTGTGAATAACACCGAAGAATCGTGGCTGATCGCGAGAATTCCGATGTTCGCCTCAGCCAGGAACGCGAACCAGAAACGTGTACACGACCGTGGCACGCGGGCGATGTGCCCGGCATCGACCGTAACGCCCTGCCTCAATTGCACACCCATCGCCAGTTCAGGATTCCCGTCGTGATCGGCCAGCCATGACCATAAGGCTCCACCTGCAGGCGACCCAGATCAAGGCACGAATTGACGAAATAGACATGATCGAGATTGGTTTTTCCTGTACTCGGCTGTTGCGGGAACATCAGGCCGCGATTGTCGACGGTCTTGGCGACCACCCTCGTCATGCCGGCCGGCAATTTGTCCGCCAATGCGTGCGGGACCGCCGCGATGTCCAGCTTGCCTGCGGTCGCGGCGGCAAAGCTCGTGTCCTCACCTGTGAACAGAAACGTTAAACGCTGGAATGCGGGCTTTGGCCCATAGAATAGAGGATTGGCTTCCACGATAAGCTGCTGTCCTTCGTCCCAGCGCACGAACTTGTAGGCGCCGGAGCCGACCGGATTCCGGGCATAGTCGGGGCCGTAAACCCTTATTGGAACGATACCGAGCGTATGGAAGTTTTCGACGAATGTGATGCGTGGCTCCTTAAGTTGCATGACGAGGGTTGTCGGACCGGTCGCCATGGCGCTGGCCAGCGCAGTCAGGTCAACAGCGCCGCCCGCTTTCGCAGCTTCGTTGAACGTGAACGCGACATCTTCCGCAGTCAGCGGCGATCCGTCGGTAAAACTCACGTCGCTGCGAATAGTAATCGTCCAGGTCAGGCGATCATCGGAGAGCACCCAGGACGTCGCCAGATCGGGCTGCGTCTTCAAATCGGCATCTCGGGTCAACAACGTCGATTGAAACAGCGGATGCCCGTTTTTGCCCCATCCAAGAATCGGATCATAGCCCTGCGATGACTCGCCCTGGACTGCGAGCAGGAGCTCGGTTTTTGGAGCTGCCGTGGCGGTTCCCTCGAAGCCATGAAGGCAAACGAGTGCAAGCCACAATGAAAAAATCGATTTCATGCACCGGACCCGCTGGTATGCATCTCAATCCGCACCTCCATCGCGCGAATGTGGAGCGGGTTCAAGAGGCCCGAATGTCGAGAATTAAAACGGGAAACACCTTAGGTGCCGCCGAGTATGATGTCTAGTGAAAGTCATCATACGCATCGGACATACTCGACGGTCCAATGCATGCGCACATGGGTTCGTTGCGTTCTGGACAAATGTGGTCGATCGGCTACTGCGGCTTTGGCGGCCACCGCCGGACCATCGCAACCGTGAACCAGCTTCCATTGTTGCCGGTGATATTGCGGCCGTAGATACCGTCGATGCTCCATTCGAAGACCGGCCGCCAGCGCAAGCCGATCTGGTATCGCGGCTGCGCAGCACTTGGAGGGTCAGCCGAGTTGAGCGTCTGACCGAAGACCTCCGCTGTCAGTTGCCAGACATTGCCGGGCGTTCGCAAGTCAACGCCGAGGCCATAGCTCAGGTAGTTACGATCCGAAGTGCGGTCGTACAGCCAGCCCGCATTGACATTGATCCGCAGCGCATCCACCAGGCGCACCGATACCGGGACAGCGAAATTGATCGCCGTCGCCTGACTTGACGTGAAATCGTAGGTCAACGCGCCGGTAAATGCCACATTCGGCTTTCCGAGATCACCGGCAAGCAGCCCGAGTGCGAACTTCGGGATGACTCCGCTGTCCCACTCACCATCAGTACGCGAACGTGTGAATTGAGCGCTCAATTCAAACGGGAACCCAACCGGCAATGAACAGTTCGGACTGACAGAAGAGAAGAAATCGCGTTTGTCAGTCGCTGTATCGCGCTTGTTGGAGAAGGAGGCCCAGGTGTCGACTTTGCAAAAGCCAGGATCGTTTACCTCGCCCGTGTCGACCTGGTAGGCCGACCCGGCCGCATGGGATTGCGTCGAAACACAAACGATCATAGGCATGACGGAACAGGCCGCGATTGCCGACGCCAGAAATTGGGCCGGTGCCGTCATCGATTTGTCATCCTCGCAATTCATTCTGAGTCGTCATGACGATCATGTTCCAACCTGGCAGCGTTCGGAAGACTGATCGGCGTGTTCTCCCGGGGAAATCTCAACTCACACCAGAGTAATTGTTTGCGGCGGACCGCTGGCCCGAGCATGCTGGCCGCGGATCGTCGAGGGGCGCAACGTGTATAGACGGCTGATAGGAGCTTTAGCGCTGGTTCTGGGCGTCGTCCTCTTGAACTCTGGCCCGGAAGCGTTTGCCGAATCAGTTATTGGCGGATCGGCGTCTCTTCCGGTCAAGGCTGCCCCCAAACCCGGCGCTATCCGCAGCCAAAACGATGCCTGGAATGGCTTCTATGCGGGGCTGCACTTCGGAGCAGCCGGTGGACAAGCCGGCTGGGAGGCTACCGGACCGGGCGGGCCGGGGGCGGCACTTAGCGGGTCAATCGGCCTTTTCAACGCATTCGACCCCTCCAAGGGGACCGGCAGCTATTTCGCCGGCCTCCAGGGCGGCTACAACTATCGGCTTGGCTCGGGACGCATGTTCGGCATGGAAGCCGACGTGACTTTTCCAAGCCGCATCGGCGGCAGCCAGCCGATGGTGGCGCCGTCGATCGGGCGGGCGGAATTTGCCGACACGGTGCAGATGTTCGGCACACTGCGGGCGCGCGCCGGCGTCGTCGTCAACCATTGGCTCTACTACGCGACGGGCGGCCTGGCTTGGACCTATGACTCCCTTTCGCGCACCCAGACCGCCGGTGCGCCGCAAGCCGGCACGGCCGTGCCGGGCACAATCGAGCAAGCCTTTAAGCTGCGTACCGGATGGGCGGCCGGCGCCGGCGTCGAGCTTCCCGTTGCGCCCGGTTGGAATGCCAAATTCGAATATCTGTTCGCCGGCTTCGCACACCATCCCGCAATATTTGCCCTTGGCGCCCAGACGATCGATTCCGGTCTGTCTTTGCACATGCTCAAAGCCGGCTTGAACTACCGTCTTGGCACAACACCAGAGAGCTTCAAGCTGCCGGATGGAATCGACGCCGACAGATGGTCGTTCCATGGCCAGTCGACTTATTTGCAGCAATATGCGTTTCCATTCCGGTCGCCCTATCGCGGTACAAACAGCCTCATTCCAAACCAGGGACGAGAGACTTTTGACGTCACGCTCTATGCGGGCTTCCGCCTCTGGTCCGGCGCCGAACTCTGGGTCAACCCGGAGATCAACCAGGGCTTTGGCCTTAGCGGCACGCTCGGTATTGCGGGCTTTTCCAGCGGCGAGGCCTACAAGGTCGGGGCTTCCGTCCCCTATGCCCGCATGACACGATATTTTGTCCGCCAGACGATCGACTTGCCCGGCGAAACCGACAAGGTGCAAGGCGAAATCAATCAATTCAAC
>DATGVJ010000599.1:0-9717 GCA_035300505.1 Xanthobacteraceae bacterium
CGCCGCAAGCTCAAGGAACTGCGCGACCATCTCACCAAGAATGCCGATTACGTCGGAACGAAGTTTCCCGAAGAAGCCCGCAAGATGCACTACGGCGAAACCGATCACCGCTCGATCTTTGGCGAAGCAACACCGCAGGAAACCAAGGAGCTGCACGAAGAAGGCATCGAGATCCACCCGCTGCCCGTGCTGCCGGATGAGCGGAACTGAAGCAGCGAAGATCGTAGCCCGGGTTGAGGCAAAGCGCGTTCTTCACGCGCCTTGCCGAAACCCGGGAACGCTCTATCGGCGACGAGGCTGGTGGCAATTGCCACGCCGCAAGACCGGTCCCGGGTTTCGCAAGGGTTCTACCCGGGCTACGATTGTTCGCTTTCGCACGGGTCCGTGATCACACCGTGAGATCATAGCCCGGGTTGAAGCCACAGCGCGGTTACGCGCGTCTTACGACGCGCTATGGCGCGTTCTTCACGCGCCTTGCCGAAACCCGGGCAACAGCACCCGCATTCACCACGCCGTTCGCCAAAGCTGCCCTGCTCATCGGTAAACTCCCCGCCCCAATCGAGTGGCAAAATTCCTCGTTCCACATACCGATGAAATGACGAATGGGGCCAATCTCGCACTCTGGCAACAAACCCGTGACGCACAGGATTGTAGTGAATGTAGTCGACGTGTCGTTCGAAATCCCGATCGTCGCGAATTGTGTGCTCCCAAAATCGACGATTCCATAATGCAATTTCGCCGTTGGCGCGACGGGCTACAGTAACTCCGGCCTTGATGAGGTGCTCCGTAAATCGCCGCTTGATGAGGCTCAATCGGGTCGAATAGTCCGCATCGCCTTCCGGCAGGGTCATGACGATGTGCAGGTGGTCGGGCAGCACTACAGCGGCGTCAATCAAGAATGGGTGCAGATTGTGAACGCCTCGTGTGGCCGAACGCAGCACGTCGACATGATCAACAAGAACACGCGACGTTCGGTTCACGAGGGTCAGGGTGAAGAAAAACGTTCCGCCAGCGATGAAGTTTCGACGATAGCGGACCATTGATCTCTGGCAGCCCCTGCAAAGGCGTTTTCAATACAACTCAGCAATCCTAGCCCGGCCCGTTCCCATTTCAAAGTTCGGGCCATTGCCATACCGCAAGACCCTTCCCGGGTTTCGCAAGGGCTCAACCCGGGCTACGATTGTTCGCTTCCGCACGGGTCCATGATTCACACTCCGTAAAACTCTTCCGGCTCGACGACGCGGTTGTTCGTGAGGCCGCTGATCGCGGCACGCACCAGGATCAATCGCGTCTCCTCCGTCGACGCACCAATGTGCGGCGCCGCCAACATAAGGGGATGCCGCAAGAGGCGGTCGTTCTGTGCCGGCTCGATCGCAAATACGTCGAAGCAGGCGGCCATCAGGGCGCCGGCTTCGAGCCGTTCAAACAATGCATCTTCATCGACGATGCCGCCGCGACACGTGTTGACGAGCACGCAGCCTGGCTGCAGCCTGGCCAGGACGTCGCGCGAATAAAGTCCCAGCGTCTGCCGGGTCTTCGGCAGATGCAGGGTCAGTACCTCGGAGCGCGCAGCCAATTCATCAAAGGAAACCGGCGTCACGTTCCACTGTTTGTAGAAGTCGGCATAGTCCTTGATGTCGCAAGCCAGTATCCTGCAGCCAAAGGGCGCCAACAGGCGCACCACTTCCTTGCCGATATGGCCGCAGCCATGGATGCCGACGACGCGGCCCGTGAGGAACTTGCCATTGCGAATCCCCGGCCGCTCGCCGGCGCGCATCGCCGCATTCAGCGGCATGACGTAGCGCAGCCCCATGAGCATGAACCCGAGGGCTAGTTCCGCCACCGCAAGCTTGTTGACGCCCCAGGTATAGCCGAAGCGCACGCCGTGCCGCTTCATGGCGTCGAAGTCGAAGGTTTCGCAGCCATTGCCGTATTTGCTGATGATCTTGAGGTCGGGCAGCGCCGACAGCACGCGTTCCGTCACCGACTCGAAACCGATGATCGCCGCATCGCAACCTTGTAGGAACGCAATCAGTTCGTCTTCATTGAAACGATGCGTCTTGTCGGGAAATTTTGCATTCGGATAGATATTGAGCACTTCCCGCCGCATGGCGGGATGGCGGTTGACATGATCGGCAACGATGCCGAGGCGCTGGAATGCCGTCATGGGATGGGGATCGCTCTCTTCGTTGTTTGGGATCTACTGCGGATCGCAGGCGCCCTGGATGCGCTCGGCATAAAGCGCCGGGCTCAAGCCGAAAAGGCCCCAGCGTGTCGTATGGGCAAGCAGGAACGGATGCGCGCCCCATTCATAGAGTTTGCGCACATCGCCTGCGAGCAACGCCTCGCGTTCTTCGTCCGTGAACGGCCAGTCCGCGATTGCCGCCGCGGGATCGCGCTTGACGGCGTCACGAAACGCCACGTCGTGGAACACGCGGTGGCAAAGCTTATTGAGAAGATAAGCAGTCATATGTTTCAATCCCACCGCCAGACCGCATAGGCATGCCCGTCCTTGTCGTTGTGGTCGGCGATGTAGCGCGGCTTGTCTTTCCCGATCACGCCGAGCGTCACGATCCAATTCAACAGCTCGCCGCCGATATTGCCGGCCTGCCACATGCGCTCGGGCGTTGCCTCCTCGACCAGTTCATCAAAACGGGCCTCCGCCATCCGGCGATGGACATGCCGCGACCAGGCGAGATCCGGTACCGCGTTGCGCTTGCCGGGTTCGATCTTTGGCCCGCCGATTTCAAGCGAAAAGCTTCCCGTCCCGACGACCGCGACCCGCAAATCTTGGCGCGTGTCTTGAGCTTGGCGCGTGTCTTGAGGGAGGCTGTCGATGGCGCTGCGCACCGCGCGACCGAGCGCAAAACAGCGCTTCGCCGTCGGCAGCGGTTTGACAAATGCATTGACCCAGATCGGCACCACCGGAACCCTGATACCGTCGGTGAGATAGTGCAGCGGCACCAGCATGGCATGATCGACGCCGAATTCCTGGACCACTGACAGATCAAAGCCCTCGCCGATCGCGACATTACGGATGTGGTTCGCAAGCGTGGTTTCGATCAGGAGGTCGTAATGCGGCATCTTGGTCTGGTCGTTCGGCCCGAAACTCTTGTCGGCGACGCCGATTGCGAATGTGGGGAAATTGTTCAGGAAGAACGTGTTGAAATGGTCGTTGGCGATGACCACGATCGCGTCGGCGCGCGCCGCATCAAGGTGCGCCTTGACCGCGCGAAAGAGCCGCGCGGTCTCCTCCGGCCCATCCTTGGCGATTGCCGCCGGATAGTGCGGCGAGTGAGGAACTCCGATACCGGCAACAAGCCTGGCCATTCATGGCTCCACAACTGGAAAGACAAACAGCGGGCTCATCGGCTATCGTGCCGCCCTGACATTGGCAAGACCATAAGGGGACCAACAGAATGATCCGCGTAGCTTTTATCATCGGCGACTATCCGGCGGAGGAGCGCCGCATTCGCGAAGAGGCGGCGAAAAGCTTCTCGTCGCCGGAAGTGGAAGTCGGGATCGTGTCGGTTGCCCCCTCGCCGTTCGGCGGCCTCGGGCCGGCTGAGATTTCGCTGGTCGCGCCCTATTACCATGCCGCCTACCTGCAGGCGGAACGCGAAGGCTATGACGCGGCCGTGCCGCTCGGCACTCTCGATCTCGGCGTCGATGGTGGCCGTTCGCTGGTCGACATTCCGGTTGTCGGCCCATGCGAGGCCATGTTTCATGTCGCAGCGCAGCTCGGCGAGCGCTTTGGCATCATCTGCTATCACGAGTCCGTAATTCCCCGGCAGATCACCCAGACCCGCTATTACGGCATGGAGCCATGGATCGCCGGCCGTCGCGCCTCCGGCTTCAAGCTCAAGGATATCGGCACCAACAAGGAAATCATGAAACAGAATTTCCTGGCGGCCGGGCATTCCCTGATCGAGGAGGATGGCGCCGACGTCATTATCGTCCACGGCATCACGCAATGCCCGGTGCACATGAAGCCCGACTGGCTCACGAAGGAATGGGGCGTACCCGTCGTCGAGGGGATCGGCGCGCCGATCCGGATGGCCGCCATGTTGGCGGGTCTTGGGCTCAAGCACAGCCGCAAGCGCTGGCCGAAGTCGAATGCAAGGCCGAATGTGTAGGTCGGTGGGTGGGACACGACACATTTCAACCAGCCCACCGATATTGCGCTCGGCCGCGACGGATCGATTTATGTCGCCGAACCGCGTACCAAGCGCGTCGTGAAGCTGCGATCAAAATAAACAAAGTTACTGCGCGTCAGGCTTCGAGAATTGTTTGCCAAACTCCGCAATTCAATGCTACAATTATTAATTGAATTTCCAGGAATGCTACGCTGACCACGTGGTCTACTGGGTAGACCAGGAGTTCTTCGATGAACGTCACGGATAAGAAATTAGGCGGCGAGGAGACACCCGCGGCCCAAGATGCACCCGAAACTCAAAGACAAAAATTGCTTCGTCAGCTTGAGGCTGATAGAATTAATAGAACTCCGTTGATTAGTGAAGCCACGCTCGCGTACGTCGATGAGATCGCGAAAGACAAGGAGAAGGCGATCGCCTTTCTCAAGAAAGGCGGATTTTTCGATGAAGAGGGAAACCTGGCCGCCAAATACAGACCTGCGAAATGAAGTCTACGAACTCAACGGATTAGTGAGTTCGTTTGCCTATGGAGCGTTCATATCACACGATTGGGCGGGTCGTAGCTTTTCATGGCTGCGATTTGGAAATCGGCAGAAAGCTCTTGAATTACGACCTGAGGATCGCACCGAGCGAAAATGAGTTCGACTGGTTAGGGGGTGGAGCTTATTTCTGGGTCGACAGCCCCCAAAGAGCTGTTGAATGGACGGTATGGAAAAGTGACCGGGGCGCAATCAAATCGCCTGGCGTTATCGGCGCTTTTATTCACCTCGGTCTTTGCCTCAGTCTGGCCGACCATGGCGTGATGGAAGATATCAAGAACGCCTATGCACGTCTAAAATCGCTCCATGAGGTATCAAGCAAGCCATTGCCAACAAATGAGTTGAAGCGCGACGGCTTTTACTTGAAGCGGTTTCTTGATTGTGCGGTCATCGACATGGTCCATTTCTTACGTTCAGCGGAAGGGAAGCCCGAGTACGACACAGTGCTCGGAGTGTTTGAAGAAGGAAAGCAAGTCTTTCCCGGCGCTGGTTTCAAAGAGAAGACTCATATTCAAATCGCAGTACGAAACCCGAATTGTATCATTGGTTACTTTCAGGTTCAGGGCTACGAAATATTTCGCTAAGGAATTCGAGCCGCCCTCACTCCCCCTTAATATTCGCCGCCTTGATGACCGGCCACCACTTCTCGATCTCGGCTTTCTGGAAAGCCGCCAGCGCAGCCGGCGTCTGCTGGTTGCGGGGCGGGATTTCAAAACCGATATCGGCGAGCTTTTGCCGCGTCACCGGATCGGCGAGTGTCACGACAGTGCCTTCGTTGAGCCTTTCAATGATCTCGGTCGGCGTTCCTATGGGGGCAAAGAGTGCAACCCAGTTGGAAACGTAGAATCTCGGCAATCCCGCCTCGTCGACAGTCGGAATTTCAGGCGCGGCGGCCGAACGCGTGCGCGCCGCAACCGCAAAGGCTTTGATTCGTCCGGCCCGCACCAAGGGCAGCGCGCTGGCGGGATCCGGAAACACCAGGTCGATCTGACCGCCAACCAGGTCCTGCATCGCAAAGGTGAGGCCGCGATAGGGCACGTGTTGAAAGCGCGTATCCGTGAGCTTCTGGAAGAAGATTCCACCGAGATGGCCCTGGCTGCCGACACCCGGATGTCCCTGCGAGGCCTTGTCGGGGTTTGCCTTGAGCCAGGCAATCAATCCACGCAGATCATCGGCCGGAATGTCTTTCTTGCCCACAATCAATTGCGCATAATTTGCGAGCAATGCGACCGGTTCGAAATCGCTCACCACATTATATTGCAGAGTGTAGGCCGCGCCGTTCGCGACATGGGAATTCCACACGCCAAGGCTCAGCGTATAGCCGTCAGGTAACGCGCGGGCGACGCGGCCGGTGCCGATGCTGCCGTTGGCACCGGCGACATTTTCGATGACGACAGGTTGGCCGAGCGCCAGGCGCAGCCGCTCCACCACGATCCGCGCCACTGCGTCGGCGGGGCCGCCGGCCGGGAATGAAACAACGAGCGTGATCGGGCGAGTGGGAAAAGCTTGCGCACGTGCGAGGCGTGACGCCATCGGCAAAGTCGCAGCGCCTGCCGCAATTTGTAGAAATTTCCGGCGGGGGGTTGTCATCGATGTGCCCTGTTCATGTTACGTGGCAAACGTAGGGTCTGAACCCGCCCCTACAGGCCAGATTTGTCTGCTGCGGCACATTGTAGGGGCGGGTTTCAAACCCGCCCCTACGCACAACGACTATCCCGTTTTTTCAATAGCGCACAACACCAGCCGCACACCAATCGACACCTCTCCTCGCAGCTGCGAGGAGAGGTGTTCGGAAATTACGCCTTCTTGCGCTTGAAGTGGCCAAGGCCCGGACGGTAGGTCTTTTCGTCGAGGAATTGTTTCATGCCCTCGCCGCGGCTGTTTTCCTTGTCCATGTACTTCAAGGCATCGCTCTTGGCATTGAGGTAATCCGCCGCCTGCGGTTCGTTCATGAAGCGCACGGCGCGGATTGCTTCCTTGGTGTAGCGCATCGCTGCCGGGCTCTTCTCCATCAGCTTCTTGGCGAGCTTCACGGTCTCCTCGCGCAGCTTCTCTTTCGGATATGAGAAGTTGACGAAGCCCATCTGCTTGGCCTGCTTGCCGTCGAAGGGATCGCCGGTCATTGCATAGTACATGGAGTCGCGGAAGTTGAGCGTCTGCACAACATTCCATGCCACGATGCCGCCGGGCAGGATGCCCCAGTTCACTTCCGAGAGCCCGAAGGTCGCGTCGTCATCCGCGATGGCAAAATCGCAGGCGCAGACTTGCGTAAACGCGCCGCCGAAGCAAAACCCGTTGACCATCGCAATGGTCGGCTTCGGAAACGTCGAAAGTTTCTGCCATCGCCACTGGTTTGAGGCGCGGCGCGCCTTCGCCCGCATGGCGGGGTCGGCCTCGGTGCCGCGGAAATAAAGCTTGATGTCCTGGCCGGCGCTGAAGGCCGGGCCGGCGCCGGTTACGACCAGGATTTCGGTCTCGTCATCCATCGACAATTCGTCAAGCACATCGTCCATGTCCAAGTGCAACTGCGGCGACATCGCATTGCGCTTGTCCGGACGATTGAAGATCACCCAGGTGATCCCGCCCTCCTTCTCAACCCTTATGGTTTCGTACTTCTTCAAAGCCATACTAACTTCTCCTTGCGTGCTTGATCGGAACCGCCTTCGACGACGGCATAGCTGCTACAATGTGGCGGGGGTATATCCCATAGACGCTGGCCACGCGCGCGAACCTTGTAGCCCGCATGAGCCAGATCGCGTTCTTCACGCGAGATGGCGACATGCGGGTCGGCAGTCCCAGATATCGCGCCCCAAAAAGAGGGGCGCTCATCCGGGCTACAATCCTCTTGCCTGGCACGATGGGGTATGTCCCGGTGGGCTCTTTCTACGACACCTTGCCCGGCAAGGCGACTGCCCTTTCGGGTGCGAATAAAAGCTGCACCTGCCCGTCTGCCGGCAGTTCCATATCGGCCGCCGTGGTGACCTGCAGGCTCACGCCGTCGATCAAGACATCGACACGGCGCGAAGAGCCGAGGAACGTCACCCCGCTGACCCTGCCTTCCAGACAATTGTCGTCCGATCCTTCACCATTGACCTTCTTTGGCACGATCCTGATGCTTTCCGGGCGGATCGAGACCGAGATCGAGGACGGATCGCTGATGGGTTGCGGGACCATGCAGCGGACTTGGCGGCCATTGAGAACTTCGACCTGGCCGCGGCCATTGGCACCCTCGACAAGGCGGCCGGTCAACAGGTTGGTCGCGCCCACGAAGCGCGCCACGAACGGATTGACGGGCCGGAAATAGATGTCCTGCGGCGATCCGATTTGCGTGACATTGCCGCGATCGATGACCGCAATCTGGTCGGACATCGCGAGCGCTTCGGACTGGTCATGCGTGACATAAACCGTCGTGATGCCGATCTTGCTTTGGAGCCGCTTGAGTTCGCTGCGCATCTCATCGCGCAATTGGGCGTCGAGATTCGAAAGCGGCTCGTCGAGCAGCAGCAGCCGTGGCTCATGCACGACCGCACGCGCCAGCGCCACGCGCTGCTGCTGACCACCCGAGAGGCGCGTGGCCGGCCTCTGCTGAAAGCCCTGGAGGTCGACAATGTCGAGCGCGCGCTTGACGCCTTCTTCGATTTCCGTCCGGGAATAACGCCGCTGCTTCGAGACCGTGAAGGGAAACGCCACGTTCTCCGCAACCGTCATGTGCGGCCAGATCGCATAGGACTGGAACACCATGCCGACGGAGCGCTGCTCGACCGGGACGTTCACACGCGCTTTGGCGTCAAAGAGCGTGCGGCCATCGACCGCAATCACGCCATCGTCGGGCGTTTCAAGTCCGGCAACGCAGCGCAGCGTCGTGGTCTTGCCGCATCCGGAGGGCCCAAGCAGGGTGAAAAAAGTTCCGGGCTCGAGCGTAAAGCTCGCGCCACGGATGCCGCCCGCCATCTGGTCGGTGGAATTATCGAAAATCTTGGTCAGTCCCTCGACGCGAAGCATGAAGTCTCAGCCTTTCCTAAGCGCGTCCGAATGCGCCGGCGGCGGACCGCTTGGCGATGAAATAGAACACGACCGCGATCACGCCCATCAGCATGGACCACATCAGGCCAAGTGCCGCGAGTTCGGTGCCCTGACCGTTGCCCCAGAGGTCGAACATGGCGACCGCCATGGTTTGCGAGCTTGGGCCGGCCAGCAGGATCGCAAGCGAAAGCGCGCGCGCCGACATCAGGAAGATGAACAGCCATCCGGCCATCAGGGCAGGCGCGAGCAACGGCGCCACGATGCGACGCAACCGCGTCAACGGCGATGCCCCGCAGATGGCGGCCGCTTCCTCAAGTTCGCGATGGATCTGCAACATGCCGGATGCGCTATAGCGCATCCCATAGGGCAGGTAGTTGATCACGAAGGCCCAGATCAAAATTCCGAGCGTGCCGTAGAGCGGGATCGGAATGCGCAGGAACACCTGCATGACCGCGATGCCGAGGATGAGCCCGGGAAACACCAGCGGGATGGTGGCGAGCCGTTCGATCAGCCAGCCGCCGGGCGCGCGCCGCACCGCGAGCCAAGCGCCTATGAACGTCAGCGTCACGGCGCAAGTGGCGGTCGCGACCGCCACCAGCAGCGTATTGATCATCAGCTCAAACTGTCCGGAGTCCAGCACGGTGCGATAATTATTCAGACTCACCAGCTTGAATGCCGCCGCGCTCACCGGCTGGAAGAACGGCAGCAGCGATACCCAGAACAACATCAACATGGGCACCAGGAGCAACAATACGAAGTTGAATACGATGATCGCGGACGCAACGTAGCGCCATCGCCCGAGATCGAACGGGCGCGGCCGAAACCCTTTCCCCGTGATGGTGGCAAATCGCTCGGCGTGCTGCGACAGCCGGCCGTAGATATAGAGCAATACCAGAACTAGGAGCAGCATCATGACGGAGAGCGCGCTCGCCCCGCCGATGTCCGGCGGCGCACGTGCCACCATGTTGCTGTAGATGTCGGTCGTGAGCACCGAAATGCGG
>DATGVJ010000600.1:0-23140 GCA_035300505.1 Xanthobacteraceae bacterium
CGTGCTGCCGGGCGTGCCGACTGTCGCCGAGACCGTACCGGGATTCGAGGTCACTACCTGGTTCGGCATTGGCGCGCCGAAGGCCACGCCGGCCGAGATCGTCGGCAGGCTCAACCGCGAGAACAACGCCGGCCTCGCCGAACCAAAGATCAAGGCGCGGCTTGTGGACTTGGGTAGCAGAGGGTTTGCGAATTCGCCGGCCGATTTCGGCAGGTTTGTTGCCGAAGAAACCGAGAAGTGGGGAAAGGTGATCCGGGCGGCCAATATCACTCCGGAATGAAGCCCGGCAACCGAACTGTGACAGCCAGCCCGCCTGCCGCGTCGTTCGGTGCAAAGGTTAAAGTGCCGTCATAGGCACTCACAATCTCCTGTGCGATCGCGATGCCGAGGCCTTGTTGATTTGTTGATTTCTCGAGGTTGTCTTTCGAAGGCCGCAAACGTGGATCGTTCAAACCTGGCCCATCGTCACGAATGGTGACAAGCAATCCGTTGCTATCGTTTTCCGCGTCGACTGAAACGCGTGTACTTGCAAAGCGGTGTGCATTGTCCAGGAGATTGCCAAGGAGTTCAACCAAGTCATCCTTGTCGCCCAGGAATGTCGTTCCTGCAGAGATTTCGATTGTCTGTGCAATCTGGCGGTCATGATAGGAATGCGCGAATGCAAACATCAAGTCACGAACGACGGGTTCAACGGAAATGCGAACGGACAGGCCCGAATGCGCGCCGGCAAGTCGCGTTCGGTTGAGATTATGCTCGATGTGACTGCGCATGATGGCGACGCTGGATTGGATATCCGGATCAGGCGTCGCCCCGGACAAATCGGTTCGCGCCGCAATCAGAGCAAGCGGTGTCTTGAGGGCGTGGGCAAGCTTGCTCGCCGCGTCACGATGCGTCGCTGCCTTTTGCCGGCCTTGCTCGACAAGGCTGTTGATGAGACCGACCATTCCATCAAGCTCGCGATATCCGGTGGCCTGAAGCCGATCAGAATCGCCGGAAATCATATCGCCAAGATCTTTCTGTATCGCACGCAGAGGCGATAATCCTCGCAACAAGAGCCATCCTGTCACCGCGATGAGCGCCAGCAGCAATATTGTGAGGCCCGCGCCGAGCAATTTCAGTTCATTGGTGACGCCTTCATCCACATCACTTTGCGGCGCGCTGACTTGAACCGTGACAAGACGGGATGGATTGGTGAATTCCCGATCGACGATAGCTGTCCGAAGTGCGATCCCCTCGGGTGTCACAAGCGGCTCATTGGACCTTGAGGCGGGCAGTTCGTCCAACAAGAGGGATCTCGATCGAGCGATGATCTCATCGACGACCTTGATTTGCCAATACCAGCCGGAGAACCGGTCGTCGAATTCGCTACGCTCCGGGATGCGGTTCAAAACAGCTGTGCCGTCCGGCTCAAACGACAAGCCCGCCAATAAATCAAGCGCAATCGACCGGAGCCGCGTATCCATATCGCGCGCGGCATTGCGCGAAAGAGCGCTGGCAAACAGCCCTCCCGCGACGGCGAATGTCAGCGCCATGGTCAGGAACATGGCCGCCATCAGGCCGCGGATCAAAGATCGACTATTTTTCCGGGTTCCGTTCAAGTCGATATCCCTCGCCACGAACAGCAACGATCTTGTTGTTCCCGATCTTTCGCCTGATCCTGCTGATCACGACCTCCAATGAATTGAGACCACGATCGGTGTCGCGTTCATAGATATGGTCGGCAAGTTCGATGCGACTGACCAGTGACCCCTGCTTCTGCACAAGGTAACGCAGAATTCTCGCTTCCAGTGACGTAAGCGCAAGAGGAAGACCGTCGAGCGAAATCGCCCCGGTCGTCGTATCAAATGCAAGAGAGCCGAAGTTGGTGACGCCGGCTGGACTTCTTTGGCTTCGCCGAATAAGAGCCGCAAGGCGAACGACCAGTTCGTCGATTTGAAATGGTTTCTTGAGGTAATCGTCGGCGCCGGAGCGGAACCCCGCCACCAGGTCGGCAAATCGGTCGCGAGCGGTCAAAACGAGTACAGGCGTCACAACACTCTTGGCCCGCCACTGCGTCAAAACCGTCAACCCATCGCGATCCGGCAATCCGAGATCCAGCACGATCGCATCATAGGGCTCCGTCTCACCAAGAAACGCCGCTTCTTCGCCGGAAGACGAGAGGTCGACCGCATAGCCGGCTCTGCGAAGGACCGCGACAATCTCGGGACCAAGGCGCTTGTCGTCTTCTACGACCAGAATGCGCATTTCCGGTTCAGCTTCCAGGATTATCGCGTTTCGGCCGGAAAGTTGGCAAGTTGAACCGAAGCTGAATGGAATGGCTCAACGTGGGTTCAACCTTGATCGCTATAGCTATCATGCATGAACACCTGCTTCAAACGTCTCTCTGTTTCGGCAACAATTCTAAAAGTAGGTTTTTTGCGCGGACTGGCCATAGCAGCCGTCATCCTTTTCGCTTTCCCAATCGAGGGACGGGCGCAACTGTCCGCGCCCGATCTCAAGGAGTATCGCGCCCGAATCGTCGAAATCTACGGCGACAAGGCCATTGTCGAAGTCGATGGCCGGCGTTTCCTGGTCGAACCTGTCCAACAAGACAAGCCATTCCCCGTCGAAATTGGAGCGGATGTTCGAATCGTAGGGCAGGTTCAGGAAAATGTGCTGGTCCCAAGCATGATCATTTTGCCCTCCGGATCTGCAATTCAAAGGCAGACACTGGATGGAGGCGCGACGGGTCAGCCGCAGCCAGCGGACGCCCGCAACATCGAAACGCAACTTCGAAAACACAAAATTGAAGCTGTTGGCCGACCCTATCGCAGACGCAATTCTACCGTCGTCGAGGGCCGTGCCGATGACGGCCGAAAGGTGATCGCTCTATTCGACAGCGGACTGCGATTGGAGGAAATCGAGGAGGCCGAACACAGGCATATCCACCCCCGCTCACCCGAAGCCCTGCCGGAAGCAGAAGTGGCGCGGCTTGTCGCCGAGCGCGGTTACTCGTCGGTTCGGCTTATCGATCAAAATCGATTCCAGTTCCTGTACTCAGCTACGGATTCTCAGGGGCAGCGAATGGAACTCCTTGTCGATCGAGGCGGGAACATTCTCAGGCGCGCCTGGCGTCGTTGATTCTGGCGTCGTTGGAGGATGTGATTGTCGATGATATGAAAACGACTGCTACAAATATAAATTAAATAAATGAATGTATATCTTTCGATCTGAACAAGTATTAATATAATAATACATCAACAACATAACAAAACTGTAACTTGATTTGTGATTTATATTTAAGTCTACTTCGTTCAGGGGACGACTGTACTTAAATCGGAGAACTTTTATGTGGAAGAAAATCTTGGTGGGTGCAACTGCCCTTACAATAACGGCCAGCATGGCCGCGCTCGCGCAGCCGCAGGGAAATCGCGGCGAGGCCTTTCGGCGGGGTGCGCCGACGGCCGAAGACATGCAAGCATTTGCCGACGCAAGGCTAGCCGCGCTGAAGGCCGGCTTGTCGCTGACGGAGCAGCAGGCCGCGAATTGGCCAGCTTTCGAAGAGGCCGTGCGCGCGTGGCAGAAGCTCCGTATGGACCGCAGGGCCGCGCAGGCTGGACAGCGCAATAATACGCAAGCAGAGGATCCAGCCGAACGTCTTCGCCGGCAAGGAACCGCAATGGCGGACACCGGCGCCGCACTGAAGAAACTCGGCGACTCGTTGGACGCGCTGTACAAGAGCCTTGATGACAATCAGAAACGCCGTTTCGCTGCGCTGAGCCCGATTGGCGGCCCGCGTTATTCCTTCGCCGCGCCGGGTGGTCGCGACGATGGACGTCCCGGTTTCCGCGGCCGCAACGAGCGGGATACCCGTGGTGAACGGTTCGGGCGGAACTTCCGCGGTCATGGCTTCCATGACGGCCGGGACGCCTACGGCTACGACTCGCGCGAATCCGGGCGCGGTTTGCGCGGTCGCGGCGGGTATTCGCCCGACGACCAACGGCGCGGACCTGATGGTCCGTCCGGGCGACGACCCGGGCGTGAGGACTAATATCCTTCGTACATGGTGTGCGCCTAAGCGTGCTTGTTGCACCAATCGATCACAATCCGATTGAACAGTTCGGCATCTTCCACGTTTGGAAGATGCCGCGCTCCTTCGATCGCCAGGAACGCGCCGCGCTGGACCGTCCTTGCGATCATTCCGTTCTCTTCCGAATTGGCTCCCGGATCGTATAGGAACTTATCTGCCAAAATAGCGCAAGTCGGGCGCTTGCTGGCCGCGTTTGGTCGGCATCAAGTATCCATCCGCGCTGACCATGTAATAGTCCTTGCCGATGAGCACATGCGGGTTGTTCTCGGCACAGTCGACAAAATCCCACATGGGATTAACGTCGCGCCGATAGACTCGATTGATAGTCCACGGGCCCGTCAGCGAACGGTCCTCAATCGTTACCCTGTTGCGCGACAGCTCCTTGTTGGATTTGTCCAATTCGATCCGCTCTCGGATCACGGTTTGGTTATCCTCATGCAACGGCATCCCGCTACCCTCGAAGGTCCGCGGTCCCTTGAAGCCGCGCGTTTCGACCTCCAGCACATCGTAGCGACCGTCGCCGTCCTCATCGACCCATTTGCCGATCGAATAGCCATTGAAGCTGGGCGGCAGTTCCTGTGGCCAAATCCGATCGTCGGTAAAAATGCGCCGATGCGTCGTGTAGTCAGTGAGCACATATGTAACTTTGGGTGTGATGACAAATTCGATGGGATAGATGCCAATCATCATGCGTGGCATCCCATGCGGAAGACACAGTGCGGTTGGATCACCGCCCAGACCACCGAGCGCCTTGTCGGCGAGCGCGGCTTCAAAGATGGCGCGGTATTCGTCCGTCAAAGGGGCCTGTTGCCCAAAGCCCTGCGGTTTAGTCGGATCCCAACCGGCCCCCATACCGGGCCCGCGCACCCATTGGCCCGACCAATCCGGATACTTCGATTGATCCTGCGCGTTCGCGGCAATCGCTCCGAACAATAGCGAGATTGTACCGGCGAGGATGTAGAGCAGCTTGCAAGGGGCCATGGAGAAGCGTGACACACGCTCCAGGCGCCCTCCAATCGGAACTGTGTGCGCTCCCATAAGATTTTGCTATAATGCGTCTCCTCCCGGATCGACCCTGAGCGCAGCATGTCCATGAACCATAGTGATTTTCCATCGCTGAGGCAGCTTCGCGCTTTCGAAGCGGTCGCTCGATTGGAAAGCATGAGCCGAGCCGCCAGAACGATCAATTTGTCGCAACCGGGAGTTACCCAGTCGGTCGAATCGCTCGAACGCGAGCTTGGCGTACCGTTGTTTGAGCGACGACGCTCCGGATGTTACGTAACGAAGTTCGGCGCAATCCTGTTGCCGCGCGTTGAGCGCTTCTTCGATCATGTCCGCTCGGCGCTTGGCGAATTGATCGTGAACAATCCTGCAATGAGCCGGCAAACGGCCGACCTGACCCATAAGATCACGAAACCCCAGATTCGTAGTCTGTTGGCGATTTATGAAAGTGAATCCTTCGATGCAGCGGCTCGACGGCTGCAGATTTCTCAGCCCTCGCTTCATCGATCCGCCAAGGAGCTGGAACGCGAGTTGCGCCGCAGTCTCTACCAGAGAACCGCAAGGGGCATGACGACAAACACGCGAGGGTCCGAACTCGCAAGGCGGCTCCAGGTCGGGCTTCGCGAAATCCACTACGGCCTGGAGGAGTTGAAGGCAGCGCAAGACAATGTCATTTCCCGGATCGCAATTGGCAACATCCCGCACTCCGACGCACAAGTGTTATCAGCGGCGATCAACGAATTGCTCAGCGCTCACCCCAATGCATGCGTTCAGGTTGTCGACGGTAACTACGATGTCCTCTTGAACGACTTACGGTCCGCGCGGCTCGACCTGCTTTGGGGAGTGCTTAGAACGCCATCCTGGGCGACCGATGTACGAGAAGAATTGCTGTTTCAAAATCCCTACGTCATTGTCGCCGGAAGACAACATCCTTTGACTCGATCAAAGCGGATAACGTTGAACGACCTGGCCAGGTTCGATTGGGTCATGCCGGGCCCGACCACGCCGCGGCAGCAAGCCCTGGAGCGACTGTTCAGCAGTACAAGCTGCGCGCCGAGGGTTACAATCGAGACGACATCACTACAACTTTATCGGAATATCATAGGGTCCACCGACCGGCTGGCGCTCATGTCTTTGTTCGAGGCGCGATTGAACGATTCAACCATCTTTACGATCTTGCCGTTCCGATCATCTCACCTCAAGCGCTCGGACGGGATAGCCACAAGAGCTGACTGGCGACCGACCAGAATTCATTTGCGGTTCATGGATATGTTGCGACATTATGCGCGACGGATCTCGTCGCTCGCCCAGCCGGGATTGTTTGCAAGCCCGGAATCCCCTCCCGTGCAACGCACGCAAGTTGGCGCACCTGCCAAGGAAGAGGTCGCTTGACGGCATCGCATGGCAAGGAAATCTCTGCGGATGTGCCCTTGGGTGCCCCAGCCCAAGCCAACCGACGCCTTCATGACCCCTCAGGAAGTCTCCCACTGTTGGGATGTTTGGCAATACCAGCATTGTTGGCGGAGGGTGCAATCCGCAACACGGGCCGTCATTCGATAATTGTTCTTTCAAACGATTCTTGTCTCGCGTACACAACACGGAAAGGAGTACCTGATGTCAAAGTTCCAAATAGGCGACACGGTCGAGTATGCTGTCTCCAGCCGCGTCCTCCGGAAGTTTCCCGACGGTGCATATAAGGTCATGTCCTTGATGCCGCGTGAGGACAACCAAAGCGAGACCGCTTACCGTATTAAAAGCGCCGCAGGGAATGTCGAGCGGGTCGCCAAGGAAGGTGAACTAGCACCCTTCGGATAGGTTTCGCGGCTGCGCCACCCGGCGGCTGCGCCTATCAGCGCCTGCGCCTGTCAGCGCTTGCGCTTGACACGCGCAAGACTGCCATTCTGAAGTCCATCGTCATGATCAGCGATCACATCGGGATGATCGCGAAGTTGGGGGTGGAGAAGGAGGTCGCCAAGGGGCGCCTCAAGATAGTCCGGCTGGTAAGCTACCCGTCAGACAAAGCAACTAAAGTGGGACCAGCCAATGAACGAACCTACGCAACCCCCAATGGTCGAACCTACTTATCTTGGCCGTCTTCCTAACGACAATGCGACCCCGACGAGAGAGCGAGCCGTCGTCTCTTATCCGGCTCGCCGCGGCTACAGGCCATACATTCAGACTCCGCCGCGTATCGACGGCGTCAGGGGCATGATCGATATTCACTGCCACGCCGAGCATGGGCAACAGGACGCGCTGGCAGTTGCAAAGCTTGCATCCGAAAACGGCATGTACGGCATCCTGTTCAAGTCGATCGGCAGGGAAGACAAGCGGTCCGCCGGACCGATGGAGGATGTTCGCCTCCTTCTTGAAGAGCTTGACCGCTGGTCGCAGCAGACTGCAATTACGCCGATCAAGGGCTGGGGCGGCTATGCGCTCTGTCGTGACAACAAGCCACCAAGCCGCGAGAAGGTAGAGACTCAGGTAAAGGCCGGCGTCTCGTCCTTCTGGCTCGCATTGGCCAACCACGCAAATACCTATTTCATTGTCGGCGGCAAGACCCGACGTTGGGATCCCAATGCCGATCCCAAGGAGCACTCCGATCCGCTCCCCTGGGAACTCGCGCTCAAGTACGGACACTATGCGCTCGACGCCAAGGGCCGGTTGAAGCCCGAGTACGAAGAAGCGATCCGCATCGTTGCGGACAACAATCGCGCGCTTTCATTCGGGCATTCGACCCACCCGGAAATCTTTGCTCTCGCCGAGCTTGTGGACAAGCTCAATTTCAAGCGGGCATTCATCGACCATCCGTTCAGCCCGTTCGTGGACCTGACCGTAGAGCAGATGAAAACTCTTTCGAAGGTCGGTATCCATTTCAACTTTACCTACGACGAACTGTCCCCCATGCTGGGCGTCGACCCGGCCAAGATGTACGGCGCAATCAGGTCAGTGGGTGTCGAGCACTTCACGCTCTGCAGCGACGCCGGGGATACCGTCTTTCCGAATTCGGTGGAATCCATGAGGCAGATCAGCGGGTACATGAAGGCGTTCGGTATCACCCAGGCCGAGATCGAAACCTTGTGCATGACCAACCCAGCTTTCATCGTGGGTGCAAATCCCATGGACGCGGTACAGCGCGGCAGGGAACTGCAGGCTGCCTGAATGATATAGTGCGTCTGCGTCGTCGGAACGTTCGTCGAGTAGGACTTTTGTAGTGAATAGCAGTCAGCATCGCGCTGACTGCGAATGCCGGAGCAGACACCAGCGCGTCCACACCCGCGCGTCTACAGCACCGCGTCTACGGTCTCGAAAGGCGAGGATTCATGCGTAGCAAGATCAGGTCTTATGCGTTTGCCGCGTTGCTGATCGCTTTTGGTTCGTCCCTGGCAGCCGCCCAGGGTTGGCCTTCACGCCCCGTCACCATGCTTGTTCCGTTCGGAGCCGGCGGGTCGATCGATATTCCGGCGCGGCGGCTTGCGGCCGAATTGACGCTGAGACTTGGGCAGCAGGTCATCGTCGAGAACCGGTCCG
Organism: Xanthobacteraceae bacterium; assembly: GCA_035300505.1. GTDB lineage: Bacteria > Pseudomonadota > Alphaproteobacteria > Rhizobiales > Xanthobacteraceae > VAZQ01. Next base: position 8,600 of record DATGVJ010000600.1, read on the forward strand.
GCGCCAACGGAAATATCGGTGGCACCTATGTGGCGAAATCCGCTCCGGACGGCTACACGCTGATGTTTGCGCCTCCCGGCGTGCTGGCGACCAATCGTTTCATGTACAGGAACATGCCGTTCGATTCCAATCGGGCGTTTGCTCCCATCATTCTCCTCGCGAAGTCGCCGATGGTGCTGGCTGCTCACCCGAACCTGCCGGTCCGCAATCTTCAAGAATTGATCTCATATGCCAAGGCCAATCCGGGCAAACTTTCCATCGGCACGCCTGGTGTCGGCTCCCAGGCCCATCTGACGATGGAACTGCTGCAGAAGCGCAGCGGCACCCAGATGAACTACGTTCCCTACCGCGGGGCCGCTGGATCCAATGCCGATGTGATCGGCGGCCAAATCGATCTGAGCATGAATTTCACGCCTGGAATGATTGGACCGCTTCAAGACGGATCGTTGCGCGGCTTGGCCGTCACGACATTGCAGCGATCGAAGCAATTACCCGATATCCCGACGATGAGCGAATCCGGGTTTGCTGGGTTTGAGGCGGTCGCGTCCTACAGCGTCGTGGCGCCCGCGGGCACGCCACGCGAGATCATCCGGACGCTCAACAAACACATTAACGACTACATCGAAAGCGACATCGGGAAGCAGAATTTGGAAGCGGGAGACATGCAAGCTGCCGGCGGGACGCCAGAAGACCTGCAACGGTTCATTGCCGGCGAAGTTGCGAAATGGGGGCCGATCATCAAATCAGCCGGTATCACGATGTGAAGAATTACAAGCGGACACCGCCCCCTTCCAATCGTACACGTAAAGGGTATAGCCTTATGCGATAGCTTCCAGCTGAACGCGACGAAAAAGGAGGAGAGCAATGGGTTTGCAGTTGCAGAATTTCCCTCTGGTATTCACGCTTGCGGCAATGGTCTTGACGCCCGCCTTCGGGCAAGCGGTGCCGCCCACGGTGGGGGCGGCCAATGGCGGGAGCGAAAGCGCCGAATCCATTCCGGATTTCTCGGGGCCCTGGGTGCATCCGCTTCCTGGATTCGAGCCGCTGCCATCGGGACCAACTGCCCTGGTCAACCGGTCGCGGCGCCCGAACGGCACCGGCGACATTCTCAAGCTCGCCGGCGATCACACCAATCCTATCTTGAAGCCTGAGGCGGCGGAGGTCGTGAAAGGGCACGGTGAACTCGGGCTCAATGGCATAGGCGATCCGAACCCACGCAACCAGTGTTGGCCTGCAGGCGTGCCCTTCGTTTTTACGAATGGCCCAACGCAGCTGCTGCAACAGCCGGACAAGGTCATCATCCTTTATGGCTACGATCAGCAAGTTCGCCGCGTGCGTTTGAACCAACCTCATCCCGCGCAGGTAACCCCGTCCTGGTACGGCAATTCCGTCGGTCACTATGAAGGCGACACCCTGGTCATCGATACCGTAGGCATCAAGGTCGGGCGGTATTCGATGGTCGACTGGTATGGCACGCCGCACACCGAGGCTTTGCATGTGGTCGAACGATATCGGCTGATTGATCCCGAAGCCGCCAAAGACGGGTTTGCGCGGGACGCAAAGCAGCATAACGTCGCCCAAGGGATGAGGAACCCGAACAAGCGGGGCAAGTACCTGCAACTCCAATTCACGGTCGAGGATAAGGGCGTGTTCACGACGCCGTGGACCGCGACCATGACTTATGGAAACGCCGGCAGAAATCTCCTCCCCGACTGGGCGGAACAGGTTTGCGCCGAAAACATCCAGTGGTACCCGGGAAAAGACGCCGACGTACCGCGGGCGGACAAACCGGATTTCTGAGCTCCGAGAAACGTAATCAGGGCTACACCATCACCTGCCCGCCATTGGCGGTCAGCGTCGACCCCGTGATGAACGACGCATCGTCGGAGGCGAGGAACACGACGCAGCGCGCGACTTCCTCGGGCTCGCCCAGGCGACCGATCGGTATGTATGGCAGGATGCTCTTCTCCATCACATCCTTGGGCACGGCCTTGACCATTTCGGTCGCGATATAGCCCGGGCAGATCGCATTGACCGTGATGCCGGCGCGCGCGCTTTCGAGCGCGAGCGCCTTGGTGAAACCAAGTTCACCCGCCTTGGCGGCTGAATAATTGGCCTGCCCCATCTGCCCCTTCTGGCCGTTGATCGACGAAATGTTGATGATGCGGCCGAACTTGCGCTCGCGCATGCCTTCGATCACGGGCCGGCACATGTTGAACAGCGAATTGAGATTGGTGTTGATCACCGCACTCCATTGCTCCGGCTTCATGCGATGGAACATGGTATCGCGGGCAATGCCGGCATTGTTGACCAGCACCTCGACGGGTCCGAGTTCCGCCTCGACTTTCTTCAAACCTTCGGCGCAGGACTCGTAGGACGAAACGTCCCATTTGTAGACCGGGATACCGGTATCGGCCTTGAATTTCGCCGCCGCTTCGTCGTTGCCGGCATAATTGGCCGCAACCTTGTAGCCGGCCGCCTTTAGCGCCTTTGCGATCGCTTCGCCGATACCACGCGTTCCACCTGTCACCACTGCCACGCGGGCCATGACTTGTCTCCCAAAATGCGTCGAAAGGTTTGTTGAACTTAAGGCGCCAAAACTAGCGCTCCACGCACATGGCGATGCCCATACCGCCGCCAATACAGAGCGTGGTCAGCCCCTTCTTGGCATTGCGCTTCTGCATTTCGTACAGCAGGGTCACCAGCACGCGCGCACCGGACGCCCCTATCGGATGTCCGATCGCAATGGCGCCGCCGTTGACGTTCACTTTGCCGGTATCCCAGCCCAGATCCTTGTTGACCGCGCAGGCCTGTGCGGCGAATGCCTCGTTGGCCTCGACCAGGTCGAGATCTTCGATTTTCCAGCCGGCCCGCTTGAGCGCTGCCCGTGAGGCCGGGATCGGCCCCGAGCCCATGATCTTCGGATCGACGCCTGCATGCGCCCAGGACACGATTCGGGCCAAGGGCGTCTTGCCGCGCTTGGCCGCCTCGCTCGCCGTCATCAGGACAACGGCAGCGGCGCCGTCGTTGATGCCGGACGCATTCGCGGCCGTAACCGTTCCTTCCTTGTCGAAAGCCGGCCGCAGCTTCGCGATGCCCTCAAGCGTCACGCCATGTTTGGGGTATTCATCGGTATCGATGACAATATCGCCCTTGCGGCTCTTGACCGTCACGGGCGCAATTTCATCCTTGAAGCGACCTGCCTTCTGCGCCGCTTCGGCCTTGTTTTGCGAAGCAACTGCAAATTCGTCCTGCTGGGAGCGCGTGATCTGCCACTGGCGCGCGACATTCTCCGCCGTCGTGCCCATGTGATAGCCATTAAAGGCATCCCAGAGGCCATCCTTGATCATGGTGTCGACCATCTCGTAGTTGCCCATCTTCACACCGTTGCGCAGATGGCCACAATGGGGTGCCATGCTCATCGATTCCTGGCCACCCGCAACCACAATGGTCGAATCGCCATTAAGGATGGCCTGAAACCCAAGCGCAACGGCGCGCAATCCGGAACCACATAGCTGGTTTACACCCCAAGCCGGGCATTCGACCGGAATACCGGCGCCGATGGAAGCCTGCCGGGCCGGGTTTTGGCCCTGGCCGGCTGTGAGGATCTGCCCCAGGATGACTTCGGAAACCTGCGCGCTTTCGACGCCACCTCGCTTGAGGGCCTCCACAATTGCAACTTTGCCGAGTTCGTGCGCCGCCAATCCGGCGAAAACCCCATTGAACGCGCCAACCGCTGTACGCGCCGCACCGACGATGACGATATCGTCCTTCATCTCGACACTCCTCATTTGTTTGAAATTCGCTCAAGTCCGGATTTGGTTACACCGGGCCCGGATGTCCAGCATTGATTGTCAATTTTCAGTTTCCCGCGAGGGCGCTTTGCAACGGCATCAATTGGCGACACCGGAAACTTCAGCCTGTTCATAACGTTTCCGCGCTGACGAGCAAGGGACATGCCAACGACACCCCTTGCGCTGCCCGTCCAAGCATTGCACGCCCAAGTATTGCGCGCAGAAGTATCGCGCGCTCTAGCATTGCGCGCCCGAGTATTGCGCCCAAGCGTGGGGGTCCGCCCCGACTGCCTTTGGGCGGGCGGCTCCACGGCGCACCGGCCTCCGGCGATTGTGTGACAAAACGGTGGTGTGTGCACGTCGAAATAGGCTATGCTGCGTTGCGGAAAGATGATTGAATTCAATTCAAGCGCCTCATTTTCGGGCATTGCATTCGATCAATCAAAGCACCGCCAATCAAAGCGCCGCCAATCAGAGCAGCAACAATCGGATCGCTGTGCGACTGGCTTTTTCGGTTTGTGGACCGTCATGAGCGTCGTCAACGCCAGCTTCGGCGGCATCTTGGCCGAAGGCCAGGAGGGGTTTGTGGCTATTTGTTACAGTTCCGCATCGGCCATTTCGTGGTTCCGGCCTGGACGGACAAACGTCGAGGGTGCCCAACATGGCCAAGTCTGAAGACCCCGTCACGATCAAAAAATACGCCAATCGGCGGCTCTATAACACCGGCACCAGCACCTATGTGACGCTCGAAGATCTCGCCACGATGGTAAAAAGCGGCGAGAACTTTGTCGTTTACGACGCCAAGACCAATGAAGACATCACACGCTCCGTGCTCGCGCAAATCATCTTCGAACAGGAAAACAAGGAAGGGCAGAATCTCCTGCCTATCAACTTCCTGCGACAGGTCATCCGCTTCTACGGCGACAGCATGCAGACGCTGGTGCCGCGCTATCTTGAGCTTTCGATGGCGACGCTCACGCGCGACCAGGACAAATTTCGCCAGCAGATGGCACAGGCCTTCGGCAATAGCGGCTTCGGTGCATTGGAAGAGCAAGCCCGTCGTAATATGGAAATATTCGAACGCACCTTCGCGATGTTTTCCCCCTTTGGGCGACGAGACGAGCAGCCGGCGGACCCCGAAAAGCCGCAACGTCCGACAACCGGCGGCCATGAATTCGACGAACTAAAACGCCAGATGGATGAAATGCAAGAGCGCCTCAATCGCCTGAGCAAGAAACCCTGACGGCTTTTCGACACCTCCTCAAAAGACTTTAAAGTTCCTGTGCCACGGATGGTTGGCACACTTTTTGAATGAGTGCATTGGATGCCGCGTCGACGGCCGCGAGCAACGCGACGGGCTAATGCTCTTACGGCGGATGAATGCGGTGCGGGGGGATGCAGTGCGTACAATCTTGGTAGCGATCAAGCTCGTTCTTTCATTCGTGCTTGTGGCAGGCTCGGAAATATTCCCGTTGCACGGGACCGCGGTTGCGCAGGAGGATAAGCGATCAGCTGAATTCATCATTGATTCATGCCAGAACTTTCTGGCAGGCGATGCCAGCAAGCTGCCATTTCTGCAAGGTCGATGTTTTGGCGTCATCGATGGGCTCGCTTACGGCTCCAACGATGTCTGTCCTCCTCCAACAACGACGGGCGAGGAGATGGTCCGGACTGTTCTGCAATATATCAGCGCCAGACCTGACAGGGTGCGGGAAGATTTCAGGGTGCTGGCTCTTGAAGCCCTGATATCGCAGTGGCCCTGCAAGTAACGGCAAATCACCCACCGGGCACGTGCCGTCAAAGAAGTCCGCATCAGGCTGCCCCCACAAGCATGCCGCCCCTTATTTTAACGCTATCGGAAGAACCGCGCGCTTTAACAGGTCGCCACTGGCGACGAGGATCGCCCGGTGCAAACCGGCGTCGCTCATTTCCGCAACGCGTCTTGCCGGCAAAAACCTTCTCATCTCGTCGAGGAACGATTCCGCAGTAGAACCCTTCGCCAATTCCGTGCATCTTTGAGCGGCCTTCGCCTCGATGTTCAACGTGCCGTAATCGGCAAATTTCCAGGTGACGATGTCCCGGTCAGCCTGCGCGTTGAGTCTATTGACGAGATACCAGACATCCCAGACGTCGCGAAATTTCAGAACTTCCCGTGCCGTGAGCGCGACAGCCTTATCGGCAAGAATTTCGTTGGCGCTTTCGGCAGTGAGGATCACATCCTGCACGTGCACGAGCCCCAGCGGCACCTTGGCCACACTGGGGCCGCTATCGTGCGACGGCACATTGGCGAACTCGATCTTGATCCGGGACCGCGGCGACCGCGGCGTGTGACCTATCGGCACGACGATCTGCCAGGCCGCCACTGACACGGATTGGCTCTTTATCGTCATGGGGTGCGCGGGCTGCCTGCAGGTGATCGCATCGGAATCGATGTCGAAGTCACGCTGCAGCGAACCCTTCGTGGTCTCCAGCGCCTCCCGGACGAGCCGGACGAAATCAATCTCGTCGACGTAAGAGCCGGCTTTTCCGCAGACGAAGTCCAGGTCTTCGCTGTAGCGCTCTCCGCCGTAGCAAAGACGCAGTGCGGTACCGCCTTGAAATACGACATGACGGAGCACGCCTGCATCGGACAACGCGGACAGCAGATGAAGATGAATGGCCTCCTTGACCAGGTTTTGCTCCATTTCAATGGAGATGCCACGCGTCGCCATGAAGTCGGCAACCGCGCCTTTGATGCTAGCGGCCTTGCTGCTGTTCATGACTTCTCTCTTCGCAAATCGCTTCGGCCAGGGTTTCCTCATCGATCAGACCCGTATTCCTTCCGACCCGGCGGAGATCGCGGACCGATCGTTCCACGGTCGCCTCAAAAACCCCGTCATCGCTCGCATGCACATCGGTTCCGACCGCAATGTGGCGATCCGTGTGGGTGAATTCGATCGCTCCCCAGGGCGTGTCGAAACGACCGGGCGAGCCCGTGGTCATGCACGTCAATGTCGTCGCGACCTGCGAGATCACTCCCGCCTCGGACAGCCTGTATTCGAGGCTCACATATGTGACTTCACGGGGACGCAGGAAGCGAATGAGGCCGCGTCGCACGTCGCGCGGCATGGAGCGAGCATGCGGATTTACGTATACGCCACGTGCGGCCCTTACCAGTACGCCCTGGTCGGCCAAGCGCTTCATCATCAGCTTGAGATAGTTCGGGTCCGGTTCGCCAAGCAGGGCTGAAAATGTCGCCGGTGTGAACGCCCACACTCCGCGTCGATCCATGTCGTCGAGCTTTTGCATTAGCAGACGGCGTTTCATAAGTCATATTGTAATTATCACAATTGATAATTACAATATGACATAATCCCCTCACCCCAGCCCTCTCGGCGGCTTTGCCACCCCAGAGGGGAGAGGGAGTCAGACCGAGCATGCCGGCAGGTCAGCGGCTCTCACGCCGACTTCGGCATCGTATCACCCGCCGCGAGCCATGGCCGCTCAGCGCTGGCCAATCCCACGAAGGCGCCCTGCAGGTAATCGCAGCCCCAGTCGGCGAGGATCGATGCGGTGAGTTCGTCCGGCACCCATTCGGCAACGGTCTTGATCCCGAGGCGTTGCGCAAGATCAATCATCACCTGCACGAAGGCGCGGTCATCGTCCAACCGGGTCATGTTGCGCACGTAGTCGCCATCGATCTTCACAATATCCACGCCAAGCTTGCGCAGATTGCGGAACGACGTATAGCCGGCACCGAAATCATCCATCGCGACGCTACACCCGAGGTCCTTGACCCGCTTCACAAAATCGCGGGTTTCATCGATATCCCGGATCGCCGCCGTCTCGGTAATTTCGACCGTAAGGCGCTCGGCAATGCCGCTATGGGGCCCCAGCATTGCGGCCAGCGCCGACCACCATTCCGCATCTCCGGTCGACGCTGCCGAGACGTTGAGGCTTGCCCTGAAGGTTGGCGCCGCGATGAGTTCCTGCAGGGCGAGTTCGAGCACCCGATGATCAAGCAGGCCGACGAGGCCAAGCCGTTCGGCAAGCCCAATGACCTCGTTCACCGCCATGAGGCTGCCGTCCTGGCGGCCGACCCGCATCAGGCATTCATAAAATTCCGGTTGGCGCGATTTGGCCCCGACAACCGGCTCATAGACCAGAGAGATGCGCCGTGCATTGAGCGCGCCGATGATTTCCTGGGTGGCGCGGATATTCTCGTGACGCTGCGCATCGCGGGCCAGATTGGGCGTATAGCCCTGAAACGACCCGCCCCGTTTCACCTTGGCGCTGTCGAGCGCTTCCTGCGCGCGTATCATCACATCACGGACGGTTCGGGCATGACGTGGCGCGGTCACGCCGCCCATCGTTACCGTGACCGCAACCGGACCGGCACTCGTCGGCATCACCTTGTCGCGCACGCCCGACAGCAATCGATCAGCGGCGATGAGCATGTCGTCAGGCGTGCAATCATTGAGGACGATCCCGAACTTGTTGCCCGAAAAGCGCCCCAAGTGGTCCTTGCCGCGTAATTTCGACCGAAGGCATTTGCCGACGCCCGTTATCACTTCATCCGCAATGTCGTAACCATAGGAATCGTTGATGCGCGCCAGATTGTCGACCGCAGCGAGGAAGAAGCCGCATGAGGAACGCAGTTTGACGGTTTCCTCGATCGTCGCATCAAGCGTCTCGGCGAGGCGCCAACGGTTCATTTCCCCAGTCAGCGCATCGAACTGGGACACCCTTACGAGATGCTGTTCGCGCTCGTGTTGCTCATTGATGACTCGCAAGACCCCACGCGCGCGCACCGGTTTGCCATCCTGCCCGCCGAACCAGCGACCGGTATCCTCAATCCATGTCGGTTCATTGCGTCCCGGCAGGTGCAAGCCATATTGGAGCTGGTAGGGAACCCCTCCACCTTCATCTCGGAATGCCGGCGTCTTCACCACATCGGCGCGCGACGGCCCGCTGCCGGGAGCGATCAACTGGGCAAAGGCCGCACCGCTTGCGAGGAATGTGGGATCGGAAACACCCAACACGTCACCGACATTGCGACCCCAGCTGATCAGATCGCTGTCGAGGCTCCAATTGTACGGAATTTCACCGGCCACTGCCGACACCGCATCCGGCTCAATGTCGGCGCTTGGCCCCGGGGCAGCGATCCCATCGATCAAGCATGGCTCGACCCCATCGACATAGCGTCGTCTGGAACTGGTTGAATCCCGGCTAGACACATTGGCCTCTTGGCAAATTGGCCTCTCGGCAAGGCGTGGCCGCGCAAAGGTCGACCGTACCGACGGCAGGCCGGCGGCTAGTCCCAACCCATTATAAGAAAAACTTAAAAGATTCGGTAACCCGCGTTCCGCCCATTGCCTTCATGGCCCCGGAACACCGAAAGCTCCTAAACGCATTCGCCGCCATATGATAGGAACTTCGCCGCACCAGGGCGTCAAACGGTGCCGATCGTACGCTGGTCCTGAAATTCGACGTCCCGCTGGGCCGTGCGAATCGTGATGGTAAAGCCTCCGATAACGTCAACAAAGCTCAAAGCAGCGATAATCAGGAAGGTGGAAGTCGCCGCCCGCGGAACGACAATGAATTCGATCAACATGCACATAAACAGGATCAGGGACAACACATCCCGGATCAGACTTCGGTCTTGGCCTTGAGGACCTGTCGACCCCGATACATGCCGGTCTTGAGATCAATATGGTGCGGCCGCCGCAGCTCGCCGGAATCCTTGTCTTCGACATAGGTCGGATTTTTCAGCGCGTCGGCAGAACGGCGCATTCCGCGTCTGGACGGCGACGTTTTTCGTTTCGGAACGGCCATGCTTAACTCCTTGTTATTCTTTAGCTTTCGGGCCCGAAGACGGAACCAGAGCCCGAAACATAATGGGAAAGCGGGCTTATAGAGGATCAAAAGGACAAACACCAGCGATTGTTGCCAATTTCGAAGCCCCGATGGCGAACGTCCGGCGTTGCGCCAAAAGTCATCGCCCGGCCTGCGCCGTCGCGGCCAAACCGTTGCGACCAAGCCGCTGCGGCTGCTAAATCAATATTACAATGTGCCGGAAGGCGACCGCCGTGGCGGATCTGATGGAGGAATTCGTGGCCAAGGAAGTGCTCGTTTCGGAAGAAATGGCGAACAAGTTCAAGACAGAAAAGGACACGCCATATTTGCGCTTCGTCCGCGCCGAGGGGCTCGACATCGTCAGCGCGCAGTACATCCCTAATCTCTGCAACGTCGATTTGAAATCGTGGCCCCGGCGCGGCGATGGCGCCAAGGGGGTATACATCAACCACGAGGCCTCTCGCACCTCGAACGACTGCTATGTCTGCGAGATCGCACCGGGCAAGAAGCTCGAGCAACAGCACCACCTCTACGAAGAAATGATCTTTGTCCTTGCGGGCCGCGGGTCGACGACGGTCTGGAACAATGCCGGATCCCGGGTCACCTTCGAATGGAAAGCCGGTTCCATATTCGCTATACCGCTCAACTGCTGGTACCAGCATTTCAATGGTTCCGGTCAGGAGGTCGTGCGTTTTGTCGGCGTCACCAACTTTCCGTCCGTGATCAACCTCTACGAGGAGCCCGACTTCATCTTCAACTTCACCTACGATTTCAAGAACCGCTTCTCCGGCGAGCCCGACTATTTCGCGGCCAAAGGCGAGCAGATAGGGTTTCTGCTGCAAACGAATTTCGTCGCCGACGCCATCAATCTTCCGCTGATCACCGCCAAGGAGCGCGGCGCCGGCGGCGGCCATATCCGCTTCAACATGGCCAAGGGCTCGATCGCGAGCCATATCTCGCAATTCCCGGTCGGCACCTACAAGAAGGCGCATGCCCATGGGCCGGGCGCCCACGTGATCGTGCTCAATGGCGAAGGCTATTCGCTGATGTGGCCGGAAGGCGAAGAGCCCAAGCGTTATGATTGGAAATATGGCACCTTGATCGTGCCACCCAATGCCTGGTTCCACCAGCATTTCAACGGCGGCCCGACGCCGGCACGCTATCTCGCCTTCAAGCACTCCTCGCCACGCAACAAGCAAGGCGTTCCGATGTCATGGATCAGCCGGCGGCTCGGTGGTAACCAGATCGACTATGCCGATGAAACGCCGCTGGTGCGCCAAATGTTCGCCGATGCGCTCGCGCGCCACGGCGTCACGCCACGCATGGACGCGGTCTACGAAGCCGAACAGTCGACGCTGCCGCCGAAGCCGTGATTTGTATAGGAGCGATTGCGTGTAGGATGGGTAGAGCGATGACGCGTTCTTCACGCGTTATCGCGAAACCCATCAACCAGCGGCGCGGTCCGATGATGGGTTTCGGAAAGGCGCGTAAGAAAGAACGCGCTTTTCCTCTACCCATCCTACGGGCTACGGCCGAAACCGTGACGGGGTGTAATTCGGGAGCAAGGCATGAATACACAAGTCCGGTTCGCTACGTTGAGGACAGTCATATGCAGCTTGTCGGCGGCCTTGTGCGCAATTGCACTCGTGCCAGGCAACGCTGCGGCTCAAACGATCGCCGAACTGGCGGGCGCTTCGGGCCCGGACCGGACACAACGACTGATCGACGGCGCTCGCCGTGAAGGCAACCTGATGATCTATTCGTCGATGACGGTGCCCGACATGGGCGCCATCATGGCGGCATTCACCGCCAAATATGGCGTCAAGGCCCAGCATTGGCGCGGCAGTTCAGAAGACATTCGCAACCGGGTGACGCGCGAATACGCGGGAAACCGGTTCGATGCAGACCTCGCCGAAACTGCCGGCCCCGACATGGAAGCCATGATGCGCGAACTGCTCTTGCACAAAGTGAAAACTCCGGTTTCCCAGGACCTCATCCCGCAAGCCACGCTGCCGCATGGCCAATGGATCGCAACACGGCTTTCCATCTTCGCAGGTGCCTATAACACCAACCTCATGAAGCCGGCGGACGCCCCAAAGACCTACGAGGATCTGCTCAATCCCAAGTACAAAGGCAAACTCGCGATCGAAGCTGAAGATGCAATGTGGTTCATGACGACCGTCCTGCACATGGGCGAGGCCAAAGGAACAAAGCTGTTCCGGGACATTGCGACGACCAACGTCATATCGATCCGCAAGGGCCATTCGCTATTGGCCAATCTTGTCCCGACTGGCGAAGTGCCGATCGCGCTTACGGCCTATAGCTACCGCGTCGAGCAGCTCAAATCCGAAGGAGCTCCGATCGAAATCATTTACCTGCCGCCCGTTGTCGCCTTTCCGACTGGCATCGGCATGCTCAGGCGCGCGCCACATCCGCACGCGGCACTCCTGTTCCAGGACTTCATTCTCACCGACGGGCAGAAGATCATTTCCGATCGCGAGGCGATCCCGACCAACCCGAAGGTGAAAGCCCCGCCGGACGGAATGATTTTCGCCGATCTGCAGCGTTACATGGACGAAGGAGCCAAGTGGTCGCGGCTGTTTCGGGAAACGTTCGCAACACGATGACCGCAAATCAAGACAACACGCTGTCACGCCATCGCTGGCCCAAGCCGCTTCGGATCGTGAAAGCGCGGCCTCGGCTATTCATATGTTTCGCAATCGGGCTACTGGTGTTTCTCGCGCTTTCAGCCACCGGCTGGCGCATAGTAAGCCGCCTGCTCGTGGGTTGGGATGTCTTCGTCGGTCTCTATCTCATTCTTGCGTTTCAAATGATGAGCACGGCCGACGTACAACGCATGCGGCGGCGGGCACGGTTGCAGGACGAAAGTCAGACCGTCATTCTATCGTTGACCGCCATCGCGGCGCTCGCAAGCCTTGCCGCTATTTTTGCTCTTCTGGGTACGTCCGGCGGCAACAACAGCCGATCGGCGGCCGACCTCCTTCTCGCGACACTGACGATCGTGTTGTCCTGGGGGTTCACGCACACGATGTTCGCGCTCCATTACGCCCACGAATTCTATGAGGAGAACAAAGGCCGTGGCGGCGGCATGCAGTTTCCGGGTGACGATCCTGAGCCCGACTACTGGGATTTCATGTATTTCTCATTCACCATCGGAATGTGCGCACAAGTGTCCGACGTGACGATAAGCTGCAAGCCCATCCGCCGGACCACGTTCGGTCACAGCGTGATTTCCTTCATCTTCAACGCCGCTCTGCTGGCGCTGACAGTCAATATCGCGGCAAGCGCGATCTAGGTTGCGAATGACTGCCACGATCCTCACGCTTCTCTCCCTCCTCGTCGTGCTCGTCGCCGCCGCCGCGATGGCACGGCGGCTGCGCACGGCGCCATCGATCGTCCTGGTCATCGCTGGAATTGCGCTGGCCCTGATACCAGGCCTGCCGGCGATAACGCTGGCGCCCGAACTGGTGTTGCTGGTCATCCTGCCGCCGCTGATCTATTCGGCGGGCGTCTCAATGAGCTGGCGCGAGTTCTGCTTCAATCTGCGACCGATCACGCTCCTTGCCTTCGGCTGCGTCATCTTCACAACCTGTGCCGTGGCGGCGGCCGCCCATTATGTCCTTGCGCTGCCATGGGGCGTTGGTTTCCTGATCGGAGCCATCGTGGCGCCACCCGATGTCGTCGCACCGCTTGCGATTGCCCGGCGTCTCGGCCTGCCGCGACGGATCCTCGTCGTTCTGGAAGGCGAAGGTCTCGCCAATGACGCGACCGCGCTCATTCTCTATCGCTTCGCAGTCGCCGCCATTGCGACCGGTGCTTTCTCATTCGCCCAGGCCACCGGAACTTTCGCCGCGATCGTGGTCGGCGAAATCATCTGGGGCATCGCGGTTGGGTGGCTCAGCCTTCGCCTGCGGCGCCTCGCGCGGGAGCCGCGCGCTGAAATCGTTCTGTCGCTGATCACGCCCTATCTCGCCTTCCTCGTGCCGGAAGAACTCGGCGGTTCAGGCGTGCTCGCTACCGTCTCTACCGGGCTTTATGTGAGCTGGAACGGTCCACTCTTGATCCCGTCGGCGACGCGTCTGCAGGGTATCTTCTTCTGGGACTTGCTCATCTACGTGATCGAAGGATTGGTCTTTCTCTTGACCGGCCTGCAAGCCCGCGTCTTGATCGAAAAGGCCTCGACATCTTCGTTGCGCGACATCGCTTTTGCGATCCTGCTTACGACAGCCATCGTGGTTGCCGCCCGCTTCATATGGGTGTTCCCCGCTACCTACATGCCTCGATGGCTGAGCCCCTCACTGCGCCGACGCGACCCGCAGCCACCCTGGCAGCAGGTTTTCGTGCTCGGGTTTACCGGCGTGCGCGGCGTCGTCTCGCTTGCGGCTGCGCTCGCCATTCCGTTGACCATCGCCAGCGGAGAGCCGTTTCCACATCGTGACTTGATCCTGTTCATCACGTTCGGGGTCATCGTTCTCACGCTGGTTGGCCTCGGCCTGACATTGCCGCTGGTCATACGTTGGCTGGATGTCGCAAAGCTTCGCGCCGACGAACGGCGACGTGAACACGAGGCTGAACTCAACGCCCGCAACGGTGCCATGGACGCAGGATTACGCGCGCTCGAAGATTTCGCGCGCGAAAATCAATTGCCCGACCCGGTCGCCGCCGTGCTCAAGGCGCGCGACGATACACGCCGGCAACTCAACCGGCGCGACCCAGACGACGGCTCAGATCACGCGGCACTCGCTGCGACGTTGCGCCTCAAGCTCATCGCGGCCGAACGCGAATACATCCACCTGCTTTTGCGCGAGGGCAAGATCACCGACGAATCGCGACGACGGATCGAGCGCGATCTCGACCTCGAAGAAGCCGGCATGCATGCCAAGGGCCATGC
>DATGVJ010000601.1:0-14554 GCA_035300505.1 Xanthobacteraceae bacterium
CGAACGCGCCATCACGCCCAAGACCAAAGCCATCTTTATCGAATCGATTGCCAATCCGGGCGGGGTCATCACGGATATCGAAGCGATCGGAAAAATCGCGAAATCAGCCCACGTGCCGCTGATCGTCGACAATACGCTGGCGACGCCCTATCTGTGCCGGCCGATCGAATATGGCGCCGATATCGTGGTGCACTCGCTCACGAAATTTCTCGGCGGTCACGGCAATTCCATCGGCGGCATGATCGTCGATGCCGGAACGTTCAACTGGTCGCGCGAGAAGCGCTATCCGATGTTGTCGGAGCCCCGGCCGGAATATCAGGGCATCGTGTTGCACGAAACGTTTGGCAATTTTGCCTTTGCGATTGCATGCCGCGTTTTGGCATTGCGCGACATCGGCCCCGCGCTGTCGCCATTCAATGCGTTTCTCATCCTGACCGGAATAGAGACACTCCCGCTGCGCATTCAGCGCCACTGCGAAAACGCGCTCGCGGTGGCGCACTGGCTGGTCAATCATTCCGCCGTCGCCTGGGTCAGCTATCCGGGCCTTCCCGTCGACCGCTATTACGGCCTCGCGCGCAAATATGTGCCGAAGGGCGCGGGCTCGGTCTTCACCTTCGGTCTCAAGGGCGGCTACGACGCGGGCGTGAAGCTCGTCTCGAACGTGACGCTGTTCTCGCATCTCGCCAATATCGGCGACACCCGTTCGCTGATCATCCACCCCGCCTCGACGACCCATCGCCAGCTCACCGATGCGCAGAAGACTCAAGCCGGTGCCGGCCCCGACGTCGTACGTTTGTCGATCGGCCTCGAAGACAAAGACGACATCATCGCGGACCTGGAGCAAGGGCTGACGGCGTAGGGTCGCGCAGCCCGGGTTGAGCGTTCTTCGCGCGAAACCCTGGGCCTAACTCGCCGCCGATGGACCGTCCCCGGGTTTCGTAATTGCGCGTGAAGAACGCGCAATTTCTCAACCCGGGCTACAACGTTTCCGGTGCCGCAAGCCGTTGCGCATGCACGACGGCCGTCCCGAGAACCACGATCGCCATGGCCTGATGCATAAGGGCGAGATAAATTGGAACTCCATGCAGCAGCGTTGCAATTCCAAACGCGGCCTGCACCGTGACCGCGACGGCGAGCAACAGCGCCGTCAACAGAACCGCACCACTCCCGAGCCTGCGCCAAACCACGATGGCATGCGCCACGGCGGCAAACCAAAGAACATAAGCCACCGTGCGATGGACGAATTGCACCGTCAGGGCATTTTCAAAAAAATTACGCCACCACGGCTCCTGAAACAGCAATCGCGCGGCATCAGGCCACAGCCCGCCACCGATCGACGGCCAGGTGTTGTAGATGAGGCCTGCGTGCAGCCCCGCAACGAGCGCGCCGAGATAAATCTGCAGCAATACCAGCACGACCAAACCAATCGCGCTGGCGCGAATCTTTGGCCATGGGCCGGCCCGAACGATGCGCGATGACAATTGCTGGGCAACCCACAGCGTCGCGGCCAAAATAATGCATGCAAGCGTCAAATGAAACGCCAGCCGGTATTGTGACACGTTGACCCGCTCGGCAAGGCCCGACGCAACCATCCACCAACCGGCTGCCCCCTGCAATGCGCCAAGACCAAAGATCGTCCAGAGGCCTGCGCGCAGGCCGCGCCCGACCCAGCCGTTCCAGAGGAACCACAGAAACGGCAGCAGAAACACAACCCCGATTGTTCGCCCGAGCAGCCGATGGGCCCATTCCCACCAGAAGATCGACTTGAACTCGCCGAGGCTCATGCCCCGGTTGAGTTGCTGATATTGCGGTATCGCTTTGTACTTTTCGAATTCCGCCTCCCAGTCTGCGACGCTTAAGGGCGGCAGCATCCCGCTGATCGGTTTCCACTCCACAATCGAAAGCCCCGACCCTGTGAGCCGCGTCGCGCCACCGACCATGACCATCGCGAATACGTGCACGACGATCACCAGAAGCCAAATCCTGATGGCGCGGCGGCGAAATTCCGGTGCGGGTGCAGCTACATTCATGATGTTCTCTTGTGGTCGTCGCGGCGGACCATATAGTGAGGGCCCCTGCCCTCGCAATTGCCCAACCGGCGTCGAACAGATGACCATCCGCCAACGAAAATTCATCGGCACCATTGTGCTCTTGATGCTGGTGTTGTCGTGGGCCCTGATCGCGATGGCGATCGCGCAGTTTCCGGCGATCAAGGCAAACGGCCTCATCGAAGGCATTTATTATGTGGTCGCCGGCATCGCCTGGGTCCTGCCGGCCATGCCGCTCGTACGTTGGATGCTGCGCCCCGATTCGTGATTCGCCGCTCGTAGGATGGGTAGAGACAAAAAACGCGTTCTTCACGCGTTTTTTGGCGAAACCCATCATCTCATTCGCGGATCGACGATGGGTTTCGGAAAAACGCGTAAAGAAAGAACGCGTTTTTCCTCAACCCATCCTACAAACAATTCGAACTTACGCCGCGTCGACGCGGCGGAACCTGTTCCAGACGGCCGTTGCAGCCCCTGACAACAGCACGCGCACATAGCGCAATTGCTGATGTTCGCCATTGAGCGAAATGCGAGGCAGGCACATGAAGTGGTCGCGGTGCTCCGGAAACAGGACGCCCGGCCGTGTCGTCACGGCGGTCTTGAACCCGAGTTCAGCCGCAATCTTGAATTCGCGCGCCGCCGCGGATGTCCTGTCGCCGACCGGATAGGACAGGTGATCCGGCCGGAGCCCGAGCGCCGCCTCGATGACGGACCGGCTCATGGCCATTTCGGAACGCGCGGTCGCTTCCGGCACCTTGGCAAGCATCACATGATTGACCGTATGGGCCCCGATGGTCACCAGCGGATCAGCCGCAAGCCTATTGAGTTCCCGCCAATCCATGCAAAGATCGTTGCAGAAGGCTGCAATATCAACGTGATACCGGCGGCTGAGATCACGTACCGCAACCCGCACCTCCTGCTCGGTGGCGAGACGCCGTAACCAGCCGTAGAGCTCATCGTAAACGTCGCGCTTTTCCGCCGTGGTTCGGCAATCGAAGGTGTGCTCCTTGCCGTTGATCAGCAATCCGATATGCGGATTGCGGGCGACCACGGCTTCGAGCGCGAGCCACCACAATTCGCCGATGCGATCGGGAAAGCTGGTCGGAATGTAGACCGTGAATGGCGCCTCGAACCGCTTGAGGATCGGATAGGCGTGCTCGAGCGTGTCGCGATAGCCATCATCGATCGTAATGCAGACAAAGCGACGATCAAAATCTCCCTCGGCAAAATCTCCCTCGGCAAGTCGTCGATGCATCTCATCGAGACTGACGATTTCGAGACCGGAGCGTCTGAGAAACACCAGGACACGTTCGAGAAACGCGGGCGTTACCTCAAGAAGCCGGTTCGGTTGGAACCGCTCGGGCCGCCGCGGTCGAACATGATGCAGCGTCAAGATGGCGCCAACGCCGGCGTAGAATGGGCGCATCATCAAATGCGCACCACTGAAATAAAGCGTCTCGAGGCCGGTTCGGATGATGGTCCTTTTGAGCCCGGTCAAGTGTTCCTCCGCACGATCGCGCGCTTCCATCCAAACAATTTCGATGGCTCACGCGACACTACGCCGCTTCGCGCGACCCGCCGACACGCTGGTCCGGCAGCGGTCCCGGCGTGCCGGACACCAGTCTAACGGAATTGAACCCGCCTGCTTCAATTTGTTCCAGCGCCGCACCCGTCACCAGATCATCGGCCCGCTCGCACACCAGAACGGCGACCTGAGTGATCCGCGCGAGGCGCTCCGCGGAAACCTCGGACAACGTACCGGCATCGACAACAACATGGTCATAGGCGCGCCCCAGCGCCTCCAAGGCAATCACGAGGTCCGGCGAATACATGATTGCACGGACATCTTCGGTCATGCTCCCTGCCATGACGACGTGCGCCGGCGACATGCGATCGCGCACGATGATTTGCTTGAATGTTGCCGCACCGTTGATGGCGTCCGTCAGTCCAGGCGCGCTCGGATCATTGACAATGGCCGACAAATTCGGAGATCGAAGCGAAAGGTCGACCAGGACGACTTTCTTGTGCGCTGCAAGCGCGCGCGCCAGGGATATCGCGGCCTGCGTCGTTCCGACATTTTGGCGCGTTCCGAAAACGACAATTCGGCCGCCGGCGGCGCCCGCAGCGCTCAGGGCGCTCGCCATTTCAACGATTGTTTCGACGCGACCATGATCCCCGTGGGCTGCCCCTTGGCCGGATGCCCGACGATCTTTTGCCAGATGGTCGGTCGCCGGATGGTCAGTTGCCCCTCGGTCGGTTGTCCGATGGTCGATTTCCGATTGAACCAGCGGGACCAATGTGGGAGCCGGCAGGGGAACTGCGCTCGGAACCGGATCCGGAACTCGCTCGGGAACTGGAGCGGAAACCGACGTAGGCATTGACTTGGGGATTGGCGATGGACCTGGCGATTCTTGCGCCTTTACTGGGCCGATAGCGGGCGTGCTTGCCGCGACCAACGTTACGGCTTGCAGCGATTCCAAGATCGGATCCGCGATCGTGGACCGCTGGATTGGTCCCGCGGCCGTGCCGGCGGATGCCGACTTGAGGAGTTCGCCCGAGAGTATGAACCCCGATGAAAGAACGAACATCCCGAGCGCCGCGACGAGTACGGTCGGCAATGTCTTGGGAAATGACGGCGTATTCGACACAATGGCGGACGAAATGATCCGCGCCTCCGGCGAAACCGAACCGATATTGTCGCGCGCGGCCGCTTCACGATATTTCGCGAGGTATGATTCAAGCAGATCACGCTGCGATTTTGCGTCGCGCTCGAGCGCACGGAGCTGGACGTCTTGCTCGTTGATACTCGCTGCCTGGAACTTCATTTGGTCGAAACTTGCGTTCAACGACTGCACGCGGGCTTCCACCATCTTGGCGTCGTTCTCCAGCGATCGCGCCAACCGATCGGCCTCGACACGCAGTTGCCGGTCGAGATCCGCGATTTGCGCGCGCAATTCCTTGATGCGCGGATGCTGGTCGAGGAGGGTCGATGATTGCTCGGCAAGTTGCGTCCGCAACGTGACCCGCTGTTCGGACAGGCGCCGCATCAGATCCGAATTGACGATTTCGGAAAATTCAATCGCGTTGCCGTTGCGGAGCGCTTCACGAATGAACCGTGCCTTGGATTCCGCCTCGATTCGCTGCGCCCGCGCGGTGCCAACCTGTGCGTTGAACTCTCCAAGCTGCTGGTTCGATAAGGTCGTGTTGTTGGTGCCCATCAGGAGGTTCGATTTGGATCGGTGTTGCTCGACCTTTGATTCGGCGTCCGCCACTTTCTGGCGCAGCGTCTCGATCTCGCCGGCAAGCCATTGGCTGGCGCTACGCGACTGGTCCTGTTTGGCGCTGCGTTGAAAGGCGAGATAGGCCTCGGCTATCGCATTGGTCGCCTGCGCGGCAAGTTCCGGATCTTCGGATTCGAATTCAAGCGCAATGACGCGCGATTTGTCGACCGGAAACGCGACCAGGCGTTCGTAGTAGCTCTTGAGCACCCGCTCCTCTGGCGTCTGGCTCATGGGATCCTTGATCATCCCGACGTCCACCAGGAGTGCCTTGGCCAGCGATGGCCCGCGCAGCACCGGATCAAACTCGGCGCGATCGCCAAGTTTGAGCGTCTTGACGATGTCGCGTGCAAGGTCCCGCGACAGCATAAGCTGAACTTGGCTGGTTACCGCCTCCAGGTCGACCGTCGAACCACGCTCTTGGCTCCGCTCCGCATCCGGACGCAGAAAGATGTTTTCGCGCGTCTCGATCAAGACGCGCGCTTCCGACTTGTAGCGCGGCGTGACCAGGTTCACGCCGGCCATGGCAAGGGCTGTTGCCGCCAGCGTCAGGCCAATGATCCAACGCTTCTTGCGCCACAGAGAGCGCCCAAGCGCCCCCATATCGAGCTCATCGATCGCCGGAGAAACGCCCGGCCTCGCCATCGACGACACACTCGCTTGCATTACACACTCCACTCACACCGCTACCGACATGGCCACTGCAAGTTATTTGGCCACTACAATTTGGCCACTACAAGTCATTTGCGATTACAAACTATTAAGGTTGCCAGCGCGTTAAACAACGATCAAAAAAATGGACTTCCGGCACAATCTCTCAATCATTCGTTAACGACGCACGGTCGTGACTTCGCATGATAGAAGGCATCTTCGTTCTTTCTTGAACTTTTCCTTTCATGAAGTGACGTGCAACGGACGCGCCATTCCTTCCTGCATTTCGGCCTCCCTGCGGCCTCGTTCATGGCCTCATTTGGGGCTCGGGTTTCCGGAAGTCGATGGTTCGGCGCCAAGCATTACTGAAGAGTTAACATATGATTGACGTGGCGGGCCAATCGCCTCTCAATATTCTGCATGTGTTTCGCGCGCCGGTCGGCGGGCTCTTCCGGCATGTCGTTGACTTGGCCCTTGGCCAAGTTGCGCGTGGACACCGCGTCGGCCTGATCGCGGATTCGACGACCGGAGGCGCTCAAGGAGAAGAAAAGCTCGCGGAGCTTGCTCCTCGCCTCGCCCTTGGCTTGACGCCCATTCCCATGAGCCGCCAAATCGGCCCATGCGACGTCAACGCGGCAGCAAATGTCACGCGACGCGCTGCCGATGTCGGCGCGCACGTGATCCATGGACATGGCGCCAAGGGCGGCGCTTATGCACGGTTTGCAACGCGCGGCCAGGGCTTGCGCGTCTACACCCCGCACGGCGGCAGCCTGCATTATAGTTGGGCGTCGCCGAGCGGCTTTTTCTATCTTGCGGCCGAACGTGCGCTGATGCGCCGCACCGATTTGTTTCTGTTCGAGAGCGACTATGGGCGCGACGCGTTCCGTACCAAGATTGGAAATCCCGCCGCGCCGATGCGGGTCGTGCACAATGGCGTGACCGACCCTGAATTTTCAGGCGTCCCGCCGGACGCCAACCCGACCGATCTTGTCTTTGTCGGTGAGCTGCGCGCGCTCAAAGGCGTCGATGTCCTTATTGAGGCGCTCGCGCGGCTTGCAGCAAACGGACAACACGTGACCGCAACGATCGTCGGCGCGGGCGCGGAGAAAGATACCTTCGAGAACGCGGCACGAGACCTCGGCGTGACCGAACGCGTTCGATTTGTCGGCGCCAAACCAGCACGATCAGGCTTTGCGCTTGGCCGCATCCTGGTGGTCCCCTCGCGCGCCGAATCCCTGCCCTATATCGTTCTGGAGGCCGCCGCAGCCGCTATGCCGATCATTGCCACGCGGGTCGGCGGAATTGCGGAAATCTTCGGACCCGACGCCGCGCACTTGATCCCGGCCGATGACCCGGCCGCACTGGCAGGGGCGATTGATGCGGCTTTGAGAGATCCCGCCCGCTTGGAGGCCGCCGCACGGCGACTGCAAACACGTGCTCGCGTCTCATTCTCGGTCGATGCCATGACCAATTCCGTCCTGGAGGCCTATCGCGACGCCATGAACGAAAGCCGGCAACCACACGGACGCGCCGGCGCACCGGAATGGTTAACGGACACGCACTAAGTTTCTCAGTCTTTTAGCGTCCTAATCTTTTTTGAAACTTTTGAGATATATGTATCACCAAAGAGTGCGGCAGTGCCTCATCGGCACTAACCTAAGATGCGTAGGATGGGTTGAGCCCTTGCGAAACCCATCGACCGCTCCTGCGGCGAGATGATGGGTTTCGGTAAAGCGCGTGAAGAACGCACTTTACCTCTACCCATCCTACAGTCCGCTTGCTTAGGTTAACGCCTGCGGGCAGTGCCCCTATGCGGCTTTGGAAATCGTGTACTGTCCATGTTCAATGCAGAAGCGCGTAAATACAAAAACGAAGAGGTGCTTCCAGTGTCACCGGCGCCGGACGTTGCGCGACGGAACCAGGAAGACGCTGATGTGGCTCCAAGTTTAGCCCCGAGTTTAGTCCCAAATGTAGACCCAAGTGACGGCGCGAGTGGCGGAGCCAACGCAGCCGCACGTGTCGCCACCGTCCCCGTTGCCGACGACGTCGCGCCCGATAGGCCGGTCAGGCCGCCCTATTCCCCGATCGTGCTCGCCGACAGCGTTCGGCTATTCGAATTGCTGCTCGTATTCCTGGGCGGCATGGTCGCCTATGTGGCCTGCGTCATGCCGTTCCGTGGCTTCGACTGGATCTATGTCGCCGCATCGGGCGGCATCGCCGTCGCCACGATGATCGCCTTCCAGGTCGCCGACATCTATCAGGTGCAGGCATTCCGCGGCCATGAGAGGCAATACTTCCGTTTGATGTCGGCATGGTCGTTTGTATTCCTGGTGCTGATGGGCACAAACTTTCTAAGCGGGATTGGCGACGAATTCTCATTGGTCTGGCTCAGTGCATTTTCTGTACTTGGCCTCGTCGTTCTCCTCGGCTTTCGCAAGATGCTGTTCCTGCTGGTACGTTCATGGACACGTGCGGGCCGGCTGGAACGACGAACCGCAATCGTGGGCGCCGACACCAATGGTGAAAACCTGGTTCATTCGCTCAACGAACAGAATGATTCCGATCTCCGCATCATCGGCATGTTCGATGATCGCGGCGATGAGCGCGCGCCTGCTTCCAAGACTTTACTTTCGAAGCTCGGGACCGTCGACGATCTGGTGGAGATCGCGCGGCGCACACGCATCGACCTCGTGATCGTGTCGCTGCCGGTCACCGCCGAAACGCGCATCCTGCAAATGCTCAAGAAGCTCTGGGTGCTCCCTGTCGACATCCGGCTCGCCGCCCACAATACCAAACTGCGATTTCGCCCCCGCGCCTATTCGTATATCGGCAAGCTGCCGGTGCTTGATGTGATCGACAGGCCGATTACAGACTGGGACGTCGCGACCAAATGGCTGTTCGACAAGTTCATCGGCGGAATGGCGCTGCTGGCGGCGTCTCCCATCATGCTGCTCACGGCCCTTGCCATCAAGATCGACAGTCGCGGTCCGGTCTTCTTCAAACAGAAACGCTATGGTTTCAACAACGAGCTGATCGAGGTTTTCAAGTTTCGCTCGATGTACATCGACAAATGTGATGCGACCGCGTCGCAACTCGTCCAGAAGAGCGATCAACGCGTCACCCGGGTCGGCGCTTTCATCCGCAAGGCGTCGATCGATGAACTGCCCCAGCTCATCAATGTGGTGTTCAAGGGCAATCTTTCGCTGGTCGGTCCGCGTCCTCATGCGGTGCACGCAAAGGCGGCGAGCAAGCTCTATAACGATGCCGTCGATGGCTACTTCGCAAGGCACCGCGTTAAACCCGGCATCACCGGCTGGGCGCAGATCAACGGCTGGCGCGGCGAAACCGACACGGAAGAAAAGCTGCAGCGCCGCGTCGAACACGACCTCTACTATATCGAGAACTGGTCGGCTTTGTTCGATCTCCGCATTTTGGCGATGACCCCGCTGGCGCTCATCAAGACTGAAAGCGCCTATTGATGCGCGCAGCGCTCGCCACTGCAGAAACCTTCCCGGGCGCAACAATCGCCACTGAAAAACTGCGCGGCGTCATGCTCTGGCTGATGGGCTGCGCCGGCGCATTCGTCTTTGTCGAGCCCAGCCCCTATGAGGTCGTCGGCGTTCTAACGATGACCGTATTCGTCGCGACCGGCCTGAGCCTGAGCGCGAGGCTGACGCCGCTGGTCATACTCCTCGTCATCCTCAACATCGGCTATGCGACAGCGCTGATTGCGGTCGCCGATCAGGACAGGCCCGTCACCTGGGTCGGCGTATCGGCATTTCTTGGGCTCACTGCAATTTTTTATGCGGCCATGCTGGGACGCAATACGCAAATGCGACTGACATGGTTGATGCGCGGCTATCTGGCGGCGGCCGTGATCGCGTCGACAGCCGGCATCGCGGGCTACGTGCACATTACGGAAGGCCTCTCGGACCTCTTTCTCCGCTACGGCCGCGCCCGCGGCACGTTCAACGATCCCAATGTGCTTGGCGCCTTCCTGCTGCTGCCCGGCCTGCTGCTCGTGCAGCGCGTGCTCGCCGGGCGAAGCGCACAAGCGCTTTGGAGCGGCATGCTTCTGACGATCGTCATGGGCGGGCTGTTCCTGTCATTTTCGCGTGCCGCCTGGGGAATCTTTGCGCCCTGCGCCATGATCCTCATGGCCCTCACCTTCGTGACCTCGCGCTCCGCCAAGGAGCGGTTGCGCATCGTCGCGATAGCCATCATGGGCGTCGTACTGCTTGCCGTCGCGCTCGCGGCTCTACTTTCGATCGGCAATGTCGCCGACCTGTTCAAGGAGCGCGCCACGCTCGACCAGAGTTACGATCTCGGCCATCTGGGCCGGTTCGGCCGCTACATCCTGGGTGCCAATCTCGCGCTCGAGAATCCGTTGGGTCTTGGGCCCATGCAATTCTACAAATTCTTTCGCGAAGACCCGCACAACACGTTTCTCAACTCATTCATGAGCGGTGGCTGGCTTGCCGGCTGTGCCTATGCGACGCTCACCTTCGTGACCATGATTTCCGGCTTGAGGTTTCTGTTTGTCGCAACGCCCTGGCGTCCAGTCTACCAGGCCATCTACGTGGCCTATCTCGGCATCGTGATCGAAAGCGCCGTCATCGATATCGACCACTGGCGCCACTATTTCCTGATCCTGGGCGTGCTGTGGGGCCTGATGGCCGCCACGCGGCGATACTGCGATGGGCGCGGCGCAGGCGATGAGGACGGCAGCAGCCGAGCACTGGCGTTTCCCGGGCCCAGTGCAGCATGAGCGTTCTTCACGCGAATGGTGCGCTGCAGACCCGGAACCTTGGCGAACACGTCTTTGGAATTGCCACTGCCCCATCAGCCTGTCATCCTCGACGCCTTTGGAAAACAAGCGCACAATCCCGCCCTTGCAGCCGCCAGGCTGGCGTCGTAGACGTGGGGCCGGCGGAGCGTAGCGCAGCCCGGTTAGCGCACTAGTCTGGGAGACTAGGGGTCCCGAGTTCGAATCTCGGCGCTCCGACCACCATAAGACACTGATGAAGTAAGTTTTTCGTAACTCATTGGTAAAGTGCAAGATCCCCCACCAGCCCATTGACGCCACCCTGGCGCCACCGCAAGCCCAGGTTCATTTCGGCGGCACGGTCGACAATCCGGCTCCCCGCCCGGTGCTGCCGCGCCGTCAGGGTGCTCGCGGGCAGCCCAACGGATACACCGAAAACCTCTTGATGGCGCATGGCCCGGCAACTCGCTGCTCGAAGATCTTGTCGGTACCGGGCTCGCGACCGCGCATAGGGACCGCGTGGGGCGCGTCCGGCGGCCGTTAGAGGTCGTGAGACTGAAACATCACCGAAGCGGGAAGAAAGGCGCTCGCGTGACCCGGTCCCTGACCTGGGCTTGCGGTGGGCGGGGGCGATCGGGCGTATTGCCCGAATGTGGGATTTGGTGCAGACATTATCGTAAAGTTAGAAGCCCGCGAGTTAATCATCTGATATGCGCTTGACACCACAAATGAGCGGGGCGTCGGTAGTGGCACTTGGCCACTTCAACCCGCTCATCTTTCGGCCCGAATGGCTCAAGGACAAGGAAATTCTCATTGGCAATGATTACGTAAACCTTGCAATAGATGTGGTGCACGCATAACTTGTATCCTTCAAAGTTCCGTGGGGGCAGATGCAAGTTGATCGAGAGAAGTTTTTAGTTACGGCAATTCAGGAGCCCCTTATCCGCGTACATGACTTTTTTGTGAAATGCTTCCAGGCGCTCCCAGAAACTCCGATTCGCGCTGTAGGTATAAATCGTGATGTCCACTTTGATGCGGGTAGCCGCCAAGCCCTCGATCGAGTCGGTGACATCTTAGCCCCGAAAGAAGTCTGGCAGGATTTTGCTATGCGTGATGGCAAAAGAATTGGAGGACTTCGCAGCCTGACGATGGAACAGGCGATCACAAAGCAAGGCCAGCGTGAGCGCTTGGACGGATTACCAGGATGGATCCAGGTGAAGGTTGACCCGTCCGCAGGCGGTGTGCCAAACGGGGCATACGTTCAAGTGAATGACCACTACGAACTCACAAAAATGGGCAAACTGTCTGATGGAAGAAGTGCTGCCGACTTGGTTGCCCAAAAATGGGACGCATCGATTGACAGGTCAGAGGAATACGTAGACAGGATCATGGAGCTCGCAAGTGACCCTAACTGAACAACATCACCGCCAATTAGATACTCGGTACAGCGAGACTTTCGCCACCGGAAGTGGCGGAATCGAAGGGGCGCCAGCGCGAACCCGCTTCAATGCTGAGGTGCTCAACGCCCGACAAAAACGGATGAAGGCTTTTGTCGACAGCACTCACGATCCTGAGGGGACAAGCCTAGAAAGCGAATCCCTGGATAATATTGGAATCGTTCAATACCCCGATAGCTACCTGGAAACGCCGCGCGAGATCAAACTCCAAGAATGGGAAGGCCAAGTCCAAGAAGTAGGCTCGAGATATTTTTCCGCCAGATTGGTCGACTTGACCGCTGGAGAGCGCGAAGAGGCAGAGGAAGTGGACCTTCCTCTCGACGATTTGACAGAAAGCGATCGGATCCTACTGGTGCCGGGCGCGACATTTCGGTGGATTATTGGGTACCGTTATATTCGCGGTGAAAAAGAGCGCTTTGCCCGCATCGTGATTAGGCGACTACCTGTTTGGACCGAACAAGAAATCCGCACGGCGGATAGGGAGGCTGCTGATCTTTACAATGCCCTTTTCGGAGATCCACACAATCGGGCCGCCACAGCCAACCGAGATTGAGGTTTGCGTTTTTGGTCCCAGCTTTGGCGAATGCATCATCGTTCATCTCGGGAACGGACATTGGGTCGTTTTCGACTCCTGCATGAATCATGATGGCAGCGAACCCGTGGCTCTGAGCTATCTAAACGCCCTCGGCTTGGCCCCCGCGAGCGCGATCAAAGCGATTGTAGCTACGCATTGGCACAACGACCATTGCAAGGGACTTGCAAGAATCGTTGGCGCTGCACCAGCCGCTTACGTATGGATTTCCTCCGCTCTAACAACGCCCGAATTTTTTAGATTCGCGAAACGGATGGGTAAGAACAAGACCACAGTCGCCGGGACAAAACTTTCTGAGTTTGAGAGCGTCATTGACGAAATTGCGGCCCGAAATAAAGCGGGCCTGCTAACGTTCGGATATGCAAGTTCGCGAATGCCAATGGTCCAAATTGACGCGAAGCTCAGCGGCCATGGTTGGCCGTGCGAAGTCACGGGGTTGTCCCCATCGCCGGGCGATACCCTGAACTTTCTTACGCGAATTGCTGCCCAGATGCCGCGTGTGCGCCAAACCAAACACTCTGTGCCTTCGCCCAGTCCGAACGACGTTTCAGTGGCAACTTTGGTGACGATCGGACCGTTGTCGATACTATTGGGTGCGGACCTTGAAAAAACCGGCAGTCAAACAACTGGCTGGAATGCAGTTATCGCCGCGCACCACCAAATTCCCTTTGGACCAAATAATGCATCACTTTACAAGATCGCGCACCATGGCTCCGAAAATGCCCATAGCCTAGAGCTTTGGCAGGAACTTTTGGAACCCAATCCATTTGCAGTATTGACGCCGTGGCGCAATGGCTCCGGCCGCCTCCCAACTGGGGCGGGCATAACAAACATTATGACGGAGACGAAACGCGCACTTGCAACGGCATCCGAAGCTCGCACGCGACGGCCGCTCAAAGAGAGACCGCCGGGGGTTCTTCGGTTTCTTCGTGAAAACAATATTCGCATTCGTTCGCTTACAGCACCCTTTGGATGCGTTCGATTCAGGATGCCAAATTTACAATCAGGTACTTGGAACGTCGAATTTCGGATCCGCATGCACGCTAGCAGAATTGGCTCGCACGAAGGAGTTTCATTGATTAGGCCCGCGCTAGCCGACCCGGCCGGATGATCCGGCGACTTTAGTCAGCAGCCACGATCTCGGGACCTTGTCGAGGCGCTGGAGAGGCGCGTCGAAACAGCCCATTTTCAATGAACTGGCAACTGGCCCGGCGCGTCGTGCCGTCGGCGCAAGAAATATCAAACACAATGACGTTATCAGCGCCGGTCGCGCCTGTGGCGGGCGTACTATCCGCCTCACTTCCATCGACCAGCCGTCGGCCTTCGGGTGTCTGCCGCGGCACGTCTAAGATCTGGTCATGGTCAAATTTGCCGGCAGCGTACAAGGCATCGACAAGACTTAAGATCGCGGCGCCGTGTCGATCGACCAACGCGATTGCTTCGTTCTCGAACGCAGCAATGAATCCAAGTCGTTCGTCGGATCGCACAGGACCGCACACAATCGCACAGGATCGCACAATCTTCTTCCTTGATCATTTCCTCCGTTGCGTGCTCAAGTTCGCGCCATGAGTATTGACGAAATGATGAACGGCTCGCGTGTAGACGCCGCCAAGGCGGCGTGCATGAGACGCCGCGCCCAAGCCGGCGGATTTGGCGTCGGTGGATTTGGGGTCGGCGGATTGCTCGCAGACCACAGGCACGGCCCAATCTGTTGTGGCCGCGCTCGTCCGTCCTGCGCAACCCGGCCGATGGCCGCATTTGGC
>DATGVJ010000602.1:0-20745 GCA_035300505.1 Xanthobacteraceae bacterium
CTTCTCGCCCGGATCGCGCTTGCGCGAGGGGGCGATATCCGAATGAGCCAGGATGCGTTCGGGCGGGATGCGATAACGGGTCAATATCCCACGGCAGAGGGCCGTGACGGCCGCAATCTGGCGCTTTGGAAAATCCGGATAGCCATTGTCGTGGCCCGGATTGACGATTTCAATGCCGACCGAGCACGAGTTGACGTCGGTTTCGCCCTCCCAACACGATTGGCCGGCATGCCAGGCGCGGCGGGATTCCGGCACGCATTGCACGATATAGCCGTCCTCCATGACGACATAATGCGCCGAGACTTCGCTGATCGGAGAGCACAGGTATTGCAGGGCCGCCTCGCCATTGACCATGCCGGTGTAATGCAACACCAGCATGTTGGGTTTGACGACGCCCTTGCGGTCGCCGTGGTTCGGCGACGCCCTGACTTCCGCCACAACGCATGAATCAGGATGAAATTCGCTCACGAAAAGAACCATAACTCCCCACGCCCCGACGCTGAACAAAATCTCGATTTATCCACGCTCAACTTAACCCAAACGGTAATCGTATGGCTGCCGAGTGATTCGTAGTGCCAAAATACGGTGCAATTATCGATTCGTCGAAACAAGCTTGAATGAGTCGGCGAGTGCCGTCATCCACAGCTTTCGAAGTTCATCCACAGATTTATAATTCGTGGCTGAGTGCCGGTGATGCAACAAGCAGATCGGTAGACTTTCAAGGTGCTGCAATACGAAGCTGCAGTACGCAAGGGACTGTCATATCGATGTTTGGCATAACTTTAACGTGTTAAACGAATCATTCTGGGCTCTCGACGAGGACAATCCGCGGAAGGCCATCGGATAAACAAGGCGCGTGGAGTTGCGTAGGGGCGGACCTTTCTTGTGTCCGCCCGGCGACCAGCAAGCTCCGAACGATAGGATTGTGCGGGCACTTCCGGCCCCAACTTGTCCCAGAATTGGCTCGGTGCCCTGATCGCTCGACCCCACCTCGCGCGCCGGGCGGACACAAGAAAGGTCCGCCCCTACGAACCCGGCGGCCGTGCGCTGATCGCTAGGCCCCACCCGTCGCGAGCCGGCGGAGGTCCGCTCCCACAAATACCGCAAATACAAGGTGCTCCTGGCCAAACGCTGCCCCTTGTGCGGCGCTCACCCCACGATGCAGCCAGCTGTTCTCAACCATTCCTTAAGGTCAATGGCCGTTAATGCGCCGTTGCGATTGTTGTTTCAGGCGGCGGGAATTGGTGCCCGGGAGGCAGCATTTCCATTGACGCCCAAGTAATCCCATGGTAACCCATAGTATCCCATGTGCAGGTTTGGTTGGCGATCCGCTCTGCCACGTGGGGTGCGGCGGGCGAAAGCACGCGCACAGGCTTCCGGCTTGCCTCGGGCACACCAATGGGCGCCATGGAACGTTTCGTGTCGCAATTCACGCTGCGCCTCGATGCGAAGGGGCGGGTTTCAATACC
Source organism: Xanthobacteraceae bacterium (assembly GCA_035300505.1). Classification (GTDB taxonomy): domain Bacteria; phylum Pseudomonadota; class Alphaproteobacteria; order Rhizobiales; family Xanthobacteraceae; genus VAZQ01. The sequence goes on from DATGVJ010000602.1 coordinate 1,470, forward strand.
GGCGCCATTTCGCGCCGTGCTGGCGCGCGACGGTTTCGATGGACTCTATTGTTATCCGGCGTTCGACCGGCCGGCGCTCGATGCCGGCGGCAATGCCTTGATGGCGGAAATCGACGCGCTGATTGCGCGCTTTCCGCCCTATTCGGAAGAGCGCGAACAGTTTTCAGCCGCGCTCTATTCTCCGAGCGAGATTCTCAAGATGGATGCCGAGGGCAGGGTCGTCTTGTCCGAACCCATGAAAGATCATGCCGGGATCTCAGACGCAGTCGCGTTCGCGGGGCTTGGCCACAAGTTTCAAATCTGGGAACCGGAGCGCTTCCGCGCGGAACTCGCGGAGGCCACCGAGAAGGTCCGGGCGCTCAAGAAGCAGCTATACGGGGGTGCGGCCCAGGGGCCGCGCGGAGCACGGGAATGATGGTGAGCCGCGACAGCAAGCCTGCTGTCGATGGCGGACTGGCTCGCCACATTCCCGTGCTTGCGGCCCGCATCGTCGAATTCCTCAATGTTCGTGACGGCGGCGTCTATGTCGACGCGACATTCGGCGCCGGCGGCTATTCACGCGCCATCCTTGCCGCTGCCGCGACCCGGGTGATCGGGATTGATCGCGATCCAGTTGTCGGCGTAAGTGGGCGTGCCCTCGCCGACACTTTCCCCGGCCGGCTTGTCCTGGCAGAGGATCGATTTTCCAATCTTGACTCTGTTGTCGTTGCCTGCGGCCATGAGGCCGTTGACGGCGTGGTGTTTGATCTCGGCATTTCCTCGATGCAGGTCGACGACGCGGCGCGCGGATTTTCTTTCCGGCTCGACGGCCCACTTGACATGCGCATGTCAGGCGCAGGATCGGGAAACGGGGGCCCGAGCGCCGCCGATGTCGTGGCGCATGCCTCCGAGCGCGATCTCGCGACCATTATCGCGACCCTCGGCGAAGAACGCCAGGCGCGTGCTATCGCCCGTGCGATCGTGCGCGCCCGCGCGGAGGCGGCGATCGACACCACGCGTGCGCTCGCTGGGATTGTCGAGCGGGTCGTGTGGGCAAAGCCGGGTGCGATCCATCCCGCCACGCGGACGTTTCAGGCCCTGCGCATCTTCGTCAACGAAGAACTCGACGAATTGGTGACGGCCCTGATGGCCGCCGAGAAGGTGCTGCGGCCGGGCGGCCGTCTCGTCGTGGTTTCGTTTCATTCGCTCGAAGACCGGATCGTGAAATCATTCCTCGTGGATCGGGGACGCCATGTCGGCGCATCGCGTCATGCGCCGGAAGCGGAGATGCGCGCTTTGTCGTTTCGCATTCTCACCGGACGGCCGGTGACGGCGGATGAGGCGGAGATTGCGGAAAATCCCCGTTCCCGGTCGGCAAAGCTGCGCGCCGCGGAGCGCACGGCGGCCGAGCCGCTCGATGCCGACGTCGAAACGCTGCCGCGCCTGCCGTCGCTGGTCGATGTCATGAGCGGGAGGCGACGTTGATCCGTCTCATCAACCTCCTCGTCATCGCCGCACTCGTCGCTGCTGCCGCGCATGTGTATCAGATCAAATTCGAATCGACACGGCAGGCTGAGCGACTTGCGAAAATTCGTCAGGAGATCAGGAGCGAACGCGATGCGATCGCGCTGCTGCGCGCGCAATGGTCGAAGCTGGACAATCCGGCGCGTATTCAGGAACTGGCAAAACGGCACCTGGCCTTGAAACCGATCGATGTCCGTCAGTTCGATCGCCTCAAAGGTTTGCCTGAACGTCCGCCCGACATCGTGCCGCCCGACACGACCGATCCCATCGGCTTCCTCATCGACAAGCCGGATGCTGCTGATGCTGTGACGGGAGCGATCAAGGCCCAGAAGGGTAAACGGTGATCTAAAATGTCTGCGTATGTTGCGTCCGCGTCAGGAAGTGCGAGCACTGCGGGTGGCTTCGCCACTGCGGCCGGTTCCGTCCATGGCGGCAAAGCCGCTCAAGGTGGAGAATCTTGGCGTCGGCGACTGGTTCGCAAATTGCTCTATGGCAACAATGTCGACCGCGACGCCAAGGCGAGAGCTCGTTTGGGCCTGGCCATCCTGGCATTTGCGGTGGGTTACGCGGTCATGGCGGGGCGGCTCATCATGTTTGCGTCGGTGCCCGACAGCCAGATCGCCCGGCGCAACAGCGCTGCCGATGCGGTTTCAACGGCGCGCCCCGAAATTCTCGACCGCAATGGCGAAATCCTGGCGACCGATATCCGGGCGCCGTCGTTGTTCGCGGAACCGCATCGCATCATCGACGTCGATGAAGCGGTCGAACTGCTGGCCGAGATCGTGCCGGATATTGACGTCGCCGAAATACGCGAGCGCTTGAGTTCCAAGCGCCGCTTCGCATGGCTCAAGCGCGAGATCACGCCGAAGCAACGCGCCGACATTTATCGGCTCGGGCTACCCGGCCTCGGCTTCATGCAGGAGAGCAAGCGCATCTATCCGAATGGCAACGCAGTTTCCCACGTCGTCGGCCATGTCAATGTCGACAATCAGGGCATCGCCGGCATCGAGCGATGGCTCGATTCGCGTGGTCTTGCCGAACTCCACATGGCGGGGCTGACCACCGATCGTCTCGACACGCCGGTGGAACTCTCGATCGATCTGCGCGCGCAGCACGCGTTGCGCGATGAACTGATCAAGGCGCGCATCAAATTCAAGGCCAAGGGGGTAGCCGGTCTCGTCACCGACGCACGTACCGGGGAAGTCGTGGCCATGGTGTCGCTACCCGATTACGATTCGAACAATCCGCGCGAAGCACTCGACCGCGACCGGATCAACCGTCTGACCGTCGGCGTCTACGAGATGGGGTCGACATTCAAGTCGCTCACAATCGCGATGGCGCTTGATTCCGGCAGGATCGGCTTGAAGGATTCCTTCGACGCGCGCGCGCCGCTGGTCTACGGCAAGCACACGGTGCACGACTTTCATCCGCAGAACCGCATCCTCACCGTGCCGGAGATTTTCACCTACTCGTCGAATATCGGTTCGGCCCGCATGGCGCTGAAGCTCGGCGTCGAGTACCACAAGTCGTTCCTGCGCAAGCTTGGCCAGCTCGATCGGTTGCGCACCGAAGTGCCCGAAAGCACCGATCCGCTGGTGCCCAGGAACTGGGGCGAACTCAACACCGTGACCATTGCATTCGGTCACGGGCTCTCGGTCGCGCCGCTGCAGGCCATGATGGCGGTCGGCGCCCTGGTCAACGGCGGCAATCTCATTCCGCCGACGTTCCGCAAGCGAACCGAGCAGGAAGCGCTCACCTATGCGACGCGCGTGATCAAACCTGAGACCAGCGAGAAGATGCGCTATCTCATGCGGCTCAACGTCGAAAAAGGCACCGCGACCAAGGCTGACGTTCCGGGCTACTATGTGGGCGGCAAGACCGGCACCGCCGAAAAGGTGGTGGCGGGGCGCTATTCGAAGACGCGCGTGCTCACCACTTTCACCGCCGTTCTGCCGGCCGATCAACCGCGCTACCTGGTTTTGATCATGCTCGACGAACCCCAGGGGCTTCCCGAAACCAACGGCTTTGCGACCTCGGGCTGGAATGCGGTGCCGGTGGGTGGCGCCGTGATCGCGCGGGTCGCGCCGCTGCTCGGCCTCGAACCGCGGTTCGAGCTTCCAAAATCGGACCAACTGATCCTGGCGAGCGCGCGCGAAAGCCGGTAGCGATATCAAACCAGAAGAATGTCGGTACTATGCAATAAGTAACTATTCTGCAGATGTGCAATCGCGACCTGTCCGCCCGCCGCAGATCCGTTTGAATCGAAGTAGAGCGTGTGATTGGACGTATTGAACCAGAATTCCTGCGCCGTGTTGGTCGGCCCGTTCGCATTCGCGACGAAATGAGAAGAGTCAAGCAAACCAGTATTGGCGCCAGCAACTCCAAGTTGGTTGCCAAAACCTGCTGCCGCGAAATCAATCAGGTCGCCGGCATGGAAATTGGCGATTTGGTCGAGCCCCTCGGTGCGTGCGTTAAATACGAACTGGTCCATTCCAGTGCCGCCAATCAGGGTATCGCTGCCTGCGCCCCCGACGAATACATTATTTCCGCCCCCGCTCGACAGCGTGTCATTGCCCGCAAGACCGAAAAGGAAGTTGTTGCCCGTCGTGCCGGATAAAGAATTGCGGTTGCTGTTGCCTAGCATGACGGTAGCGGCAATCGAGGCGTTATAGCTTTCGTTGCTCTCGGCAACCTGCGAAGTGGCGTCGGCGATAACACCAAGATGATAGGTGCCCGCGGAAAGATTCGTTGGCAACGACCAGGCGATCGATTCGCTGTCCGTACCGCCGGCCTGCAGTGACGGCGACGAATACGAGCCGACCAGCCTGTCCGCGATCGTAATCGTGGCGTCAGTCGACAGGTAAAGCCCGGCTGTCGATGCAGCGGCAGCTTCCGATCCGATGTTGGTGATCGAAAATCCGATCCTGGTGCCATTGAGGCTCGATCCGCCAACAGTGAGATCCACCAAGGAAGTTGGTGCTGTCCCAGACCCGATATGAAATCCCAATGCGTCAAGCATCGCGAGATCAGCATTCGTGAGCGACTGAAGTGTCGATCCGTTGTAATATTCATTGAAGGGATCGTTGGACCCTTGCACGCCGCTGTTGAGGAAGTCGCTCGGATCGGAACTGCGCCCCAAGTCGGCAAGTTTCGTGATACCTCCGTCGATTGAGAAGTAAGCCGCCGGGGCGGGGATGCCGCCGGAGAACAGATACGTGCCCGGGCTCGTGAACCGAAACAAGTCGAAAACATCCGGTGCCGATCCGTAAGGAACGCGGCCAAGGGCATGCGTCAATTCGTGAAGCGCCACACCGACCAGAAGGTTCGGATTGATATCCGTCGCAAAGGTCGCGCTGCCGTCGTCGGTGGTGGCGTCGTTAGCCCCGAGCAGGCCCCACAGCTTCAATTCCGCGTTCCAGACGGCGACATTCGATTGTCCCTGGATCGACGATCCGCTCGGCAGCGCATTGAACGTGATGTCGCCCGGCGTTGCGTGGCTGATCAAATCTGCCCTGACCAACGAATAGCTTTCGTAGAGGCCGTGGTCGGGCCCGGCCGCGGCTCCGCCACCGGTTCCGCTGTAGTCGATTGCCAAATTGATGGTAATCCTGTCGGAAATCGTTTGCGCCAATATCGTCGCGGCCTGCACGATGCCGGCCCGGAAACTGTCAGGCGCCGCCATGGCCGCCGCATCGAATACAAGATTGATCGTAATGCCGCCGGTGGTCACGGCGATCGTTGAACCCGCAAGGCTTGCCCCGCTCGTGGGAGCGCTGCCCTGGTTGAAGAAAGCGGATTCCTGCAAAAGGCCTGAGGGATTGCCCGCATTGCCTGCCAGCCAAGGCGCGAAGTTAGCATAAATTTCGTTGCCGACGGCGTCGAAAGAATCGTCCTCGTGCAGGAATTTATGCTTCATGACCAATCCTTTGCTCGAAGCATTCTGGAATAGCCGAATTCTCAAGGCGCCCGCGAATACGCGCGAAAGCGAATCCTCTTCCGAGATGATTTCAATATACTTTATCAGCCATGAAATCTACAAGTTGAGGGAGGAGCGTAGGTTTAAGGAGGATTAAGGTGAAGTTAAAGCGCCAGACGAAATTGTTTGGCAGAGATGCGGCAGACCGAAGGGAACCCGCGCGCTTGCGGCGTCACACCCCCCGTACACCAGGGAGGGGCTTTTCGAACCGCCCCCTTCAGGTCCCGGTCCGATCCATATTGGCAAAGAAGGGAAAGAAAACCTGATGACCGACCAGGACCTCGACCAAATCCGCGTCGTCATGCAGGACATGCTTGCTCCGATCGAATCCCCCTGGACCGCATCGACGCGCGACTGGACCGCATTGATGGCAACTTGGCTGCTATGCGCACCGACATCGACGCCGTCAATGGCAAGATCGACACCTGGCCCGACTTCCACTTCCTAGCAGCTACGTAGCCGCCACGCTTGGCCGCAATTGGACTGGACGCTTCCGGACGGGCATAAAGCGCCTTATGAAGCTCAAGAACCTGCTCACCGTCGATGCGTTGAGCGACGCGCGCTACGCGGCGCTCGACGTGCGCGGCATCTCGGCGGACAGCCGCACCGTTAAACCCGGCGACCTGTTCGTGGCGGTCGCTGGGTCGAAGGACGACGGACTGAATTTCGTTGCGCCAGCGGTCGCCAAGGGCGCGGTCGCCGTGATGGCCGAGCGGGTGCCGCCTGGAGCGCTGCCCAACGGTGTTGCTTTCATCCGGGTTGGCGATGCGCGCCGGGCGCTGGCCTTCGCGGCCGCGCATTTTTTCGCCCAACAACCCGGGACCATCGCGGCGGTGACGGGGACCAGCGGCAAGACATCTGTCGCGGCCTTCACCCGCCAGATATGGGCTGCGACCGGTGAAAAGGCGGCGAGCATCGGCACAGTCGGCATTGTTTCCCCGTTGCGCGAGGTTTACGGCTCTCTCACGACGCCGGATCCGGTCGCGCTTCATCGATGGTTGTGCGAACTCGCAGACGAAGGCGTGACGCATCTCGCCCTGGAGGCTTCTTCGCACGGGCTCGACCAGCGTCGCCTCGACGGTGTGCATGTTACGGCGGCAGGTTTCACCAATATCACGCGTGATCATCTCGACTATCATCCGACCCTTGAACATTATCTTGGCGCCAAGCTGCGGCTGTTCACCGATCTCGTCGAGCCGCGCGGCGCGGCCGTGATCGATGTCGATCACCCGCAGGCCGATGCCGTGGTGGCGGCTGCCAAGCAGCGGCGCCTGCGGCTGCTCACGGTCGGATGGCGCGGCCAGGGCATTCAACTCATCGAAAACGAAATCGACGGATTCGCCCAGCGCCTCAAGCTCATTCACGGCGGGACCACCTATGCGCTACGTCTGCCGCTCGTCGGCGCCTTCCAGGTCGACAATGCGCTGGTGGCTGCCGGCTTGTCGATCGCTACCGAAAGCGAGCCGAGAGCCGTCTTTGCGGCGCTTGAAGGTCTCAAGGGCGCCAAGGGTCGGCTTGACCTCGTCGGCGAGAAGGACGGCGCGCCGGTCTTTGTCGATTATGCCCATAAGCCTGACGCACTCGCCAAGGCGCTCGAGGCCTTGCGCCCCTATGTGAAGGGCCGCCTGATCGTCGTCTTCGGGTGTGGCGGCGACCGCGACGCCGGCAAACGCCCGATCATGGGTGCGATCGCGGCGGAGAAAGCCGACCACGTGATCGTCACCGATGATAATCCGCGCAGCGAAGATCCGGCAAAAATCCGAGCAGCTGTTCTTGCGGGTTCGCCCGGCGCCGTCGAGATCGGCGATCGCGGCGAGGCTATCGCCAAGGCGATTGCGGACCTGCGGTCCGGCGATGTGCTGTTGATCGCCGGCAAGGGGCATGAAACCGGCCAAATCGTGGGGGCAAAGACATTGCCGTTCAGTGATCATGAGGCCGTCGCGGCGGCGCTGTAGGGCGCGTTCAATGTTCGGTATTCCTCTCGTCGATACGCGGCCCAGCCCCAACAGTAACATTGGGGGACAAGGCCTCAGACCGGTTTCTTGCGGCCTGGCACTTTGGCCGTTGCCTTTCGCATCTCCTCAACGTCGGCAAGATCGCGGGGGCGGCCAGCTGCGAGCTTGGCAGCGATAAGGTCATCACGAGAAATAAAGTGCGCCGCAAGGCCGCTTGCGTCATCGATGACTAGGGTGACGCGGTTCTTCCACGCGGCGCTGAACGCGACGCCTGGAATCTCCGGCAGGATGTCGATGGCAACGGGGGGAACGCCCATCGTGTACCAGGTGGCTTTGTCCTCGAAGTCCTTCGCCGTGAGGACGCGCGTTGGTGAGATCGGGTCGGCATCGGGCGTGGCACGGGTGCGCAAGGGCGCCCCGAATTCCTGCAAGGCACGAAATACGGCGGCGGCATTTTTAGGCGCGGGCAGGATGAGAAGATCGAGGTCTTTGGTGTAGCGGGGCTGCGCGTGCCGCGACACGGCATAGCCCCCAATAACAAGGTACTTCGCCTTATGCTTATTCAGGAGTGCGATGAGGTCTTTGAAGTCGGCGAACATGAATGCCTTTTAAGCCATGAGCGGCAGCCGCCATTTCGGCAACTGTGGACATGACAAGGTGAGCCGGTTGAGTTGACCAATAGGCATATTCCGAAGCCTTCATGTCATTGATGCTGCAATGAGCGGTCATGGTCCATGTGCGGCGACGCTGTTCTGCGCGCGCCAGGAATTCGGAGCTTTGGGTGTCTATCGATTTGATCATATAACCATTATAGCCGATGGAGTGCACACATACATAATGGTTTCCGCCTGCCGGCAGCAACTGTCATATCGTCCACGCCGAGGCAGATATGAACATCCAGCAGCCCACACACATGGATAAATCGGCGTTCCCCGCCTGGGCTCAGGGACGCGAGGGACGCTTTGAACTGGCGGAAAGTAAGCCGATCAGGTGATCGTCACCGATTGTTGTGGGAGAGCGGCTCGACGTGATTTCCTCACATTTATCGCAAGTATTATCCGCGGCAGGAGATCAAACAGCGCTGGAGGGCCTGGGCTTGATGTGACTCCGACATTTCACGCGCGTCGAGGCGTTGCAATGGGTGGACTTTGCCGAGGCGGCGATCAAGGGACTCCACGGCTCGCCGAGAGGCGATCGTTGCAATACAGGTTTTTCTCAAGAAACGGCCAAGACCGGATTTCGACTTAGCGCCGTGTTTTCCGACTCTTGGACACCCGCGGAAAAACTCATGGTGAGAATATCGTGTCTGCTTTTGCTCCTATTGCAACAAAATATTGCAATGCAGCATTTTGACGCGATGGGCCAGAAGCGGAAGAATGCGCTGCAACAAATCAAGTTAGCGAACTCCCCGAAATCGGTTGTATGATTGTCGGCCCGTGCGGCTGGCGTGTAACTCGCAAATGCTGTACGTTGCACATAGAGGCAAGCCGCTCAGCTTGCCCGAAAGCTGCTCATAAAACGAGAATGTGCCGAAGTTCTCGCTCTAAATAATTGGCAGCGCTGGTGCCGCCGGCGGGCATCTCAGACCTTCACTTTTTTCGGTTTTGGGAACACGCACCACATAAGCGCAGGCGCGCGCATCATCAAAGATCGGGAGGAATCGAATGAATCGTCGTAACATTCTCAGTCTCTCTGCCATCGCGGCGTTGGGATTGACCGTGTTGCCGGGCACTGCCGTCGCCCAGCAAAAGTCGCTCAAGGAACAGCTTGTCGGAACCTGGACCTTCGTCTCATCTACGGCCAAGCTCGCGGATGGGAGCCCACTATGGGGGTCCAATCCGAAGGGCCAACTCAGTTTCGACGCCAATGGCCGCTATTCCAGCATCATCGTTCGATCGGACCTGGCCAAGTACGCCTCAAACAATCGGTTGCAGACCTCGCCGGCGGAGGACAAAGCCACGGTGCAGGGAGCGATCGGCTTCTTCGGAACGTACACGGTGAACGAAGCGGACCGATCCTACACCGTTCGCGTCGATGGCAGTTCGTACCCGAATTGGAACGGTACTGATCGGAAGCAAGTTGTCGAATCCATCACGGCGGACGAACTGAAGATCGGAAATCCTGCGCCCTCGATCGGCGGACCACCGACGCAGTTGACATATCGGCGAGTGAAGTAGGCCGCGCGGGCGACAGCTCGGCTTATGGACCGGCAATCACGCTCTGCTTTGTGTGCAGGGTGTTTTCAAAAAACAAAGGAGGAATCCAATGAATCGTCGTAGCATTCTCACCGTCTATGCCATCACCGCACTGGGACTCGTCATGCTGTCGGGAAGTTCCGTCGCCCAAACAAAGTCTCTTAAGGATCAACTCACCGGAACTTGGACCCTCACCTCATGGGAGCAGGCGTTCAAGGATGGCACCAAGCGCCAGGACTTTGGTGCCAATCCGAAGGGCGTCGCCGGTTTTGATGTGAATGGTCACTTCTTCGTCATGTTCGCTCGATCGGACCTCCCAAAGATTGCGGCTACCGATCGGACCAAAGTGACTCCACAAGAAGCCCAAACCATAAACGTTGGATCGATCGCCTACTTTGGCACATATACGGTGGACGAGCCGACCAAGACCATCGTACTTCAAATGGAGTCAAGTACATATCCGAATCAACTCTCTGCTCCTCAGAAACGCGTTATCACCACGCTTACCGCGGAGGAACTGAGACTCACTAACGCGACACCGACAGCTGGCGACGGGAGTACAATAAATTTTGCATTTAAGCGAGCCAAGTAGGCGCCTCGCGGCGATCGATAGATCGGCGCCAACGAGCGCCGATCTAATTCGCAACGTAGTTCATTCGGGATTACGAGCACGTATCTGCGCCTTCACGACCGGCGCAAGTGCATTGCAGTATCTTGGCACTGAGTTCGTCTGCTTATGATCCCATGGCGGCGAGAAAGCGGACCTGGTCAGCCTTCTCTTGAGGGCCAAAAGCGTCCGTGAGCTGGTGCAGCAATCCTTCGAAACCAACTCCTGGAGGCAGGCGCCGTCTGCATTCGCAATCTGCACATTCGCGCACTCTCGCGACGGGTTTTATTTTTTCACACAAAAACGGATGACAACATGAAGCAATTTAGCATCGCTCGGGCTGCAATATTCGCATGCCTGTGTCTCGGAATTTCCTTTTCCGCGACTGAGACCATTGCCCAGATATCCAAGGATCATGTTGTTGGTACTTGGTCGGTCGTCGCGGTCAAAGATATTCGCGCTGATGGTACGACAACAGATACATTCGGTCCGAATCCAATGGGCACCGCCAGCTTTGACAGCAAGGGGCGCTTTTCTATTATCATCCTGAGTTCCCACCTGCCAAAGTTTGCCTCCAATAACCGAACCACAGGCTCGGCGGAAGACAACAAGGCGGTCGTTCAAGGTAGCAGCATTTATTATGGTTCCTACTCGGTAAGCGTGGCGGACAAGAGCCTCATTTTTCAAATTGAAGGCTCCGCCTTTCCGAATTGGACCGGGACGACACAAAAGCGGACGATCAAAACATTGTCGGGCGACGACCTGACGTTGATCAACGCGGCGGCATCGGGCGGCGGCGTTGCAGAAATCCAGTGGAGACGGATGAAATAACGACGCTGCGCGCTGCCAATCTGCGGCTCCAAAAATAGCTCTGGGGGCGCCATGCTGAAACTTCCCCGCCGACAATTTCTGCATCTGGCCGCGGGCGCTGCCGCGCTGCCGGTGGTGCCGCGGATCGCAAGGGGGCAAACGTATCCGACTGAGCGGCACCCCCTGCGCGCCGGCCGGTTCGTCCTCCATATCGAGCCCGGTGATGCGAAAGAACACCAGCGATCGGTTGGTGCCGCGCACCTCCTTGGCTTGCTCGGGATTGGCCTGCATCCACCGTTTGATCCGCTCCATCGAGATCTCTTGGCGCGGAATCAGCTTGCGCTCAACGAGCACGCGCCCGATCGCCTTAGTTCTCTTCAAAGAATTTGTGCGCCTCAGCCACGCTAACAATCTTTGTAGCCACTGCGCGCCGGCAGACGTGAAAGAGTCCGTCGTAAATAAGTCTGTGGTCGCGCGGCCGCCCGTTGTTGAGAAATGGCTTGCAGCTCGTGAGAAAGGTCGCGAAGGCGGCAGCGTGATCATCGCCCGACCAGCCCTTGCGATCGGCCCATTCTACCGGTTCGAGCTGCGTGTCGGGAAGTTTCAGGGGATCTGCCTTGGCGCTCGGTGCCATACAGCCGGCGCCCAACAGCCAAACCGTTGCAACAACAATTAGTCTACTCGACCAGGAAACGCGCACGTCGAGGCTGTCGACGCGCACTTGCACGGCGACCACCTCACGCGCCGATTTTTTACGCACCAACTTTATGCAGTTGTGACGCCAACAATGGATAAAAAGCTTCATCGGACCATCCTCCGATGCTGTTTCGTCGCGGCCACGCAATTGAAAAGAGCAACACGGTCGGAATATGGCAGATTGCTCCACGCGGCTGGGCGACTCACACCTAGCCGTAATTACCAGTGCATGAATTGCGATGTTGACTACGTTAACACCACCACCAAACGCAATGACGTAACATGCTGCCTCTCAGCACTCTGCACGCACGCTACGAATGTCGCGCGTCAAGCCTTAGGCGCTACCACGACACCCAGTCGTTAGGCATCCCGCCAGTTCAGCACTGGGACTCACGCTTTACTCCATCAGCGCCGTCTCCCAACCCGCGAAAGACATCGTCGGTACTTGGACGATCGCCGCGGCGGAGGCGTTTGGTCCCAATCCAAAAAGGCTTCTGGGTTCTTCCTCGACCGATCGAAGAATTTTCGACATCATGACTGTGACGGAAGAGAAGTTTGCCCCACTCACAATATCGCTGACAAGCTTTGTAAAGGACGGGTCGGACCGGGATTTCCGCCAGCTTATCTACGCTTTGACAAGGCTGCAAAATCAGATGGCGCATCACATCCAACTGTTCGGGGCCTATAGTGGCGGGATTTTTAATCGCTCAGCACCGCACCGGCGCCGCGTTGTCGCTCGACGCCAGCTGGCTCAATCAGGGTATCCGTCCGGTATAGTCCGCCTTTTGATCGAAGGAAATTCGTGAGATCGTTTTGCCATGATTTGCAATTCAAAGGGCAAACGCGATGGCAACAACAGGGCGTTGGACGTCAGAACAAAAGTATCAAATCGTCACACGTGGGGGCTCTGGCGGACGAGCTGGACTGAATTTGATCGAAGTGGCGCGCCATTGTGAAATCTGGTCGGTTCGAACCGCATTCTAAAACAGTCTGGTTGCTGGTTCGAGTCCGACCAGCTCCACCACGCATTCCCGAATTTCACCAATTGGTGGAGACCTGCGCAATTAGTCCGCATTTGGCGGACATTCCGGGCGTTCAATTCGGACGTCACAGTCTTTGCCGACAGGATTTGGCATTGTTCGGCGCCAGTTTCTCCGATCAGTCGCTAGGCACATCATTGCCTTTTCGATTTGTCGCTAACAACCGAGTGTACAAAATACATGCTGCTGACCAAGCCAACTATCAGGCCGAGCAAAAATGGCCGATTGCAGAGGCCGTAGGTCGAGAAACAAACCTCGTCGGCCCAAGGATGTCCCTGGTCTTGCAGTTGAGCTGCACTAAAAATCGTCGCGGCCAATAACAACAACAGAACTACAATGGGCACGGTTGATGCCTTTCATGCGGCAGTGTTGTTCTAGGACAGGTTCCTCCCGCCAAGCAACAGCGAGGCCGTACATCAATACCGTGTAATTCAAATAAATCTTGGACAACGCCACGCCGAATTTATTCGTCCATCGACTATGCTCGGCGCACCAATACGGCGACTATGATCAATGGTGGTATCCACCCCGCCAAGACGCCAAGCAGAAACAATTCCATATTGCCCATAGCTTCGCCCCTTTGGTCCCTACCCCATAAATGATGACCACTCTTGTTTGCTTTGCGCGTGGCCTTTGCCTTCAGATAATTTCGAGACCTCAACAAAATTGTGGCCACAAAGTTCCATAGCGGGAACAAGGTACCATTTCAGAAAGAAATTTCTAGCCGGCACCTTAAAAAAAGCGCGACCCAACTCTAGGCAAACGTAACGCGGGAGCATTTGCTAAACAGCCCAACTCACGGCGAGTTCTAGTGTTCGGCCTCATTCATTTGCATCCCTCTTTTTGCTACCGGAATTCACCATTTGCTTGGTTCTTGCTGCAAGGGACACAGGGATTCATTTTGGTGACGGAACCCTAGGTAAGGTTAATCAACGGTAGCAATTTTCCTATCAATTGTAGCATGTTACATGCACGGCAGATGCGGCTCGTACCGATAAGGCCGGGCCATGATGAAATCACGAATTCGCAAGCGTGCCATTGTCATCAATGGTCGCAAGACGAGCGTCAGTGTCGAGGATGCTTTCTGGGAGCCCCTGAAAGAGATCGCGACCGCTCGCAGGACGAGCGTGGCAAATGTGATCTCGTTGATCGAGGCTCATCACCAGAACACGAATCGATCGTCGGCCATTCGGGTGATTGTTCTGGAATTCTACCGTGACCGAAAATTGCCTTCTTGGATCAGGAGCGATCGTCACAAGTCCTTTCCACGGTCACGCAGCTGTCGGAACGCCTCCTGCTCGGTGCGGAGCGACAGCGATCCAGGATCGAAACGGGCGTTCCTAATTGCCGCGAAGCGGGCGGGCTAAGGAAAACAAACAGCGACCATCGCCAATGGCCTATTACATATTTCCAGCAAACACGAGGCGATGCCGGTAGGCGCTGGAAGCGATGAGTCCGGAAAGTGGCAAGAGCGGCAGGCTGGATACTAATAGAATCCGCCACCGGGTTTGGTCTGATCCTGATTATATTGCTGCTGGTATTCGGGCAACGATAGCTCTGGTCCTCACGAGGAGGTATGTCAATGTCAGATCGCGTGAATCGGCACCTCGTGACCACTACTATAACCATCGGTCCTGAAATTCAGGGACAGCGACCAGAGCAAAGCTGCTTGACTGACCTATCGGTCGAAGACATCCCAATGACGGATGTCGGACACATGCGAGTCGTCAGCGATGAGGCAGCGATCGGTGCGCTGGAATCGGCTGAGGCGGGACTGCCGTTTGATGCCATGTATTTTCCTCTGGATAATACCACCGACACCTCCGATGCAGTCGTACGCGTGGACCAGGAGAAACCGCACCAACCGCGATGGCCAATTTTCGTCATAGCTATTGCGGGGGTCGTGACGCTCTTATGGATAAGTTGGCTGTTCTGGCTCTTGTCGCGAATACTGCTTTTTGTATTTTACGATTAACAGTAGCTTCGCAGAGGTCGCTCTACTCGAGCGGATCGGCCCCGCGATCGTCGTCACACACTCAGAGTCGGGCCTGTTCGGCTGGGTTCCCGGCGCGCGCTCGGCGAATGTGCGACTCTGCGGGAGAAAGCCAAAAGGCAGCTCGATGGCCTCAAGTCCCGCCACGTTTACCAAGCATATCTCCAAGCATTTGTTTTGCTGTTGCGGAGAGCACTCAAGCGGTAAGGAGCCATCGTCACGACCGCGAGAGTCGTCCGGACCCATGCGGCTCGGCCCCCACGAGTGCGTACTGATTTCCCTCTGTCTCGATCACCGTGGAAAGGACTTGTGACGATCGCTGCTGATCCAAGCGTCCGGTTCAAATTGCTCACCTGCTCTGGGTCTTTTGCTAAGTCCCCGTTCGGGTCGTTAGTGCGCGGACGCATTGGCGCGTCCGACCGTAATGTCGTTGGCGTGTCCGACCGTGCCAGTCATTGCGGGTTGTTGGTCCGAGACTGAGGCTAGGGCCTTCCGCGGCTCCTGACGTCTGACCGGTGCTGCGGCTGACTGCGCCCCGACGATCGTCGAGTGACGTTGCTGTAGCCCCACAGGACTATGTCATAATAGCGCGCATAGGTGCGTTCTTGCAAGCTGCGCATCCACCAGTTCTCGCGCGGGCTTGTCGTGCAAACAATCTGCGATTTCTTTGATGGCCCGAATATCGCCTCGATCCGCTGCCTATTTATTCTGCGCCGGCGAACCGCTTCTGGATCGAAGCAGCCGAGATCGAGAATGCCAATAAGATTGCTGCGACTACCAGCAGAAGTCCGACGGTAGGGAAATCAAGAAACCAACTGATCATATCGTGACTTCGCGGCATGGTAATGTCCGCAGGGTCGGGTGTCCTGGGGGTCACATAGATTGCCGGGTACTCGAGACCTGCGAGGGCAAGCGCTCTTGAGATCGGCAAAGGCCACCACTCGCCAGTGAAAATCCAGGATGTTACTTGCCAGCAAAGAATAGGAACTACCAACAGCGATGTCCAAATCGCGGAATGAAGCGTCACAAATCTTACAAAGGCCGCGGCGCGCGCGGTATTCAGCATGAATAACTCCGAAGCCCGATGGTGGTCCGTAGCCGGTTGCCAGCGTGTTTGCGGAGCGCTTCGCCCGGGCCGCTGAGGAGGCGGCCGGGGCTCGATGGCTGGTTCCATTAGCGCTGATTGCCAGATCCGCGAACAAGAGTTCAAATTTGGCCGTCGGTCGGGTCGCCCGCCCCTCCTAAGCCTGCACACCGTATTCAATCGGTTTGGGTGCGTCTTGTTACAATGCGCCAAAAACTTGATCGCTTTTTCCTTCACTCATCGGCTCCGCCCCCGCACGTGATCCGCATTCGAACCGAGTCTCCGCGACCGAGGCGCCCGAGCGCTGGCTGCTTTTGCTTTCAATAGCGGATAACCGCCACGTTCTTCAACTTTGCCAAGCGTGCAGGAGTCGCTTAACAGCCATGCTCCATCTTCTCTTGACACAATCTGCCGGGCGAAACCAGATACCGGCAAGAGATATCCGATTGCCACGATTGTTCATGGACAATCCAATGAGCCGCCTTAAAGATTACCATACGCCCAAGCGTCGCGATTTCGACGACGATATCGCCCCCGAGGATCGATTCGTTGGGCGGCGGCTGGACGGTCCAAAGCCGAGTGCACCATCCGGGTGGCAATCGGCTGACGCCGTCGTCAAATGGTTCAGTCCCGACAAGGGCTTTGGTTTTGTGACCGTGGACGGCCGATTCGATGCGTTCCTTAACGCCCGCTTGTTGGCCGCGAAAGGATATCAAAGCTTGCCTGCGGGCGCCCGCCTCAAGGTGCAGATCGGCCGAGGGCAAAAGGGGCCACAGGTCAGTGCAGTATTCGAAGTGGATACAGGCGCTGCCGAGGTCGGGAGCATCACGGGGAGGCTGTCTCAAATACGCCGATCCGCGCATCGGCAGTTCGATGATACGCAGGTTGAGGAATGTGTCGGTTCGGTCGCCTGGTACAATTCCGAGAAAGGGTTCGGCTTCATCGCGCCAGACGGCGGCGATAAGGATGTGTTCGTCCATATTACGATGATCGAACGAAGCGGGTTGAGCCGACTGGTGGAAGGTCAACGTGTTCGAATGATCATCGCCAAGGGCGATAGGGGGAATGAGGTGGTGTCGATCAAGCTCCTTGACGGAACTCGGTAATTACGATGTTCTCTTCGCTCCCGACTTCACGATTTCACGACTCCTCGAGTTAGGGGCAGCCTCAATCGTCCATGCTTTAGTATAAAACCTGTCGGCATTCGAACCCGAGTCTCTGCGATCGGGGTTTTGTTTCCGGGAAAGGGAATTTTGCGGCCAGAGACAAAAGGGCCCAAAATGGCCGTCAATCGAATGTCGTTTCCGCAGAGACGGACGTTAATGAAAGTAGCGCGCCACTTGGGGCTGATCGGACTCGAACCGCCGCCCATAACAGTCTGGTTGCTGGTTCGAGTCCGACCAGCTCCACCACGCAGTCTCGATAAACTGGAGAATTCCCGTGTGGTGCGAAAATGCCCGGAGTATCCGCCTCTTGCGTTGCAACAAGGAAGGGGACTCGGTAATTGCTATCACCATGGGCAGAGGAGGACGATGATGGCGACTCGGCGAGATATCATGATCGGTGCAGCCGCGGCAGGTTTGTCCCCCGTTATGGTTTCAGGCACCCCCGGAACAGCATTATCGGCGGAGGGCAAGATGGTGCTCTGCATGCACACAAACACTTCGGCGGCGGCCGGCTATCGAGGCGCCCTGGAGGGGTGGGCGAAAGCCGGCATCAAGAACGTCGAGCTGAATGCCACGGTGGTGGACGAGTTCCTCAGGACCGACACGCTCGATGGCGCGCGGAAGGTGTTGGCAGACAACGGAATGACGGTCGTTCACGGCGCGGTCGCCGTGGGAGGGTTGCTCGAGCCGAATTCCGACCGGGTCACGGCAATTGAAGCTCTCAAGCGCCGTCTCGACCTGTTCGCATCGCTCGGAGTGAAAAAAGTTTACACGACCAGCGCGGGGATGCAAAAGCTCGCACTCGATGACTACAAAGTCGTCGCCGACAACATGCGCAGTGTGGGCGAGACGGCGAAACCGTTCAACATGATTGTCAGCGTAGAATTTATTCGCGCGTCTCCCTATATGTCGACGCTACTCACCGCGCTCAAGGTCACGCGCGAGGCCGCTCACCCAAACTTCGGTCTCATGTTTGACTTCTATCACTTCTG
The DNA here is from genome assembly GCA_035300505.1 of Xanthobacteraceae bacterium. Classification (GTDB taxonomy): domain Bacteria; phylum Pseudomonadota; class Alphaproteobacteria; order Rhizobiales; family Xanthobacteraceae; genus VAZQ01. Next base: position 19,487 of record DATGVJ010000602.1, read on the forward strand.
GTCGGGCCTCAATAAACTTGAAGATATGGATCAGATCCGCACGGGCGAGATTCAGCACGTCCACTTCCAGGATATACCCGACTTGCCGCGTGAATTGCTCGACAACAACACTCGTATCATCCCCGGTGATGGCGTGTCCCCGCTGAATGCGATGATTCGCAAGCTCGCGGACAAGGGCTATGCGGGTCCGCTCTCGGTCGAGTTGTTCCTCCCGAAGTTCCAGAATGGCGATCCGTACGAGATTGCGCGCGAGATTCGTCAGAAATGCGAAGTAGTCATGAGTGAGGCAGGTGTCTTGTAGGTCGGAGATTAGCTGCAACGATACTTCGCTTTCCGGCGTTGGTAGCGCCCAGGTTCGCGTTGTTGGCCGCCCGGATCACTTTAGCCCACTTCTCCGTTTCCTGGGCGATGAGCTTCCCGAAGTCGGCGGGCGAGCCGAGCGCCAGCAGCTCTTGGAAGCGCGTCCCCGCTCCTCAAGCCGTCAGACCGGCCGACCGGCGAAAAACAAGTAAGCTTTCGCGGGGGGCCGCTCAGTGAGGCGCGGGCAGCACCCATCGAGCTGGGAAGTGAGACAATCCTGATTGTGGAAGACGATTCGATGGTGTGGAAGTTTGTCACCGCTCAAATCGAGAGCCTCGGCTATGGGACACTGTCGGCTCCCAATGCCCGCGACGCGCTGGCGTTAATCGACAACGGTGCCCAGTTCGACCTCTTGTTCACTGATGTAATGATGCCTGGCCTGATGAATGGTCGCCAATTGGCAGATGAAACTTCAAGGCGCCGCTCTTCTTTGCGAGTACTTTTCACCTCCGGCTTTACGGAAAACGCGATGATTCACCACGGCCGGCTCGATCCCGCCGTTCACTTGCTCGGCAAACCTTACCGCAGATCCGAATTGGCTCGGATGATTCGCGTCGCGTTGGACTCGGCGCCGAAATCCTGCGGCGGTTTGGAGTTGGGAAGGTCGGGGCGATTTGAATTCGGCTTTCCCGCAAAATCGACGTTACAGCGTTACCAGGCCAGGATGGTGTCCGGCCGGGCGACGCTTGCCACCTCAACGAGAGCCTTGCGGCCCAGGCGATGACCAATCTCGCCGAGCGTGGCTTGCTCGGCGTCCTAGAGCATGAGTCGACCTTTCAACTGGGCCTTCAGGATGCGGTTTTCGGCCGCCAAATATTCGTTTCGGGCCAGAAGCTCTTGGTCTACCGTCCCCGTGACGTAGGCCAGGATGCGCGCCCAATCCATGCCTTTATCCCTCC
>DATGVJ010000603.1:0-17687 GCA_035300505.1 Xanthobacteraceae bacterium
ACTCCTGAAACTGTCGGAACAATACCGCGTACCGATTTTCGAAGACGACTGCTATGCCGACCTGGTCTGGCAGGGAACGCGGCCGCCGGCGATCCATGCGATGAGCCAGAGCCGCAATGTCATTCATATCGGCTCCTTCTCGAAATCGATCGCGCCGGCCTTGCGCGTCGGCTACATCGTTGCGGGCTGGAACATTCTCTCGCGCATGCTCGCCTTGAAGACCGACGCCGGCTCGGGTGCGCTCGAACAAATGGTGCTGGCCGAATTCTGCAGCCCGCATTTCAACACGCATGTTCCAAAGCTTCGGCGAGGGCTCCGCCACAAGCTCGAAATCCTGATGGCGACGCTCAATGAACAATTCGGCACGTCGGCCGAATTCGACGACCCGAAGGGCGGCATATTTCTGTGGGTCAAGCTGCCCGACGGCGTGGATACGGTGAAACTCAATCAGGCTGCGCTCGCAAAGGGCGTTGCGATCAATCCGGGCCCGGAATGGTCCTCGAATGCGGTCTATGCCAAGAGCCGGATGCGACTTTGTTTTGCGAGCCCGTCGGTCGAGGAAATCCGCGAAGGCATCGCGATCCTCGCCGGCGTTTGCGCCAAGGAATTCGGCGTGCCCACGCGGATTGCGAATGTGGAGCGGTAGAACCAGCGAGGATATCATGAAGCACTATCGAAACTTGATCGGCGCCGTCGCATTCGCTGCGCTTTCCATGACAGTGACAGGCGCTCAGGCATTCGACGATTCCAAGTATCCGGATTGGAAGGGACAATGGATGGGCGGCTGGATTCATCGGAATCCTGGCGTCACCGGCCAGCCTTCCTATGACCCGCTCAAATCCGATGGCCGCGGACAACAAGCCCCGCTGACGCCCGAATATCAGAAGATCCACGAGGCCAGCCTTGCCGATCAGGCCAACGGCGGACCGGGCAGTGATCCGCAGGCCGCCTGCCTTCCCTCCGGCATGCCCAGAATGATGATCGGGTACTACCCGATGGAAATCATTATCACGCCCGACACCACGCATTTGCTGATGGAACATATTCACAACTTTCGTCGCATCTATACCGACGGACGCAGCTGGCCTGAGGATATCGATCCGTCCTTCGCAGGCTACTCCATCGGTAAATGGGTCGATGAGGACGGAGATGGCCGCTACGATGTGCTCATCGTGGAGACGCGCGGTCTCAAGGGACCCCGCGCTTTCGACTCCACCGGCCTGCCCTTGCACAACGATAATCAGACAATCGTCAAGGAAAGAATCTATCAGGACAAATCCAATCCGAATATCATTTATGACGAAATCACGACGATCGACAATGCATTGACGCGTCCGTGGACGGTGACGAAGAACTACAATCGCGATCCAAATCCTCAGCCGGTCTGGCGGGAGTTTATTTGCGCGGAGGCCAACTCGTGGATCATCATCGGCAAGGAGGGCTATTACGTCAGCGCCGACGGCCGATTGATGCCGACCCGAAAGGGCCAGCCGCCGCCCGACACCACCTATTTCAAACAGACGCAAGAATGAAAACGAGGTTCTTGACCCTGGCGCACCCGGCCGAGGGGATTCCAGATGCGACGACGCACGTTCATCACCCTTCTCGGCGCAGCGGTGGCATGGCCGCTGCCGACTTCGGCGCAACAGAATTGGGCTCAACCGCACGAGCGAATGCGGCGGATTGGCATCTTGTGGCCGTACACCGAAGGTGACCCGGATAGCCGATCCCGCATTGAGTCGCTCCGCCAAGCTCTGGCAGATTTGGGCTGGACCGAAGATCGCAATCTTCGTTTCGAATACCGCTGGGGAGCTGGGGCAGACGACCCCGACCGCGTTCGCAGATACGCGCTGGAACTGGTGGAACTCGCCCCCGACGTCATCGTGGCCGGTTCCGGCGGGATCGCCGTGGAATTGAAACGGACGACCCGCACCATGCCGATCGTGTTCCCGACCGCCAACGACCCGGTCGGCACCGGCCTGGTCGAAACGCTGACAAAGCCAGGCGGCAATGCGACCGGTTTTACCGGATTCGAATCCGCGCAGACCGAGAAATTGTTGGATCTGCTCAAGCAGATCGCGCCCAGCATCACGCGCGTGGCCATCATTCGCAATCCGACCCGAGGAGGCGGGAACGCAAGTTTCGGCGCCATCCAGGCCGCGGCGGCACCGTTCAAGATAGCGGCAAGCGCAATCGATTTGCGCACGATCGACGCGCTCGAACGCGGTGTCGCTGCGTTCGCGGGTGCGCCGAACGGCGGCCTGATCGTGCCGCCAGCCGCTTTGGCGACGACGCATCGCGGCGCGATCATCAATCTCGCCGCTCGCTATCGCTTGCCCGCCATATATCCGCTCCGCCTATTCGTCGCCGACGGTGGTTTGATGTCCTGGGGACCTGTCACGACCGACCTATACCCACGCGTGGCCGGCACCATCGATCGCATCCTCAAAGGCGAAAAGCCGGGCGACCTACCGGTCGGATTTCCCACCCGATTCGAATTGGTTGTCAACGCCAAGACCGCAAGAGCCCTCGACGTGCCGCCGGCGTTGCTAACGATTGCCGACGACGTGATCGAATAGTCACGCCATAAGAATCCGGCGCATCGCAAAGCTGGCGTGATCATGCAGCAACGTTGGGCGGCCGGCACCGGCGATGCCGTGGCGCACTGAATGCGGACGCGACTTCAACGATTTTGCGCACGACAGCGATTCGACATTGTGTGCCATGAGCTGCCAATGTGTAGGGCGCAATCGCTTTATTGCGCCATCGAGCAACGGCGGTTTACCCGCGATGAGCAGCAAGCGGCGCAATAAAGCGATTGCGCCCTACGCACTCTGGACACTTCGCGGCAGGCGGCGCCCGCGCCGTGTTCAGGCGGGCGCCACCAATTTTCCACCGATGCGCTTTTGCACGTCACAGACTTGGAGCGTGGTACTGCGCGTCAGAAACGTGTTCCATCCAATCGACGCTCTTGCCGGAAAGCGCCTCTGCAATCGCGATATGGGTCATCGCATTGGTTGAGGTGGCGCCATGCCAATGCTTTTCGCCGGGCGGAAACCAAACCACATCACCGGGGCGGATTTCCTCGATGGGGCCGCCGTCACGCTGCGCCCAACCGATGCCGGAAGTGACGATCAGTGTCTGGCCGAGGGGGTGCGTGTGCCACGCGGTTCTGGCGCCGGGCTCAAAGGTCACGATCGCTCCGCCAACACGGGCGGGATCACTCGCCTGAAAGCGACTGTCGATACGCACTGCACCCGTGAAATATTCCGCCGGCCCTTTGGCTGACGGCAGCGAGCCGTTTCGCTTGATTTCCATTGTTCGTTTCCATTGCTTTGTGCGGCGGGTTATATGCGTGGGAATTCGAGAAAAATGGACGCGAGTTCAACGTGCGGGTTGAAGGTCAGTTGGTGTTTAACAACATCGCCCGCCGAGTGGACGCGGCGTTGGCCGGGTTGGGCTTGGCGTACCTCCCTGAGGATGTGGCGCAGCCGCACCTGGCCAAGCGAAGACTTGTTCGGTTCTCGACGATTGGTGTCCGCCTTTTTCAGGTTACCATCTTTACTACCCTGGCCGCCGCCAGCAGATACCGGCCCTCGCCGTGCTCATCGATGCGCTGCGCTATCGGCGTTGAATGGCACGCATCCCGACCCTAGCCCACCCTAGCCCGGCAAACCGCCGCCACGAAGGCCCGCTTAGAAATCCGGCGCAACAGCACGCGGCATCGGAAACAGGTTCTGGCCGAAATGATCCTCATTGTTTTCGGCGCAGACCGTCTCCAGGAGTTGGTTCGGGACCTTGCGCCAGCGCCGCGCCATGTAGAGCGGTTCGTTGAACGTGTCGGGGTCCTCGACCTTGATCTGCACGTCCAGCGTCCGGCCGTCGGGGGACAGCTTGTAGCGCTCGATGACATGCAGCTTCTCGGTATGGGGCGTGCGGAACCAATCTAGATAGCTGTTCGCGGCCTGCAAGGCGATGGTGTCGACCACGAGCGTGCCGTTGGCCTCATAATGGCCGATCGATTCGCCATACCATGAGGGCTTGACGTTCTCTGAATGCCTGTCGGTCATGTAGATGCGGCGCACCTGCTGGTCGGTCTCCCAGATCATCCAAACCTGTTTGGGCGTCTGGATGAAATAGAACGGCAGCGCCGGCGTCAGCAGTTGCGCCGGAACGCCGCCCGGATAGCACGCCTGCTGGGCGGAGAATGGAAGTCCGCGCTTGCCGCTGAGCACCTCGTCGTTCGACTCCTGCATCTGCTTGGCCGCCCAGGGCTTGAGCACCGGGTCCTTGGTGTTTCCGATGTGCGGCGTCTGCTGGCCGCGGTCCCTGTTGCCAACATAGGGGTGGGCGGGGTCTGGCCTTATCGGGCCGCGGCCCAATCCCGGCGCCGGATCGAGCCAATCGACCCCCACGACCAGCCAGGCGAACGCCGATGACGCCAGTTCGGGGATCACGCCCTGCGCCGCTCCCTGCTGCTGCGCCGGAGCTTGTGCGCGCGCAGCAACGCTGGGCGCAAAAGCCGCAACGCTCGCGCCAAGGGCCGTGATCGCGGCGCCGCGAATCCGCGTCCGGGAAAGATAGCGAAGCAGGTCGAGGGTTATTGCGGATTTCGACATCGGAATGCTCTCCGGCAAAGTACCATTTGAGCTTACGTCGTCCTCCGCAGCGTCGCAACGGCACCTACGTTTGGCTCCGCGCAAACGTCTTGAACGCACCCGCGCAGCCAGCGGTGCGCTGGATCGGCATCCAGCCGCGGGTGCCAGAGCAATGAAACCGTGATCTCCGGCAGGGAGACCGGAAGAGGAAAACTATGCATTCCGGCGCGCAGGTTTCCGGTGTGTCGTTCAGGAACACTGGCTACCAAGTCGGTGGCCCGAGCGAGAGCCAGCGCGGTCGAAAAGCCTCCGACGATCGTGGCGATCTCCCGTTTGAGCCCGAGTGGATTCAAGGCTTCATCAATCGGTCCCATGTCGAGCCCCCCTCGCGAGACGAGGATGTGATTGGCCGCAGCATAGCGAGCGGGAGTGATCCTGCCCTTGCTCAGTGCGTGCCTGTTTCGCACGACCCCGATGAAACGGTCTCGGAACAGGCCTTGCGTCCGCACCTCAGGACCCGTCATCTTGCCCACAACGCCGGTTTCCAGATCGACGCTCCCGTCACGAAGTGGCGTACTGTCTCTGTTCGGCTTCTGCACAAAGCGCAGGCGCACGCCGGGCGCTTGCCTGCCGACGCGGGCAATGAGGTCCGGTCCAAAATTCTCCACAAAACCTTCGCTTGTCCGCAGCGTGAATGTTCGAACGAGCTGTTTGAGGTTGAGCTTCTCGGCGGGCCGTAGGACCGCTTCTCCGTCCTGTACGAGCTGACCGACCCGCTCGCGCAGTTCGAACGCTCGGGGTGTGGGAACGAGACCGCGTCCGGCCCGCACCAATAGCGGATCGCCCGTCGTTTCACGCAATCGCGCCAGCGTCCGGCTCATCGCCGACGGGCTAAGCCGCAACCGTTGGGCTGCGCGCGCAACGCTGCCTTCCTGGAGCAGCACATCAAGAGCGACAAGCAGATTGAAATCGGGGCTCGACATGCATCGAATATATCAGAGTCTGATAGTGATGTGGCGTCAAACGCACGAATACAGTGCAAGTGGTGCGTATTCCGCCATGCTGGGCGAAGGACTACGTTTCTGGCAACGCCGCCACGGGGCAACCAGAGAACGGAGTTCATATTGATGTCAATCATTGCAGGACGAGATGACGCAGTCGCCGTAAGCGCGGAACGGACACCTTCGGTTCGGTTCGCGCTTGCCGGCCTTTCGCTGTCCGCTTTGCTGTCCTCGCTCGGCACCAGCATCGCCAATGTTGGCTTGCCCACCATGGCACAGGCGTTGGGCGCCTCCTTCTGGCAAGTCCAGTGGATCGTCCTCGCTTATCTCCTCGCCATCACCACCCTGGTCGTCAGCGCCGGTCGGCTCGGTGACATCTTGGGCCGCCGGCGGTTGTTACTGGGGGGAATTTTTCTGTTTACGGTGGCCTCGGTGCTGTGCGGCCTCGCACCCACGCTCTGGCTCATGATTGCCGCCCGGGGCCTCCAAGGCCTCGGGGCGGCCATCATGATGGCGCTGACCATGGCGTTTGTCGGTGAGACGGTGCCGAAAGCAAAGACTGGTAGCGCGATGGGGCTGCTCGGAACGATGTCCGCGATCGGCACCGCTCTCGGTCCATCGCTCGGCGGCATCCTGATCGCCGGATTCGGTTGGCAGGCCATCTTCCTCGTCAACGTGCCGCTCGGTATCCTGGCGTTTGGTCTCGCGTATCGCCACCTGCCCGTTGACGCCCAAGCGCCCAAAACTGATCGGGCCAGATTCGACTCCTTGGGGACGTTCCTGCTTGCCCTCACGCTCGCCGCCTATGCGCTCGCGATGACGATCGGGCGCGGCAGTTTCGGTCCGCTCAACATGGCTCTGCTGTTGGCTGCTGTCATCGGATCAAGCCTCTTCGTCCTCGCCGAGTCGAGAGCAGCATCGCCTCTGATCCGATTGGCGATGTTCCGCGATCCAGCGCTCGACGCGAGCCTCGCCATGAACGCGCTCGTTTCGACCGTGATGATGGCGACGCTGGTGGTCGGGCCGTTCTATCTCTCGGGTGCGCTCGAACTCGACGCGGCTCTTGTTGGCATAGTCATGTCGATTGGCCCCATCATCTCCATATTGAGCGGTATCCCAGCCGGCCGCATTGTCGATCGGTTTGGCACGCCTTTCACGGTTATAGTTGGACTCATCGAAATGGCGGCGGGTTCGTTTGCACTGTCCGTGCTTCCGGGGATATTCGGCATTGCGGGCTACATTGCCGCCATCGTCGTCTTGACCCCCGGTTATCAATTGTTCCAGGCAGCAAACAATACCGCCGCCATGACGGATATCCGACCGGAGCAGCGGGGCGTCATATCGGGCATGCTCAACCTGTCGCGCAATCTCGGGCTCATCACCGGAGCGTCCGTCATGGGCGCTGTGTTCGCGCTCGCATCGGCGACGATCGACATCACGGCGGCCAACCCTGAGGCCGTTGCCACCGGCCTGCGGATCACGTTCGCAGTCGCGGCTCTACTGATCGTCGTCGCACTCGTCATCGCGGTTGGAAGCCGTGCTCTTGCAACGCGCCCTTCGCTCCCTGGAGACGCGTCGTGACGCGAGCCCGGCACGTCCCAAAGGAAATTCTTTCGACGAGAAGCCGATACATGACCCTTTGAAGAAATTATCGCTAACCCCTGCACCCTCGCTTGACATTGGTACTGATAAGTACCAATGTCTCGTTTGCGGTACTCAGCAGTACCGCCACAGCTTCAGGGAGCGATATGGTCATGCCGCCGCTTCTCAACATCCTCCTGAACACTCCTTGGTGGGTGTTCGTTTTGTTTGTCGTGCTCTTGGTGTTTGGCGTTCGGGCTTTTCGACCACGCTCGATTTCCGTTTGGCGATCGTTGGTCATTCCCGGCGTCTTCATCGCGTGGGGCGCGGTCAGTCTCATCCAACAGATGACCCAGTCATCGTCCTACCTGTTGGCCGACTGGCTGGTCGGCGGTGTGATTGGCGCGGCCCTCCTCTGGCTTACCGGTCGGCCAATGGCAATGCGGATCGAGCGCGCCGGCATCGTGACTGTGGCGGGGAGCCCGCTGCCACTCGTGCGCAACATGTTGATCTTCTTTGCCAAGTACGGTCTTGCGGTCGCAACTGCACGCAATCCCGCGGAACGAGCGCATCTTGCGATCTGGGACGTTGCGGTATCGGGCACGAGCGCTGGCTATTTCCTCGCGTGGCTTGCCGTCTTTGTCATCGCCTATCAGCGCGCGTCCCAGCGCGAGCAATTCGCTCCGCGAAATCAGTAATTCGACGAGACCGTACCGGAAGAACCGCTGCTCGCGATCGAACTGCCAAATGAACTGCCATGCCGCGGCAGCCGCCTCAAACAGGAGACGAGAACCATGTTAGACACCGCCACGAAGCCAGGCCCCACACCATCGCCGAACCGCGCTCGCGTCGCGCTGCTGGTAAGCGTGCCCGTGCTTTCTCTGATCGCGGCATGGTATGTGATGACGCCGCGTCCCTCCGGGCGATCGAGCAGTTCCGGAACAGTTGCTCAGGTGCCGCCCGTCCCGGTGAGCGTTGCCGAAGTCACGCAGCGCGACTTCGCGATCTACCTGCGCGCGATCGGCACGGTGCAGGCCTACAATACTGTCACGGTCAAATCGCGCGTCGATGGCGAACTCCAGCAAATCTTTTTCCGAGAAGGCCAGCACATGGGTGCAGGCGACCTTCTCGCGCAAATCGACCCCCGGACGTTCGAGGCTCAGCTGCGGCAGGCCGAGGCGGCGCGCGACCGCAACGTGGCACTGCTCGCAACGGCGAAGCAGGATTTCGCCCGCTCGGGGCAGCTGGTCGAGCGCGGTTACACCCCTCGCCAGACTTACGAAACGCAACGGAACCAGGTCGACCAGATCGAGGCTGCCGTCCGGTCCGACGAAGCGTCCATCGAGGCGGTGAAGCTCCAGCTCACCTACGCGCGGATCACGGCTCCACTGAGCGGTCGGACCGGTGTTCGACTGATTGACGCCGGAAACATGATTCACGCGAACGATCCGGTCGGACTCGTGACGATCACCCAGTTGCAGCCGATTTCGGCGATGTTCAATTTGCCGCAGGATCTGCTCCCCGACGTGTCTGCCGCCATGCGCGCCGGTCCATCGCTCACGGTTATTGCCACCACGCAGGACGGCAAACGGGAACTCGGGACAGGGGTGCTCGAATTGATTGATAACGCCGTCGATCAGGCCACCGGCACGATCCGGCTCAAAGCACGATTCCCAAACGAGAACGAGACTCTCTGGCCGGGTCAGTTCATCAACATCCGTCTTCACCTTGCGACCCGAAGCGAGGCGCTCGTCGTCGCCGGTCCTGCGGTGCAACGCAACCAGGATGGCACCTATGTGTGGGTCGTCAAGCCGGATAGCTCGGTCGAGGTTCGTCCAGTCCGGATCGAAACGATCGCGGCCAACGAGGCGCTTGTTGTCGGCGGCCTCAAGCCGAGTGAACGCGTCGTCATCGAAGGACATTCCCGCTTGCGACCCGGCGTGAAGGTTGTTGCCAAGTCCTCCACCAAACCCAATGTCGCCGCGGCAGCCGATCCGGAGGCCAAGTTATGAGCTTGTCGGAGCCCTTCATCAAACGTCCGCTCGGAACGACGCTCCTCACGTTGGGTCTCGCGCTCATGGGCCTCGTTGCCTACCAGCTCCTGCCGGTCGCGCCGCTGCCACAGATCGACCTGCCCACCATTCAGGTCACGGCTTCCTATCCGGGTGCCGACCCGGAGACCATGTCCTCCTCGGTCGCCACACCGCTCGAACGTCAGTTCGCGCAGATTGCCGGAATCACGCAGATGACTTCGGTGAGCGGGGTCGGGACGACGACAATCACCATCCAATTCGACCTCGGCCGCAGTGTCGATGTCGCCGCACAGGACGTCCAAGCCGCCATCATGGCGGCGACCGGTGATTTGCCGAAGAACCTGCCGAATCCGCCGACCTACCGGAAGGCCAATCCAACCGACGCGCCGATCATGCTCATGGCTGTGAGTTCCGACACCATGCCGATCGCGGCTGTCAGTGACCTGTCCGATAATATCGTGGCACAGCAGATCTCGCAGGTCGACGGCGTCGCCCTCGTGCTTGTGGCCGGGGCGCAGAAGCCGGCCGTGCGCGTCCAGGTCAATCCGACGGCGATTGCAAGCCGCCGCATCACCTTCGAGGACATCCGCATCGCCTTGGCACAGGCCACCGTCAACGCACCCAAGGGCAGCATCAATGGCGATCGGCAGGCCTTTGCGATTGCCGCCAATGACCAGCTCTTTCGCGCCGAGCAATACCAACAGGTGATTGTCACTTATCGTAACGGCGCACCCGTCCGCGTTTCGGACGTCGCACAGGTGATCGACGATGCGGAGAACATCCGCGGCGAAGGTTCCTACAATGGCCACCGGGCAATCATCCTGGTTGTTCAGCGCCAACCCGGCGCCAACACGATCGAGACCGTCGAACGGATCAAGGCGCAGCTGCCCCGATTGCGCGCTGCCGTCCCGGCAGGTCTCGATATCTCCATCGTTAGCGACCGCAGCCAGACTATTCGGGCCTCGGTGAATGAAGTCCAGTTCACGCTGATCTTGACCATCGCGCTTGTGGTCCTGGTCGTTTACCTGTTCTTGCGCAGTGCCCGCACGACATTCATTCCAGCCATTACGGTGCCGCTGTCGCTGATCGCAACCTTCGGCGTCATGTACCTGCTCGGCTACAGCCTCGACAATCTATCGCTGATGGCGCTCACGATTGCTGTCGGCTTCGTCATTGATGACGCGATCGTTGTCGTCGAGAACATCACGCGGCATGTGGAGGCGGGGATGTCACCCTTGCAAGCGGCGTTGCGCGGCTCACGCGAGATTGGATTCACCATCGTTTCCATGACGTTTTCGCTGATCTCGGTCTTCATTCCGCTTCTGTTCATGAGCGGCATCATCGGCCGCATGTTCCGTGAATTCGCCGTGACTGTGAGCGTGGCCATCGTCATGTCGGGGATCATCTCGCTGACGCTGACCCCTATGATGTGCGCTTATCTTTTGCGAGAGCCGCACGCCCAGGAAAATGGACTGTCCCGGCTCTCGACGCGGTTCTTCGATGCGTGGCTACGCGCGTATGAGCGCAGTCTTCGATGGTGCCTTAGCCACCGGCGGATCGTGTTGGCGTCAACCATCCTGACCGCCGCCGCGACGGTCTGGCTCTATGTCGTGGTCCCGAAGGGCTTCTTTCCACAACAAGACACCGGTCTCATCGTCGCCGTCTCAGAGGCGGCTCAGGACATCTCCTACAAGGCCATGATCGAGCGGCAGCGCGCGCTCGTGGACATCATCATGCGCGACCCCGCAATCGACGGCGTCATCTCGGCGATTGGTGCCGGCTCGATCAATTCTTCGATCAATAATGGTCGCATGTTCATCAACCTGAAACCGCGGGAGGAACGGGATGCGACGGCGTCCCAAATCATCCAGCGGCTGCGACCGAAGCTCGCCGATGTCGAGGGCATCGTCCTTTTCATGCAAGCCTCCCAGGACATCAACGTCGGTGCCCGGGCGACCCGGACGCAATATCAGTATACGTTGCAGGATACCGATCTCGTCGAACTCGACACGTGGGCGCCGAAGTTGCTCACGGCACTACGACGAATCCCGCTTTTGCAGGATGTCGCGTCCGACCAGCAGAGCGCCGGGTCGACCCTTTCGCTCGACATCGATCGCGACGCCGCCTCGCGCTTCGGCATCCTGCCGCAAGACATCGACGACACGCTTTACGACGCGTTCGGACAACGTCAGGTCGCCACGATGTTCACGCAGCTCAACCAGTACAAGGTCATTCTTGAGGCCGATCCAGAATGGCAAGTCCTGCCCGACAATCTGCAGGATCTCTATCTCCGATCGCCCATCACCGGCCAGCAGGTCCCATTGAGCACTCTCGCCAAGATCACCACCACGGTGCGTCCGCTCACCGTCAGTCATCAGGGTCGCTTCCCGGCGGTGACGCTGTCGTTCAATCTTGCCCCCGGCGTGGCGCTGGGACAGGCGGTCGCCGCGATCGAGAACCTGGAACGCACGCTTGGCAAGCCGGACACGTTGCGCACCTCGTTCCAGGGCAATGCCCAGGCCTTTCAAGCAACGCTCTCGACACAGCCCTATCTGATCCTCGCCGCGATCATCGCCGTCTACATCGTTCTCGGACTGCTGTACGAGAGCGCCATTCACCCGATCACGATCCTGTCGACGCTGCCCTCGGCCGGCGTGGGAGCGCTGCTGGCGCTGATGCTGGCGGGCTACGACCTGAGTGTGATAGGGCTGATTGGCATCATCTTACTGATCGGCATCGTCAAGAAGAACGCAATCATGATGATCGACTTTGCGCTTGATGCCCAACGGCAGGAAGGAGTTTCGGCCGATGAAGCGATCCTTCGCGCGTCGCTGCTCCGGTTCCGCCCAATCATGATGACCACCATGGCCGCGCTGCTCGGCGGGATTCCCCTCGCCATCGGTGCCGGCAGCGGCGCCGAGATTCGGCAGCCGTTGGGGTTCGCGATCGTCGGCGGGCTGTTGATCAGCCAATTCCTCACGCTCTACACGACACCCGTAATCTATCTGTACCTGGATCGGCTCGCTGGCATCAGGCACCCGGAGCGCCCACAATCGTACGGAGCGACGCAGATGAATGCGTTCTCTGTTAAGACTGGGGACTTGGTCTCCACCGCGCCTGCAACCAGCGAGGCGACCTGATGGTGCGCAAGAAAGCGGGGACGACGAAGAGAACGAGGCCCCGCAAAGCGCCGCCGCCGGCACCCCTCGCACCGTCGCGGGAGCGCATCCTGAATGCCGCATTCTCCTCCTTCACGGAAAAGGGCTACGCCCGCACCAGCACGCTTGAGATCGCCACGCGCGCCAAGGTGTCCAAGCGGGAACTCTATGCGCTTTGTACCGACAAGTCCGCGCTGCTGCGAGACGCAGTCACCGAGCGCGCCAAGCGGATGCGGCTTGCGCTTGAGCTTCCGGCTGCCGAAGACCGCGAGGCACTCGCAACGACGCTAACCGCATTTGGCAACGCTACTTTGCGAGGCGTATGCGACAAGCCGGTGCTGGCCGTTTATCGGCTCGCGATCGCGGAGTCCGGTCACGCGCCTGAGGTCGCACGGCTGCTCGATGCTGCGCGAGGGACCAACCGCGAGGCGCTGCGCCGGACGCTCGCGCAAGCGCAGGCCGACGGCCTGATCGGCGCCGGCGACCTGGCAACAATGGTAGTTGATTTCTTCGCACTCCTCTGGGGCGATCTTCTGCTGCAGCTGTTGATGCGTGTAGTAGACCCGCCATCGCCACAGGCCATGGAACAAAGGGCGCAGCAAGCCACAGAGAAACTCCTGAAGCTATATCCTGCTGCCAATGTGTAGGGCGCAATCGCTTTATTGCGCCGTCGAGCAACGGCGGTTTACCCGCGATCAGGGACAAGCGGCGCAATAAAGCGATTGCGCCCTACGCGTTTTATGCCGATTTAGTGCGCTATGCTTGACCAAGCGCCCGCATGACATATCCGTCGTCCAACGGCGGCAGCCCGTGGAGCAGGAAGTCGTTATTGACTGACTTCACAAAAGCCAAAACATTCTGCCGCCGCGCATAAGCCGCCGAATCGGACGGGTTCCGTTGCGAGGCCCAAGGTTGCAAGGCCCAAGCGTCCGCAGCCGTACCCGATACAAGGGCCGCTGATCCGAGCCCGAACAGCGTGAGAGTTTTTCTCCGTGAGGTGTCCATGATGGTCCCTGTGTGACTGCGTGAGATGATCGGCACTCTGTCCTTTTACATAATCGACGCGCGGGTGCGATCAGGTCAGATATTCGCAATTTGCGACCGGCGTGTTGTTGGCAGCAACCGCGATGGCGTGCTCGCGTTCGCCATTCGCGAGCGCGGCTTCGATCTGCTTGATCAGTTCGCGGGCGGATTCGGCACTCAGTTCGACAGCGACGCGCTCACGCCCGCCGGCAGCCTCGTTGATGAAATCGATGCCGAGCGCATGGTCGAGCGGGGCGTGGAAAGGATGATCGTAATAGACATTGGCGGTGTCGACGGACATCCAGCCCTTCGATCCCTTGGCGCTGCTGTCACGCAGCGCCGCTTTCATGACGATGTAGGAGCACATGGGTATCTCCCTAGCGGGTGCCTGAGGGGTCGCTGAGGTGCTTTCCGTAGAAAGCCATCACCCTCTTCCAGCCGTCCTGCGCTTGCTGCAGGCGGTAGCCGGGGCCGTTATAATTGAGGAAGTTGTGGCCGGCGCCGTCATAGCGGTGGAACTCGTAGCTCTTGCCCAAGCGCTTGAGCGTCGCTTCGATCTTGTCCACATCGGCCCGTGAAGGGTTCATGTCGTCATTGCCGAACAGGCCGAGCATCGGCGCCGTGATGTTTGCGCTGAGGTCGATCGGCGCGACCGGCCGCTTGGGCGTCAGCGTTGCGGGATCGTTCACCACAACTGAGCCGCCCCAGCAATCGACTGCGGCTTGCAGGTTGGGGATCGTGCAGGCCGCCATATAGGTCGCTCGGCCGCCGGAGCAGAAACCAATTACCCCGATCTTGCCGTTCACATTCGCCTGCGCGCGCAGAAAGGCGGCCGCGCCGAGGACGTCACCCATCACTTCGGCGTCGGACGCACCGCCCGTCGGCCGCGCGCGCGCCGCCACGTCGTCGGGACTTCCTTCACCGAAGCGGACATAGAAGTTGGGTGAGATCGCCGCAAAGCCGTGATGGGCAAATTTGCGCGCCACCTCACACACCCATTCATCCCAGCCGCCCGCACCGTGGATAACGACAATGCCGCCAACCTTCCCGCTCCGGGCCGGGCGGGCAAAATAACCCTCGCTCATGTCGCCGTTGTGGCCGCGAAACTTCGCAGTCTCCGTCTGCAGACCCTCGTATGCCATGATGATCCTCGCCTGTTGCTCCGGTGAGTGGATAGCTTCCATGTCACTGTAGCAGGAATCGGCTGGACCGCTCAACCGCGTGCGACACCATGCCCGCGCCAACCTGCCCGACCGTTTGTATTTCGTGCCGTAGGGCGCAATAGCCATAGCGCGTAAGACGCGCGTGGACGCGCTTGTGAGCGTTCTTCACGCGAATGGCGTATTGCGCCGACCGGCCGCCGGTTAAGAAAGGCGGCGCGATAAAGCGATTGCGCCCTACTGCCCATGCGCCGCCAGCCTGCATCTTGTCAGAAACGCCGGAATGGCGCAGATTTCGTTGGAGATGACGGCTCTCTTCCCAATGCCGGTTCGATATGTCTTGCAAGGGGAAACCATGAAGACGCCTGCAAGTATGACCGCCACGATGATGGCCGCAATGCTCCTGACCGCTGCAGCGCTGCTGACCGCCCCCATCGTGACCGCGGCGGCGCAGGATTTTCCGAACCGCCCGATCCGCATGATCGTTCCGCTCACGCCGGGTTCAGGCGCCGACATCGCCGGGCGGATCGTCGGCCGATTCCTCAGCGAGGCCTGGCACCAGCCGGTGGTCGTGGAAAACCGCGCGGGTGCGGGAGGGCAGATCGGCACCCAAGTGGTGGCCAAGGCGGACCCTGACGGCTACACGCTGCTGGTACAATCGGCGTCGCACGCGGCCAATTCTGCGATCTACAAGAGTCTGCCCTATGATCCGCTCAAGGATCTCGTCGATGTCGCGCTGCTCGGCGTCACTCCCTATGTCATGGTCACGGCGCCTGACGGGCCGTACAAATCGCTCAAGGCGCTCATAGACGCCGCCAAGGCCAACCCGGGCAACATCCCGTTCGCCTCCGCGGGCGTGGGCAGTTCAACCCACCTCGCCGCCGAATACGTCGTCGATCTCGCCGGCATCAAGATGCTGCACGTGCCCTATCGCGGCTCGCCGGAGGCGATCCAGGACACCATCGCGGGGCGCACCGCGTTCTACATGGCGCCGATCAATACGGCGATCGGCCTGGTAAGCGAGGGTCGTTTGGCCCCCCTTGGCATATCGTCGCGCCAGCGTTCCGAGGTGCTGCCCGCCGCCGTGCCGCTCGCCGAGCAGGGTTTTCCGGCCTACGACGTCACGCTTTGGTTTGGAATGTGGGCGCCGGCCGGAACGCCACCCGCCGTGGTGCAGAGGCTCAACGCACAGGTCGCAAGCGTCCTCAAGAATCGCGAGGTCGTCGAACAGTTCGGCAAGCTCGGCATCGGCCCGCAGTCGATGGCCCCTGAGGAATTCGGCCGCTTCGTGCGCAGCGAAATCGCCACCTACCAGCGCATCGTCAAGCAGGCTGCAATCCCGCAGCAATAGCGCCACGGCAACCTCTGGCGCCAACGTCAATGGCTGCGAAGCTGGCACGCATCGTAGAACTTCCAGGCTAGAGCGGGCCCTCAAGGCTGACACGTCGGCGGGCTCGGTTCAAGCGGGAGGCGCACACTGGCCGTGCATGCGGCGGCCAATGTGTAGCGCGCAATCGCTTTATTGCGCCATCGAGCAACGTCGATTTACCTGCGGTGAGCGGCAAGTGGCGCAATAAAGGGATTGCGCCCTACGCCGAGTTCACTATGCAAAAAGCCGAATGAAAGTCCTGATATTTTTGATGCTCTCCAGATCTTCCGTCATTTCTACGATCTGATTTGCGCGTTCCGCACCGATCGCCGGCGTGGCGAGGCGCCTGAATTTCTCGTATAGTTCGTGCGTAGAAAAGGGATTCTTTGGACTACCTTTCGCATGATACATTTCACCCTTGTACACTTGGCCGTTCGTCATTGTGATTTCAATTTTACTCGGCAGTTGCCCCGGGTGGAGCTTATCAAGGTCTGGATCGACCACGATTTCCACTTTTTTCAGCATGGCTTGTACAGCCGGACTCCTGATCGTTTCGATTCTGAAGGCTTCCAGACCACCGTTACGTGTGGCCGCGCATTCGGCTACGCAATACGGCACGCTCAGGCGGGCCGTCATGGCGTTGTCGAGCTGATAGTTGGAGAAATGTGATCTCACGGTATTGTATGTTCGCACGGTAATTTTATTGATGTCTGCTGGTTGTAGGTCGTTATCAATAACAAGCCGCAGGGTGATTTCCATAGCGGTATGGCTGGCACTCAGAGATGGAAAAGGTTTCGCCATATTGTTCAATATTTCCCAGACCATCGCGCCGCCATCAATGCCACGAGTCAGTTTCTGAAGCTGGGGCGCCGTCGAGTAAGCCTGGGCATAGCCCTTGGGGTTTTCGATCATATTCGGGGGCGCCGTCCCGCCTTCTTTTACCAAGATGGCTGATAGAATGCCGTTGAAGGCCGCCTTGCCGGGATTGAAGCTTTTTGAATAATCGCCGAATTCAAGAAAAGTCAGAAGCCCTGCAGCCTGGGTGCCACTGAAGCCAAGTGCATTGACGTACTGATCAACTGTGAACCCGTAATTCTTGCCTGCGGCGACGGCTGCACCGAATGTCCCGTTCGTCGCCGTGCTGTGCCAATGGTCATAGTGTGAGGGCATTACGGCCATGCCCACGCGTACCGCCACTTCAAATCCCAATACAAAGCTTGTGACCAAATCTTTTCCACTACCGCCGACCTCTTCAGCGGTTGCCAATGCGGCGGGAAAAACCACGCAGCTGGTGTGAGTCAGCGCCTCGGCGTGCAGGTCGTCGAAGTCTATGCTGTGGCAGATCACACCATTGGCCAGCGCCGCGACCGGAGCCGACGCCTTCATGTCCGCACAGATAACGGTCGCCTCGCCAGGCGCACCCAGCGCTCGGGCCACGCGATTAATGATCTTTGCTCGGTCAGGCTCTTCGGAATACGTACCAAATGCACAGCCCAACGTGTCCAAAATGGCAAGCTTGGCAACTGTTACCACGCTCTCCGGCAGGTTCGCGAAGTAGGTTTCTGCACAAAACGAAGATAAAATCTTCGTAGCCTCCACTATGTCTTCCTCCACGCACTGACGACAACTGCCGTCTGACCGCCTTGGCCATGCAGACCAGCGCCATAAGCCGCTGCGCTTCGTCCGACGAGAACCCAACTCGCTAACGCGGCGAAAATAACATTATACGGGCATGGCAATATCCATTATTTTACCGCCGAGCCG
>DATGVJ010000604.1:0-14347 GCA_035300505.1 Xanthobacteraceae bacterium
GCGATCCGCATGGTCACGAAAAA
Organism: Xanthobacteraceae bacterium; assembly: GCA_035300505.1. Lineage (GTDB taxonomy): Bacteria > Pseudomonadota > Alphaproteobacteria > Rhizobiales > Xanthobacteraceae > VAZQ01. The sequence goes on from DATGVJ010000604.1 coordinate 24, forward strand.
AACCGAGAAGCAGTTCCACGAAGACATGGACGCGCTCGGCTGCCTGCGCCCCACCGTGGAGCCGCGCGCGACCGAGCACATCGCCGAGATGCGGACGCTCATTGAGCGATTAGTGGCCTCTGGCAACGCCTATGTGGCGGAGGAGCACGTGCTGTTCAGCGTGCCCTCGATGAAGGATTACGGCACGCTCGCGAAGCGCTCGCTCGACGAGATGATGGCGGGCGCGCGCGTCGAGGTCGCGCCCTACAAGCGCGACCCCATGGATTTCGTCCTGTGGAAGCCCTCGAAGCCGGGCGAGCCGGGCTGGCCGTCGCCGTCCGGGATCGCCGCGCCCGGCCGCCCCGGCTGGCACATCGAATGCTCGGCGATGTCGTGGAAGCACCTCGGCGAGACCTTCGACATCCATGGCGGCGGCATCGACCTCGTCTTCCCGCACCACGAGAACGAGATCGCGCAGTCGCGCTCCGCCTTCCATACGCCCGTGATGGCGAATTATTGGATGCACAACGGCTTCCTGCAGGTCGAAGGCGAGAAGATGTCGAAGAGTCTCGGGAATTTCTTTACGATCCGCGACTTGCTTGCCGATTGGCCCGGGGAGGTGTTGCGCTTCAACATGATGCGAACGCACTATCGCCAGCCGATGGATTGGACGGTCCGGGGGCTTGAGGAGAGCCAGAAGGCGCTTGAATATTGGTATGACATTCTCGGTGATATGGAGCCGTTGGCGAACACAATGGCAGACCAAGAAGTGCTTGAATCTCTATGCGACGATTTGAATACTCCAAGGGTGCTGGCGCGTTTTCATGCAATCGCGAATGAAATTCGCGGTCCTGCGTCTGGACTGCACGCGATTGAACTTAAACGTTCTCTGAAAGCTTCAGGGCTTCTTTTGGGTATCCTTGCTCAAACCAAAGGTCAGTATTTAGGGAGCCATCCTAACCGCGTTAAGATCGATGCGAGCAGCGTAAATAAAATTGAGTTCCTAATCGATGCGCGGAACGCTGCTCGCAAGGCGAAGAACTTCAAGGAGGCCGATCGCATTCGCGATGAGCTCACCGCCATGGGCGCCGAGCTTGAAGATAAGAAAGATGGCACCACGACGTGGAGGCTGAAGCGATGACCGTGAGACGCACTCCGTCACCCTCTCCCCCTGTGGGAGAGGGTGCTGAGCGAGCCCTTGCGAGCGAAGCGGGTGAGGGGGCCCTTGGAAGGTTCCCCTCACCCGGCCGCTCGCTGCGCTCGCGTCCGCCCTCTCCCGCAAGGGGAGAGGGTAGGGAGCAACTCCCACGTTCAGCACCCTCAACGAGAACCTCATTTGCCCGCGCACTACGAAAAAATATGACCGATGCAGAACGCAAACTTTGGTTTGCGCTGCGCGATCGACGATTTGCAAATTTCAAGTTTCGCCGACAAGTGCCGACGGGCCGGTTCATCGCAGATTTCATATGTTTCGAGCGGCGCGTGGTGATCGAGGTTGATGGCGGGCAGCATTTGGAATCACAACACGACAAGGAACGCGACCTTTGGTTTGCGGGAGAAGGGTTTGTCACGTTGAGGTATTGGAACAATGATGTGTTGAAGAACCTGGAAGGCGTCCTGACCGTGATCCTTGATGTGCTGCACAAGCAGCCCCCTCACCCCGACCGCGCAGAGCGCGGTCGACCCTCTCCCGCAGGGGGAGAGGGTAAAAAGCAAGTCTCACCATGACCGCCACCGCCCAACCGAAGCTGGCGATGCGGCCGTTCCTGCCAACGGATGTGCCGCTGCTTGCGGAAATTTTTCGTGCCAGCATCGAAGAGCTGACCAGCGAGGATTATAGCGATACCCAGCGCGAGGCCTGGGCGGCTGTTGCCGAGGACCAAGCGGCTTTCGGCGCGCGCATGGCCAGCCAGCTGACGCTTCTTGGTACGGTTGGCGGCGCGCCGGTTGGTTTCGCGTCGCTCAAAGAACCTGATCAGATCGACATGCTCTATGTGCATCCGGCGGCGGTCGGGCGGGGAGTTGGCACGATGCTGATCGATGCCTTGGAAAAGCTGGCAGCCGCGCGCGGGGCTAAACGACTGACCGCTGAGGTCAGCGACAGCGCGCACGATTTTTTCAAGAAACGCGGTTTCGTGCCGCAGCAGCGCAACACTGTTGAGCGCAGCGGCGAATGGCTCGCCAACACGACAATGGCCAAAACTCTTGTGGCAAAGGAAGCTGCGCCATGACTAATCTCCCCATGTTGCGCGAGCGCCTCTATCTGTTTGACACCACGCTGCGCGATGGGGCGCAGACCAACGGCGTTGATTTCACGCTTGACGACAAGCTGGCCATCGCAGGCATGCTCGACGAAATCGGTGTCGACTATGTCGAGGGCGGCTATCCGGGCGCCAACCCGATCGATACGGAGTTTTTCGCCAAACCTCGCGGTTTGAATGCGACGTTTACTGCGTTCGGCATGACGCGGCGGCCCGGCCGCTCGACCTCCAACGATCCTGGCCTTGCGGCGCTGCTAGAGGCGCGCGCCGATGCCATCTGTTTTGTCGCAAAATCCTGGGATTATCACGTGCGCGTTGCACTGGAGACTACGCAAGAGGAGAACCTCGCTTCGATTCGCGACAGTGTGCGCGCCGCCAAGGCCAAGGGCCGCGAAGTGTTGCTCGACTGCGAACATTTCTTCGACGGCTACAAGGCCAACCCACAATTCGCACTTGCCTGCGCCAAAGCTGCTTACGAGGAAGGCGCTCGCTGGGTCGTGCTGTGCGACACCAACGGCGGCACCCTGCCGCACGAAGTGGAGGCCATCGTCGGCGCCGTCTGCAAGGTCATTCCCGGCGATCATGTCGGCATCCACGCCCACAACGACACCGAACAGGCGGTCGCCAATTCGTTGGCGGCGGTGCGTGCCGGCGCAAGGCAGATCCAGGGCACGCTCAACGGTTTGGGCGAGCGTTGCGGGAATGCCAATCTGGTCTCCATCATTCCGACGCTGAAGCTCAAGCCCGAGTTTGCGGACCGTTTCGACATCGGGGTGACGGACGAAAAGCTACGGGAACTGCCGCGGGTTTCGCGCAAGCTCGATGACTTGCTAAATCGCGAAACAAATCGACATGCTCCATATGTCGGAGAAAGCGCATTTGTTACCAAGGCTGGAATTCATGCTTCTGCAATCATGAAGGAATCCGCGGACGATCCGGGAATGTACGAACATGTACTGCCGAGCGCAGTGGGGAATCGGCGCAAGCTCCTGGTCTCGGACCAGGCCGGGAGGGCCAACGTGATGGCGGCGCTTGACCGCGTCGGCATCGCAGTACCCAAGGATGATCCTCGAATTGGCCGGTTGCTTGATTTGGTCAAGGGCTTCGAGGCCGAAGGTTACGCCTACGAATCGGCTGATGCATCGTTCGAACTGTTGGCCTGGTCGGTGTTCGCGAATGTGCCAGACTATTTCACCGTCGAAAAATTCGACGTCACTGTCGAGCATCGAATCAACGCGCTCGGTAAGCATGTTGCGGTGTCGATTGCGATCGTCAAGGTCGATGTCGATGGCGAGACGCAGATCACCGCTGCTGAAGGGAATGGTCCGGTCAACGCGCTCGACATTGCATTGCGCAAGGTTCTCGGCAAGTACCAAGATCGCATCAAGGGCCTTGAATTAGTCGATTACCGCGTGCGTATCCTTAATTCCGGAACCGAGGGTGTTACACGTGTGTTGATCGAAAGCCGCGACGAAAGCGGCGAACGATGGACCACGGTTGGGGTGTCGCCTAACATAATCGATGCGTCATTCCGGGCGCTGATGGATTCGATTGTATATAAGCTGGTGAAATCGGACGTGCCGGCGCGATTCTCACGCCCTTGAACCTTATTCCCTCTCCCCGAGACAAATGCTTATGGTCCGGGACAGCCTTTTCAAAGTCTTTGTCATCGGTATTTTGACGCTCATTCCGTTGTCGGCCGACGCGGATGACGCGTTCCGGCGCGCCAAGAGCCTTGAGCCCACGCCGCTCCGGCTTTGCGGGGTGGACGAGCCCCTCGAACAGCTTCCAGGCTGCAAGAACGGTGCAATAAACGACCTGGTCCGGCGTGCAGACGGGGCATTTCAAAAGGTTTTGGCAACGGCTGGTCCCACCGCCACAGTTTTGCTTAAACGCGATCAGGTCTGGTTTCGCGAATTGATCGAGAACTCGGTTCATTTCGGCGGGGATATCCCGGACGATGACAGCGACGCTGTCGATACGCAGGAACGCAACGTCTTCGCGGAGATGCTGCGCGAGCGGATTGCTACGCTGGAGGGGATCAGAGTTGCGCCGCCCGGGATGCCCGGACGATGGGAGAACGTTTTCGCGACAATTGATGTAGCGGCTGCGGGCGGCGGTGCCTATCGCCTTGTCCTCACGAGGCGATTTAACCATGACAGCCGTCGCGCCAAGCGCGCGGCTTGTGCAGTCATTGCCATGGTTCGGCCGGACCCCAGCGGCTGGCTGGTGGGCAAAATAGAGTCGTATGCATCGAACCCTGCCGAAGCCAGCAACCCCGCGACTACACCCGAGAACACTCCATTGCCTTCCGTCAAGATTCGACGGCAGGGTGAAACCCTGCGGGTGGTTGCTTTTGACGCAAGCGGGAACGATGAGCTGGACCTGGATGCGCTGGGCTGCAGCGGTGTCGATCAAATGACCGGCAGCTACTTCGCCGTTGGCGCCGCCGGCAATGGAGGGCAGTCTCGCGGGCGTGGCTCAGCATTTTTGGCACCGAGCTTTGATTGCTCGCGGGTTGCGACCGCCGTCGAAGAAGAGATTTGCGCCGACCCCGAACTGGCGGAAAACGACGTCCGCTTGAACCGGGCCTGGGCGCGGCTATTGCCACGACTCGACGAGGCGACGCGCCGCGCTTTGACGGTCGATCAGCGCGGCTATGTCGGTTCGCAAGCCGACCAATATCCGGAGTTCCTGCATCCCGCGTGGGAGAAGCGGCTATCCCATGTGCATCACACCACCTATGGACGCGACAAGGTCAACCGCCTGCAGCGCGAACGCATCGCCGTTCTCGAAGGCTTTGACGAGAAACGCCGGGGCTTCGCGGGCTTGTGGATGGCACATAGTGCCATACTCGAAGTAACAGTCACGCCCGATGGCACGTTGCAGGGCCAGGGGGCGAAATGGACGCAAGGCGACTGGAAAGCCGGATGCGGATATGAGATCAAGGGCAAGGTTACGGGTGGTGTGTTCCGGTCGGAAGAAGAACGGGTAAATCCCGACACGCTCGAACGCGACCATGCAAGCCTGTCGGTCAATCGTCTCGACGATGTCTTTGCCAAGCGGCGTCAGAGCGAAAGCGGCGAAGGCGGCGACGGATCGAAATGTCGTCGCAACTTTACGATATCCTCAACAGCCAGGCTTTTCCCGGTGCGTCCATCGACCGACATCGATAATATCGGCGGGGATATCCGATAAACCGCTGTCAGATAACGTCGAGGAACAAAATGCGCGCAATCACCTTTGGTATCGTTCTGGCATCGGGCAGCATCGCCCACGCCGCCGACAGCGTCGTAACGGAACTCGTGACCGAGCGTTGCACGGTCACGATGATGGAGACTGAGGACGAGGTTGGCGAGGTTTTGAAGAAGGAAGACCAGTATCCGACCGCCTGGCGCTGCAAGGGGAACGGCAATTTGTTTGTGCATGTTCTCTACGGTCACGAGCGCGAGGAAATCGCATTCGGCACGGCGCGTCGCCCGACCACGGCCTATATGCGGCACGGTCATTTTGGCAGTTGGGGGCCGTCGGTCGAATGGCGGGGTACGAAGGACAAGAGCGGCAAGTTGGTGCCGGTGGCCGTTATCGCGCCCTATCGCTGGGACATTCGCAACGGCGAGGATGAGAAGGATCGCGATATCGGTGGCGACCTCGCGATCATCAGGCTCGGAAAGAGCAAGAGCGATACGTGCATCGTCGCCTTCGTCGACACGGTCGCCAATCCCGATGCCATGAACATCGCACGCAAGGCTGCGGACGAACGGGTTGTCGGCCACAAATGCACACCGTCGCGCGAGCCCGGGTACCTGGGCAAGCCCGCACCCGAACGGTAGATTGCAAATATGTGATCTGGAGCGTATCTGGCGCCGCAGAACCGGTAGCGACCTCGGTCTCGGGTCTGCACCGCCCCTCGACGTCACGTCAGGGCATTTGCGCCCGTCTTGCGATGCCAAGCGTCGCGCTGAAGTGCGGCCGGGACACAAGCCCCAAGACCGACCCCAAGACCGGTCTTGCGAAAAGCGCCAAAAAAACCGAACATCCTCCCACGTCTCAACGAAGGCCATCCAAGGCCGAAATCGGTTTCTGGGAGAAACAAATGTCGAAAACGTCCAAACCTGTCGCAACAAAGGCTGAGGAAAAAATCCTCAATCGCCGGAAGTTTTTGGGCGCTGGCGCAGCCGTGGGCATGAGCGCTGCGGCTTCGATTGCTTCATCCCAGGCTGCAACCGCCAAGGAGATCGTCTGGGACCGCGAAGTCGACATCATCGTTATTGGGGCCGGTGCCTCGGGCCTGCCGGCCGCGATTGCGGCGCGCGATACGGGCGCCGAAGTCATGGTGGTCGACCATCATTTCGATGCTGGCGGCATCGCCATCATGAGCGGCGGCGATATACGGATCGGCGGCGGCCATCGCCTGCAGATGGCAGCCGGCATCAAGGAAACGCCCGACGATGTCTACAAGCGCTGGACCGATCCGCTCCGGCACAGGTTTGCGGACTTCGACCTCATTCGTCGCTTTGCCGACGAGAACGTCGCGACATTCGATTTCCTCGAGGCCAATGGCGTCAATTTCGACCGTCACGGCACGGAAGTTCCGCGCGAAGGGCGGCCGGGCCTGACCAATACTCCCGGCGTTCGTCCGCACGAATGGCCGATCCGCACCGATCTCCTCACGCCCGACCAGAACCGCAACGGCTCCGGCATTGTGCGCCCGCTCGAACACAGCGCGCGCGACAAGGGCGTTGAATTTCTCCTCTCGCATACGCTGCGGACGATCCATCGGGAACAGCCGTTTGCGGGGCGTGTCCTTGGCGTCACAGTGGAAACGGTCGACCGCTGGTTCCAGCCCCAGCATCGTTTCCTCAACCTGCGCGCCCGCAAAGCCGTCATTATCTGCAGTGGCGGCCACGGCGCCAATGTCCACTTCCGGCGCATGTTCGATCCGCGTTTGACGGAAGAGTACCAGCACCACGGCCATGCGACCGCGCCGGCGACCGCCGCCAGCGAAATCTGCGCCATCTCGATCGGCGCTGCGCTCTGGTCCTGCGGAAACGAAACCGATACCGGAACCGGTAATGCGATCGACAAGGGGCGGCTCGCGGTGCGCGATAATTATGTGCGCGGCAAGCACGGCCCCGAGAGCGCGGTGTTCTTCCGGCACCGCGCGCTCGGGCTTGATGTGCGGGATTGGCAGAATCTCATCCTGGTGAAGGAAACCGGATTGCGGTTCTGGAACGAAATCGACCGCAGCCAGAACGGCTATTTTGCCAACGCCTTGAAGCCGACCGGAAATCCCAAGAAGTTGATGGGTGGCGGGCCGCTTTGGGCGATCTTCGATTCCGCCGCCGTCGAGCGCGAGAAATGGGGGACGACCTCGCCGCATGTCGACCGGGCAGGTGGATACTTCTTCAGCGGCGCAACTTTGGAAGAACTCGCGGGCCAGCTCACGCACAACATCTATCAGAAGCGCCCGATGCCGGGCGATGTCCTGCGCCGGACGGTCGAGCGCTTCAACGGCTTCGTCGCAGCCGGCAAGGACGAAGACTTCAATCGGCCGAGCCCGCCGCACAAGATCGAAAAGCCGCCGTTCTACGCCGCCTGGGCAACGCCTTGCCTGCACGATTCTTATACGGGCCTTCGCACCAATACGAATTGCCAGGTCATGGACATGGCGGGTAAATTGATTCCGGGCCTGTACTGTGCCGGTGAATCCCAGGGCGGCATCAAGAGCCATGGTCTCGGGCGTTGCACCGTCACCGGCCGCATTGCCGGCATGGAGGCCGCGAAGAGTTCATGACCGACAACTGGCCGGTCGCACTCGATATCGTCGAACCCAGGCCTTCGGTCGTCGATTTGGCGGCTGAGTTTTCACTGACGCTGGCGATTACGACGGCCCCGGAGAAAGACTTGTCCGGGGCGCGTTATCTTGTGTTTGACGGAGATCGTAAAGTTGCCGAGGGCGTGCTCCCTGCCATTCGACGGCACGATCCCAATTCGGATGATTACGACCCACGCAACGGTCCGATCGACGCGCGCGACCAGGCCTGCCTCAAACTCGTTTCGCCGAGACAGGAAGGCGAGTTCGCCTGGAAGATCGTGCTGCCGGCGCAGGAAGTAGCGGGCGCCCTATTCCAAGAAGCCATGGTCGGGTTTTCGTTCAAGACCGCACAGCATAAAACGAGCTTGGCCGTCTGGGATGTTCCCACTCCTGTCGTTTCCGGTGAGACGATAAGCTTCAAGGTTGGGGCGAAATGTTCCGCCGGCTGTGATTTGTCCGGCCATCGCATCGAAATCCTCGATGAGGCGGCAAAGCCCATTGCATGCGTTGAGCTCGGAATTGAAGCGCTCGCGGAGGCGGAGGGCCTTTATTGGGCTGAAGTCTCGGCGGCAATTCCCGCCAATCATTCACTGGATCATTCGCTGGTGCGATGGTCTGTCGGCTTTGCGGCGCGCGATCTCGAACTTCCTCATACCGACGCGAGCACGCAATTCAATTTCATGACCACGCCGCCACCGCAACACAAGGTCTGCGTGACGGTCGTCGAAACCGAAACGCAAACCCCCATCGCCGACGCGCAGGTTCGCCTCGGTGTTTTCCGTGTCGCGACCGATGCGTCGGGCTCCGCGCATCTGATTGTACCCACGGGCCGGCAGCGGCTGTTCATCTGGGAAGCCGAACACGAGATTCCGGAACAGTTCCTCGACGTCGACCGTGATCTCGAGATCGTGGTGCAGGCAAAGACTTTACCGAAAGAAAATCCCTACGATCGTTGGGACGGGTGATGTGGTGGAGGCTAGAAGGACGGCAGAGCCGTCCTTTAGCCTCAACCAATCCGCCTCAAGAACACGAGAATTGAACAGGCCTGGAGGCCGTCCAATTCCGCGTCTAATGAGGGCGTTGCGAGAGTGTTTAAATTACCAGCGGCCCCGGTGGCCCCAGCCGCCGCCAATGCCGATGCCGAAACCGCCGAAACCGAACGAGATGCCCGGGCCGCCATAACCGTACCCGCCATAGTATGGGTAGTACCCGCCAGAGTAGGCCGGGCCGTAGTCGCTGTAGTATGGATATGGCGTGCTGTAAGAGCTGTAGTACGACGGGACATAACGCCTGACGTAGACCCGGCCGCAACCGGGATACCTACAATAGCGTACATTATCCGTCATGGACGGTGCCACAGCGGCCAGGTTTGAGGTGGGCATTGCCGGGGCTGGCGTGCTCGCCAACGCGGTGCCGAGAGCCACTGTTGCTGCGATAAATTTGAGAGTCATGGGAGATACTCCTTTCCCGTTATGGAGAACAAACGAAGAAAGGCGGTCAAAGTTCCGATCGCTTTGAGAAAGGTAATTCAGCGTTAATTTCCATTGCGCGTCTCGCTTATACAATCACATCACAATTGCTCCGCCACCGCTTCCGCCATCTCCTTTGCGCCTTCGGGCACGGCACGCAAAACCGCTGTGAGCTTCGGCAAAATGTCTTCGACCCGCTCGGCGACCAGCAGATCGACCGTGAGGCCTTCACGAATGAACTCGACCTTCCGCATGTGATCAAGCAGCACGAGGAGCGGGTCCCAGAAGCGTTCCACATTGGCGATCAAAATCGGCTTCTTGTGGCGGCCGAGCTGGGCCCAGGTGAGCTGTTCGACCAATTCCTCCAGGGTGCCGACGCCGCCCGGCAGGGCGACGAAAGCGTCGGCCCGCTCGAACATGATACGCTTTCGCTCATGCATGTCGCGCGTAATGATGTGTTCTTGCACCCGCTCGCTCATGTGCTCGCGATTGACGAGGAAATCCGGGATGATGCCCGTGACCTGGCCGCCATGGTCTAGTACCGATTCGGCCAGTGCTCCCATCAGGCCGATGGACCCGCCGCCGTAGACAAGCCGGATTCGGTTTTCGGCCAAGGTTTGGCCAAAACGGCGCGCCGTAGCGACAAAGGCCGGGTTGGTTCCCGGCCCCGAGGCGCAATAGACGCAAATCGATTTTATCGTGCTCATGGTGTGGATGTGGTCAGCAGCCGCCGGATCGTCAAGGCAGTTTTGCCCCGAAGGGTGCTATGAAGTAGTTTCAAACCGTACAAATCCTATATGAATAGACGAGACGGTCCCCTGTGAGGCCCGTCCTTTGGGCCAGACTGATGACTGATGGAACTTTTCGATCCACGCGTGCCCTGAAGCGCGAAATCTCGCGCGATTCCAGCGGTTCGCTGTGGGAAACCCTGATGGGGCTGCGGCCCTATATCTGGCCGTCGGCCCGGCGCGACCTGAAAATTCGCGTTGGCATTACGATGGTGCTTTTGCTGTTCGCCAAGCTGGCCACCATTGCGGTGCCGTTCACCTTCAAATGGGCAACCGATGCGCTGGCCGGCGTGGATGGCGCGTCGTCGGATTGGCTCACGTGGGTGCTGGCCGCCCCGATCCTGATGACGACTGCCTACGGGGGCTCCCGTATTCTGATGGCGGTGCTCACGCAGATGCGCGACGGCGTCTTTGCCAAGGTTTCGATGCATGCGGTGCGGCGGCTCGCCTTCATGGTTTTCGAGCATATGCACATGTTGTCATTGCGCTTCCACCTCGAGCGCAAGACCGGCGGACTGACACGCGTTCTCGAACGCGGCCGTAACGCCATCGAGACCATCGTGCGCATGGTCATCATGCAGGCAGTGCCGACCATCATCGAATTGGCGATGATCATCGCCGTGCTGCTTTACCAATTCGACTGGCGCTATGTCGTCGTCATTATCGTGACCGTCATTTGCTACACGATCTTTACCTACCTGGCGACCGAGTGGCGGATCGGCATTCGTCGCAGCATGAACGAGAGCGACACCGATGCCAATGTGAAGGCGGTCGATTCGCTCCTCAATTATGAAACCGTGAAATATTTCGTCGCCGAGGAGCGTGAAGCCAGGCGCTATGATCGCTCCATGGAGCGCTACGAGCACGCCAGCGTGCAGGCTTATGTGTCGCTCGCCGTTCTCAATGCCGGGCAGGCGACAATCTTCACCATCGGGCTAACGGTCTGCATGGCGATGTGTGCTTTCGGCATTCAGGACGGCCGCAACACCGTCGGCGATTTCGTCATGATCAACGCCATGATGATCCAGCTTTACCAGCCCTTGAATTTCATGGGCATGGTGTATCGCGAGATCAAGCAGGCCGTGATCGATATCGAAACCATGTTCGGCATTCTTTCGCGCAAACCCGAGATCGAGGACAAGCCGGATGCCAAGCCGCTCTTGGTCAGTAAGGGGGCGATCCGCTTTGAGAATGTCGTTTTCGCGTATGAGCCACAGCGGTCGATCCTCAAAGGGCTGAGCTTCGAGGTGCCGGCCGGACGCACGGTGGCCATCGTTGGTCCGTCGGGCGCCGGCAAGTCGACCATTTCGCGGCTGCTCTATCGCTTTTACGACGTCACCGGCGGCTGTATCGAGATCGATGGCCAGGATATCCGTGACGTCAAGCAGGCGACGCTACGTGCCGCCATCGGCATGGTGCCGCAGGACACCGTGTTGTTCAACGACACCATCCGGTACAATATCCGCTATGGCCGCTGGGAGGCGACCGATGCGGAGGTCGAAGAAGCCGCCTGCATGGCGCAGATCGATGGATTCATAAGACTGTCGCCGAAGGGGTATGACACGGAAGTCGGCGAACGCGGATTGAAACTTTCCGGCGGCGAAAAGCAACGCGTTGCCATCGCCCGCACGATCCTCAAGGCACCTCCGATCCTGCTGCTGGACGAGGCGACCTCGGCGCTCGACAGCCATACCGAACGCGACATCCAGGACGCGCTCGACCGAGTGTCGAAAAATCGCACCACGCTTGTGATCGCGCATCGGCTTTCGACCATTGTGGGCGCCGACGAAATCATCGTGCTCGACCAGGGCGTCATCGTTGAGCGCGGCACGCATCAGCGCCTTTTGGCCAAGGGGGGGCTTTATGCCAGTATGTGGAACCGGCAGCGTGAGGCGGAAGCCGCGAGGGAGAAGCTTGCGCAGGTAGAGGATATGGTGGCGGCCCCCAACCGAAATCCACCACCGGTCGCCGAAGCAGTCGCAGTGCCGGTTGAGGGATAGCGCGGCGAATTTGCGGCAATATGATCTTAAAGTTCGCCGCACCATGGAGTGAGAATGTCGATCTTGGCGTCAATTCGCGGCCAGCTCGTTCCGGTGAACCGGGAAGGTTATCGGTTCATCGTTGGCTTCGCGCTCGCAAGCCTGGTCCTGTCCTGGTTGTGGACGCCCCTCGGCTGGATTGGGCTCGTCCTTACGGTATGGTGCGTCCTCTTTTTCCGCGATCCCGAGCGGGTGACGCCGGTGCGCGAGGGCATAATCGTTGCGCCGGCCGATGGCCGGATCAGCAGGATCATCCAAGCGGCGCCGCCGCCGGAACTTGGTCTCGGCGAGCGGCCCCTGATGCGCGTGTCGATCTTCATGAACGTGTTCGACTGCCATGTGAACCGCAGCCCCGTGAGCGGTCGCATCGAGAAGATCGTCTACAAGGCCGGCGCCTTCATCAATGCGGAACTCGACAAGGCGAGCGAAAACAACGAACGTAACTCCTTCATCATCACGGCCGGCCAGAGCCGTATCGGGGTCGTGCAGATCGCCGGCTTGATTGCGCGTCGCATCGTCTGCTTCACGCGCGAGGGCGTGAATGTCGGCGCCGGAGAACGCATCGGCATGATTCGTTTTGGATCGCGGGTGGACGTCTATCTACCCGAGGGTGTGCGGCCGCTGGTTGCCGAAGGCCAGACTGCCGTTGCGGGTGAAACCGTCATTGCCGATTTGCGTACGGGTGTTCCGCAATTGACGTTTCGCGTGAACTGAGGGCTCTCTGCTTTGTAGCCTGGATGAACCATCAACGGGGCGGCGTCTCACCCCGGATTGCGTATCAACGAGACGGCGCAACCGCCGCGCAGCAAATTCGCCCCGGATTGCGCCGATAACGCGTCTGGCGACGCGCTATCGCCTTCATCCGGGCTACGATCCTCGTCAATCATATTCCAGCCCGCAGCCTGGATGGAGGGCCCGCAACGCGCTTGCGCGTTGTGGCACGTAATCCGGGGAGCCTGCGCGGCAGGAGGCTTCGTATTTCATCACCAGCACATTCTGGTCAGCACTTGCCAAGTGGGTATCGCTTACCTGCAATCATGATTTAGAATACGACCGGAAAGACACATCCGAAACCAGGAGCGTATGTTTGCTGGCGGTATCGACACGCGTTGTCCGAATCGTCACGGCCTGCGTCGCGTTCAACAGGAGACATGCAAAATGCCAACACCGGAAACGCAAATTGTTGATGCGCAGCCCTCGGCCAAGTTTTCGCGCCGTGGTTTTGTCGCGACCGCATCGGCGGCCGCTCTCGGCGGTTTGACGCTCGCGCAAAACTCCGCGCGCGCCGCGATCGTGCGCACCGAATTTTCCAACATCCCTCCCTATGGCAATGGTCAGGTTCCGTCGGGAATCCGGTCCCGTCACATCGCCAACGTCAATGGCATGACGGTCCATATCCTGGAAGCCGGCTACGAGACGACAGGCCGGCCCGCCGTCTTGCTGCTCCACGGCTTCCCCGAACTCGCCTACAGTTGGCGCAAGGTGATGCTGCCACTCGCGGCGGCCGGTTATCATGTGATCGCCCCCGACCAGCGCGGCTACGGGCGCACGCTGGGCTGGGACGATTCCTTCGACGCCGATCCCGACCAGTTCCGCACCCTCAACATGGTCCGCGACGCGGTCGGTCTCGTCTACGCGCTCGGCTACCGCCAGGTTGCCGGTATTGTGGGACATGACGCGGGCTCGCCGGTCGCGGCGTGGAGCGCGCTGGTGCGGCCCGACGTATTCCGTTCGGTGACGATGCTGAGTTCGCCGTTCGCGGGCGTGCCGCCCATACCGTTCGACACCGCCAATGGCGCCGCACTGCCACGACCGCTTGCAAATGATGACGACCTCGACACCGAGCTCGCCAAGCTCAACCCGCCGCGCAAATATTATCAAAACTATCAGCGCAAACCCGGGGCCAACGAGGACATGTTGCATGCCCCGCAGGGATTGCACGCCTTCTTCCGTGCCTACTACCATTACAA
>DATGVJ010000605.1:0-8747 GCA_035300505.1 Xanthobacteraceae bacterium
GACGTCCAGCGTAATGACGTCGAGGCATTGGGCGCGCTTCCCGTCATGCTGCCTGAGGTCAACGGCTCTCCCCGTGGGTCCGTGCCTTTGCGGCAGCTGGCGAGCTTCGGGTTTTCGGAAGGATTGAATGAGATCAGCCGAGATAATGGCAAACGGCGCATCTTTGTGGAGGCCAATGTGCGCGGCCGCGATATCGGGTCCTTCGTGGATGAGGCTCAATCGGCAATCGCCAGAGAAGTGCAGCTCCCGCCTGGCTCGTGGCTCGAATGGGGCGGCCAATTCAAAAATCTTCAGCAGGCGATCCGCCGGCTGCAATTCGTCGTTCCGGTCTGCATGGTCCTGATTTTTGCCGCCCTGTACATGGCGCTTGGCAGTGTGCCACTAGCTCTCACAGTGTTTACCGCGGTGCCTCTGGCGGTGGCCGGTGGCGTTTTTGCCATCGCGCTACGCGGAATTCCCTTCTCAGTCTCAGCCGCAGTGGGCTTCATTGCTGTTTCTGGCGTCGCCGTTCTTAACGGGCTTGTCCTGATGACATCTATTCAGCGCCGATTGGACGGCGGTGAAGACGTCAATGGCGCGATCTTTAACGGCGCACTCGAACGGCTGCGGCCCGTCTTAATGACAGCTCTTGTTGCTTCGCTTGGCTTTGTGCCAATGGCGATTGCTACCGGTACCGGAGCCGAGGTTCAAAGACCGCTTGCCACCGTCGTGATTGGGGGGCTCATCACGTCAACGGCGCTCACGCTGTTCTTGCTGCCCGCCGTTTGCGGACTTCTGCTGCGCCGCCTGGAAGTAGGGCCAGACAAACACTCCGCTAAAGATAACTCGACATCTCTGGGCCGGACTCCAGGTTTGCGGGCCGCCGAATAGCTATCTCGAAGTACCTCTTCGTCTCTGCGCGTGTGATTGGGACGTATCGCTGTGAGGCCAACAAAGGAGCACCCGCGGCATGATAGGTCGTTTGTCTTTATTGATCATAGCCCTGGCGGCCGGCATTGCGGTCGCGGCCTTCGTGCCGGGAATATCGCAGTGGCTGCGCCTTGCCGTCGGTTTTTCTTCCGAACCAGCCGCAACGCCGCAGGAGCCTGTAGACCCCGAACGCAAGACAAGTGCCGACGCGGCGGATGACCAGCAAGGCGTCATCAAGCTTGCCGACACCGCAATCGAGGCCGCGGGTATCGAACTCGCTGTCGTCCAAAGCGGTACCATAGCTCATCGAATTGTTGCCCCCGGCGCAATCATTCCGCATGCCGACCGCATCGCCCGCGTTGCGGTCAAACTATCCGGTTCGGTCGCAGAATTACGAAAGCGGATTGGCGATTCAGTTTCCAAGGACGAAGTTCTGGCCGTCCTTGAAAGTCGCGAGGTTGCCGAAGCTAAGAGCGAGTACCTCGCCGCTCGGCTGACCAACGAACTGCAGCAGGAACTCTACGATCGGGACAAGATTCTCTGGGACAAGAAAATCTCAACCGAACAGCAGTTCCTGAGGTCTCGTAATTTGGCCGCGCAAGCCCGGATGCGGGCGGACATTACACGCCAGAAGCTGTTTGCGCTTGGCCTGACCGAAAAGGAAATCGCGGGTCTGCCCAGCGAGCAAGAGGCATTGCTCCGCCGTCAGGAGGTTCGCTCGCCGATGGCCGGCCGCGTTATCGAGCGAAAGGTCGATCTCGGGACGGCCGTGGGACGCGATAATCTTGAGACCGAGCTTTTCGTGATTGCCGACCTTGACCGCGTTTGGATCGAAATAGCAGTCAGCTCGGCCGACCTGCCGTTCATCAAGGAGGGACAGCCTGTGTCAGTCACCGCCCGCGGCATTACGGAAAAGGCCGAAGGCACGATCGTCTTCATAAGCCCCATGCTCGACAAGGAGACGCGCTCCGCGCGCGTTGTGGCCGAGATCGGCAACGGCGATGGCGTTTGGCGGCCGGGGTCATTCGTCGCTGCTGCGATTGCAATCAAGGAACAGACGGTACCGTTCGCCGCGCCGACAAGCGCCATTCAGACAATGAGCAATGCGCAAGTGGCTTTCGTTCGCACGTCGGAGGGGTTCCAGAAGCGTCCAGTTGTCCTAGGTCAAAGCGACGATCGCACCGTGGCGGTCGTATCGGGCCTTCAGCTTGGGGAGATGATCGCGGTGAGCAATACCTTTCTGCTTAAGGCGGAACTCTTGAAAGCGTTAGCCAAGGATTGAAGACACAATGATCGAGTATCCTCGCTTGGTCGGTGCGCCGCTGCTCGCTGCTACTCCTGAGTTTTGGGCGGGAGCCGCTGCGGCGCCTTATGGCGATGCAAAATGAGAAGGTCGAAGTCGCCGGAGGGGTTCATGCTTCGTGATGGTTTGCGATAATAACAATGGAGTAACGCCATGCTCACAGGACATCTCGCCCTCATCCTGGCCGCTGCATTTGCGGGCGCTGCCTTCTATGTCAATTTCGCGGAACACCCGGCGCGCCTCGGCCTCGACGACAAGAACCTGCTCAAGCAGTGGAAGCCGAGCTACGACGCCGGCTATACGATGCAGGCCAGTCTTGCGGTCGTGTCCGGAGTGCTTGGCCTGATCACGGCATGGAACACACAGGATTGGCGCTGGGTCGTCGGAGCGCTGCTCATTCTCGCAAATTGGCCGTATACGTTCATCGGCATCATGCCGACGAACCATAAGCTCAAGGCCATCGCGGAAAACGATGCAGGTCCGGCGTCACGTGAGATGCTCATCACTTGGGGACGACTGCACGCGGTACGCACGGTCCTCGGCATTGCGGCGACGCTGGCCTACCTTTGGGCGTTGAATTAGTGCGTAGGGCGCAATCGAGCCATGACACGCGTTCGCGCGCGTCCTAGCGACTTGCGCCGTCAACGCGGAAGGCAAGGCCTGCTCGTTGCCGCCAGCGATTCCATCGCCTGGCTTTGAACCTGCATGCCCGCTCGCGAGACCAACAGGTGAACCGGACCGACCGAAGGTCCGGGATTGCCATTGCGGGAGGATCATTTGCGGTTCAACTCCAAGACTCTTAGCGGATTAACAGTTGCGGCCGTCATGGCCATACTTTCCGTGACAACTCCGGCCAAATCCGAGATCAAGAAAATCATGCTCGACTGCGGCGGCAAGCTTTGTCCCTATCTACAGGCTTCGGTCACAATTCCGAAAGGCTGGCAGGAAGACAAGGCCGCGAGCCGGGAAAAGAAGATGCAGATTCTCGTTCCCGTCGGAAAGACGTTCAGCAATGCCGGCGCGATCATCTACGCAGCCGTGCAATACAATGCGGCCAAGACACCCATTGCAACACTTGTCGAGCAGGATCACGCGAACTGGCGCAAGAAGACCGCCGACGTCAAGATCGAGCGCCTGCCGGATGTCGCACATGCCTCGGTTGGGGAACCTTTCCTGCACTATCAATTCGAAATGCCGAGCCGCAAGTCCCAGCCGGTCGAGCGCGTTGCCTCTACGAGCGACACCGACAATGACAACAATGCGTTCCTTGTCGCGATCGTGTTGACGGCCATGTCGAAGAAGGCCTTGAGGGATACCGAACCAGCCTATCTGACGATCTTGAAGTCCTATTAGCCCCAGTAAAGCCGCATCGGATTGTCGACAAGCAACTTCCGTTGCAATTCCGCGGTCGCTGCGATGCGCGGAATGTGGTCGACCAATTGCCCATCATCGGGCGCAACCTTTTTCATGTTGGGATGCGGCCAGTCGGTGCCCCAGAGCACGCGATCGGGAAAATGCTCGACCAGTGCGCGTCCGAACGGTACGACGTCGTCATAGGGCGCGCCCGCAACGGTCATACGCTCCGGGCAGGTCGCCTTCACCCAGAAATTCTGGTGCTTCTCCATGAGGCGGATGAAGCGCTGGTTCTCGGGATGATCGACGCCCTTCTTCACGTCGGGCGTGCCCATATGATCGACTACCACGGTGGTCGGCAGTGCGGTGAAGAAATCCTCGAACTCGGGCAGGTCCGTCATTTCGAAATAGACCACGATGTGCCAGCCGAGCGGCGCCACGCGTTTGGCGATCCGTTCCAAGACATCGCGCGGCGTAAAGTCGACCAACCGCTTGACGAAATTGAAGCGCACGCCCTTCACGCCGGCGCGATTCATCGCTTTGAGTTCCGCGTCCGTCACCTCTTCGCCAACGAAGGCCACGCCCTTGGCCCTGTTATTGGATGTTTCCAGCGCATCGACCATCGGGCGGTTGTCCTTGCTGTGGCAGGACGCCTGCACGATCACGTTCTTGTCGAAACCCAGAAAGTCACGCAGCGCAAAGAGCTTTTCCTTCGGCGCGTCACACGGCGTGTACTTGCGCTCAGGCGCATAGGGAAATTTGTCCTCCGGCCCGAAGACATGGCAATGGGCATCGACCGCACCCGCCGGCGGCTTGTATTTGGGCTTGGACGGATTGGAATGAAACGGAATATAGCCTGCACTCACCGCCATGTGGCGTCTCCTTTTTGTTCTGATGTAGCCCGGTTGAGCGTTCTTCATAAGTACGTTTATGCGCGTCTCAAGACGCGCTATGCCGAAACCCGGAGGCAGATCGCGGCGGCCAAGCCGTCCGCGGGTTTCCGTCGCACCGCGCCAAAGGCGCGTTGCGCTCCAACCCGGGCTACGATCTATATTCGCTCCAGCGCCAGCGAAACCCCCTGGCCGACGCCGACGCACATGGTGGCGAGCGCGAGCTTGCCCCGTCGCGTTTCCAATCCATGCACCGCTGTCATTGCGAGCCGCGCGCCCGACATGCCGAGCGGATGACCTAGCGCAATGGCGCCGCCATGGGGGTTCACATGTTCGGCATCATCCGCGACACCAAGCTGGCGCAGGCACGCCAAACCTTGCGACGCAAAGGCCTCATTGAGCTCGATCAGATCGAATTGTTCGATACGGAGCCCCAGCCGCGCCATCAATTTGCGCGTTGACGGCACCGGACCGATGCCCATGACGCGCGGCGCCACTGCAGCCGACGCCATGCCGAGAACGCGCGCGCGCGGGGTAAGATCATGCTTCTTTGCAGCCTCGGCCGATGCCAGAATCATGGCGGCGGCTCCGTCGTTGACACCTGATGCATTGCCGGCCGTGATGGTGCCGGGGTTGCGCACGAAGGGTTTGAGCTTGGCGAGACCTTCAAGCGTTGTTTCGGGACGCGGATGTTCATCCTTGTCGACCAGGATGGGCCCCGCCTTGCCGCCCGGCACTTCTACCGCGACAATCTCTTGCGCAAAATAGCCAGCCGCGATCGCCTTGCCGGCGCGCTGCTGCGAGCGCAGCGCAAACGCATCCTGGTCGGCACGCGCGATCTGGTAATCCTCCGCGACGTTCTCGCCGGTCTCCGGCATGGCGTCGACGCCATATTGCTGTTTCATCAGCGGATTGACAAAGCGCCAGCCGATGGTCGTGTCGAATATGTCGGCGCTGCGCTGGAAGGCTTCGCTGGCCTTGCCCATCACGAGGGGCGCCCGCGTCATCGATTCGACGCCGCCCGCAATCGCAAAATCGATTTCGCCCGCGCGGATGGCGCGTGCCACATCGCCCACCGCGTTGAGGCCCGAGGCGCAAAGTCTGTTCACCGTCACGCCCGGGATATGTTCGGGCAGCCCGCCCAACAGCGCCGCCATGCGGGCGACATTGCGATTGTCTTCGCCCGCCTGATTGGCGCAGCCGAACACGACTTCATCAAGCTCCGCCCAATCGACCTTGGGGTTGCGCCTGACCAGCGCACGAATGGGGACGGCCGCCAGATCGTCCGTCCGCACCTTGGCGAGCGCGCCCGCGTAACGGCCGATCGGCGTTCGCACGGCATCGCAGAGAAAGACGTCGCGGGTGTTGGACATGCGGTTTCACTCGATCGTTTGCAGAGGCGAGTAACGAGTAACGAGTAACGAGTAGTAGGTATCAAGAATGCGACGTGGTTCAATCCCTTTTTTCTTAACTATTCGCTATTCGACTCTATCCGCCGTGCGCCCTTGCGGTGCGGGCATGCAATTCGCGAAGGACCTGCAGCTCACGCGAACCCGGCGGCGGTGTTTCAGCGATATTGGCTGCAAATCGTACGGTCCATCCCGTACTGGCGGCGATTTGGTCACGCGTCACGCCCGGATGAATCGAACTCACGATCATTTCCTTGGTTACAGGATTAGGTTCGAAAACGCACAGATCGGTGATCAGTTTGGTCGGCCCCTTGGTCTTGAGCCCAAGACGCGCCCTGTGATCGCCGCCTTCGCCGTGCCCCATGGAGGTGACAAAGTCGAGCTTGTCCGCGAAGGCGCGTTTGGATTGCGCCATGATGATGAAAATCTCCCCGCAGGCACTGGCGATTTCAGGCGCACCGCCGCCACCCGGGAGCCGCACCTTGGGCTTGTCGTAGGAACCGACCACCGTCGTATTGAGATTGGCGAAACGGTCGATTTGTGCGCCGCCCAAAAATCCGACCGTCATGCGCCCGGCCTGCAGCCAGTAGCGAAACATCTCGACGACGGGCGTCGTAGTGAGCGCGGTTTCGCACAATTCGCCATCGCCGATCGACAATGGCAGCACATCCGGTCTGGTCGCGATCGTACCCGACTCGTAGATGAGCGTAATATCAGGCGCATGCGTGAGCCGCGCCAGGTTCGACGCGGCCGATGGCATTCCGATACCGACGAAGCAGACATCGTTGTTGCGAAGCGCACGCGCAGCCGCAATGGTCATGATCTCGTTGGAGGTGTAGTTCTCAGGCATGGAGACCCTGGAAATGAAATTTTGCCATCATCACTCTCCCGCCGCGGCCAGACTGAGTCGCCGACGTTCTTCCGCGAACACCTCGGGTCCCTTGTCGAGCACATTGGACTTCATCCAGGCCAGGAAGCTCTCGCGCTCGCGCGCGATCATGTCCCAGGCGATGTAGAACGCATTGTCGCGCTTGTAGTAACCCTGTGCATAGGATGGATAGGCGCCGCCCGGCACCGCCACGATGGCGCCGATGGTCCAGTTCGGCAGGATCACGGCGTTGAAGCTGCGGGTCCCAAAATCCTCGACGATCTCTTCCACCGTGACGATCGAGCGCTTGGCTGCAAGTACCGCCTCCTTCTGCACGCCGACGATGCCTTCAAGCAGGACGTTGCCGGCGCGATCGGCCTTGAGCGCATGAATAACCGCGACATCCGGGCGGTGCGCCGGCACGGCGGCCAGCACTTCGCCCGTGAACGGACAGGTGACTTGCTTGATGCGCGGGTTCACCTTGGGCAGGTCGACCCCGATATAACCGCGGAAGATCGCGCACGGCAGGCCGGCCGCGCCCGCCTCATAGGCATTGGCCATCGCGGCGTGGGAATGTTCTTCGATGGCCAATGGACACGGCCAGCCGTTCTCCACCGCATCACGCAGACGGTGCAACGATCCGACGCCCGGATTGCCACCCCAGGAAAACACCAGCCGCGACGCACAGCCCATGCCTATGAGCTGATCATAGATGATGTCCGGCGTCATCTTGATGAGGGTGAGGTTGCGTTTCCTCTGGCGGATGATCTCGTGGCCGGCCGCGCTCGGAATAAGGTGGGTGAACCCCTCCATGGCGACGCTGTCGCCGTCCCGGATGATTTCCTCTACGGCTTGCGCCAACGACAAAAAACGCGACATTGGGATAAGGTCCAGTGTGAAACAGGGGTTATTTACGGGGCGGACCCGACAGGGTCAAATAGCCATACTCATTGGCATGCAAAGAGAGCGCATCAGCAATGTTCACCCATCGCCGCCACCTCCGTATCGAATGGGGCGATTGCGACCCGGCCGGGATCGTCTTCTACCCGCGCTACTTCGCGATGTTCAACCATTCGACCGAACTCGCTGTCGAGGCGGCGCTCGGCATCAACAAGCAGGACCTCTTCAAATCTCCCGATTTCGGCGGCATGCCGGCCATCGAGACGCGGGCGCGGTTCCTCGTCCCGACGCGCTATTGCGACGACGTCGCGATCGATACCAGCATCACGGAAGTCCGCCGATCGAGCTTTCACCTCCAGCACCGGCTGTTCAAGGGGGGCGCGCTCGCCGTGGAAGGCTTTGAAGCCCGGGTCTGGGTGGTGCGCGACCCGGCAAGGCCGGGCCGGTTCCTGCCGCAGACCATCCCGCAACACATCGTGGCGCAGCTGCGCGGCGAAGTAAGCGCAGCTACTGCGCCGCCTTGATGCCGAGCTGTTGCGCAATTGCGGCAAGCTTGCCGCGCTGGTCCTCGATCGATGCCGCAAATTCGGCCGCCGTGCCCGGGGCAGCAACCTGTCCGGTCGCCGTGAGGCGCGCCAAGACCACCGGATCGGCAGCGACTGCCCGAATGTCCGCCGCGATACGATCGCGTGCGGCAGCGGACATATCGCGCGGCCCGAACAGTCCGATGAGGCCATCGAAGGTCATGGCGGGAAATCCAGCTTCCGCGATGGTTGGAACATTGGGACCAGATGCAGGACGCTGCGCATTGGTGAGTGCGAGCAGTTTGACGCGGCCGGCCTGGATGTGCGGTTGCACGATCGCAAGCGCACCGACATAGGCCTGGATGCGTTCTTCGCCCAGATCGGTCAATGGCGCCACGACGTCACGGTACGGCACGCGCGTGATCGATAGCCCTGCGCTTTTGAAATAACCGTCGTAGATGACATCGGTCATGCCGGTCGCCGTCGAATAGTTGAGTTTGCCGGGCTCGCGGCGGACCATGGCGATGAAATCCGCAACCGTATTGACGTTGAGCGACTTTGGGACCACCAGCGCCACCAACGTATTCGATA
>DATGVJ010000606.1:0-3983 GCA_035300505.1 Xanthobacteraceae bacterium
GGGCATGTCTTTCGCGGAATGCCGAACGCAACTGCGGTGAGCCGCAGTCCCAGGTGCCACCGCGAACGACACGCAACACCTCATCATGAGCCTGGTACCAGGGCGAACCATCCGCGGCGCTCCCGTGTAATTGCGGCGCCAATGGTCTTCGCACCATTCCCGCACATTGCCGTGCATGTCATGCAAGCCGAAGGCATTGGAAATCAAGACGATCCTGCGGCCGGCTCGGTAGGCTCATCTTGCCCATGAGAGTCCAGCCTTGTCACATCAGCTTCTTCTGAAATGGCGATATTGTCGACATGTCATTGTGATCGGTTCTACATCAATTGCCCAACCGTGCCGGACCACCAACTGAGGGGAATAGGATATGAAGAATCTGTCTTGCCCAATATTGCCGTGTTTGACGGGAGCGCTCGCCATTGCGTCAGTCACGCCAACGACGCTCGCGGTCGGTTCCGCGATGGCCGGTAGTGCGACACTCAACATGGTGCTGGTCCTTGACGGCTTGCGGCCAGACTCCATCACGCCCGAGGAGACACCTAATCTGTGGCGCCTGCGGCAGGAGGGCGTGAATTTCATCAACGGGCATTCGGTGTTTCCGACTGTCACCCGGGCCAACGCCACTGCGATTGGTACCGGCACCTATCCGGATCGCAACGGCATGTTCGGCAACCAGATCTATGTTAGGGCGGTCGACCCGAACCGCTCGTTCGGTAATGACGAACACGAAAACCTGCTCCGTCTCGACGCGGCAACCGGCGGCGGCATGGTCCTCGCCAAGAGTCTTGGCGAATTTCTCGCCGAACGGGGCAAGACGCTTGCGGTTGTCAGTTCGGGTTCAACGGGCAGCGCGCTGCTTGCCAACCCACGTGCTCCCAAGGGCGTCGGAATATTGGTGAATGGCTATTGGGAGCCTGGAAAACGGCTGGCATTTCCCGACGCTGTCAATGACGCGATATTGCGCCGCTTTCCGGTTCCGCCGCCTAAAGGTGGCGCAATCGACCACTACATCGAATCGGTCACCTGGACCCAGCGCCTATTGCGCGACTATGTGCTGCCTGAACTAAAGGCGGATGTGATCATCAACTGGATGACCGAGCCCGATCATATACAGCATGGCCTTGGTGCTGGCTCGCCGCAGGCGCGTGAGACAATACGCAACGACGATCGCGAGGTTGGCCTCTTGATCGATCGCCTGCGGGAATTGGGATTGGCCGACAAGACCAATATCTTCGTCGTCTCCGACCACGGCTTTGGTCAGGGAGTCTTCGGGGTCGATCTCACGGGCGAACTCATCAAGGCTGGCCTCAAGGCAGGTCCCAACTCCGATGACGTCGTGCTTGCCAGCAGTGGGCAGGCCGTTGCTCTGCATGTGCGCGACCGCAATCCAGAACAAATTGGCAATGTCGTGCGGTTCCTGCAGAAGCAAACGTGGGCGAGCGTATTGTTCACCGCCGGACGATCGGGCTCAGGCGGTGTGCCGGTGGAAGGACGCGAACCCGGCACCTTTTCGCTTGAGCTGGTGCACATGGCGCATGCCGAGCGTGGCCCGGACATCGTTCTCACCTTTCCGTGGAGCTCGGCGCGGAATACGCATGGCGTGCAGGGCACCGATTATGGCATCGCACGTGCGACCGGCCCGAGCGCGGCGCGCGGGGGCAACCACGGCAGCATGAGCCCCTGGGTCGTGCGCAATACATTCCTGGCCTGGGGAACAGACTTCAAACGGGCAACAACCGTTCGCAACCCGGCGAGCAATGTCGATCTTGCGCCGACCCTGCTCGCCCTCATGAACCTTGACCGCGATATCGACCTTACGCGCTTCGACGGACGCGTGTTGAGCGAGGCCTTTGCGGACGGTCCCGACGAGGAGAAGGTGGCTGTTGCGGTTCGGACGCACTTCGTCGAAACACCCGACGGAACGTACCGCGCCGCCCTGCAGGTCACGGAACTCGACCACCAGCTCTATATCGACAAGAGTTGGCGGGTACGGTGATCGATCTTACTTTCCGGTATTCGTGAAATAGCGCACGTCTGGCGGCGCCTGGTTCTTTTTGGTCGGCATCAGGAGCCCATCGGCGCTGAGGAAATAGTTTTCCTTGCCGATCATAATCTGCGCATTGAGTTCGCTGAGGTCATACTCCGTCCAGATCGGCCGTGGGTCCGGGGTGCGCACATATTTCTTGTCGACGGTCCACGGACGCGTGAGTGCATTGTCGATCGTGGTCAAGATGTCATGCATGATGTTTGGATCGGCCTTGTCGCGGTAGAAGCGCTCCTTGAAGACGGACTGGTTGTCGAAGTGCAGCGGCAGACCAAGTTCGTCATAGGCGCGCGGTCCTTTGAAGTTGCGCGTTTCGACCTCGAGGACGTCGTAGACGCCGTCGCCGTCCTCGTCGATCCATTTGCCGATCGAATAACCCTGAAACGTGGGCTCGACGTTCGTCGGCCAATCGCGCCCATCGGTGTAGATGCGACGGAAGTGGTCGTACATTCCGATCAGAATATAGGTTGTGTCCGGCGTGACGACGAATTCCAAGGGAACGAAGGCCATCATCATATGGGGCATGCCGGAGGCGCGGCCCGTCGTCGTGGGGAAATTGCCCAATCCGCCCTGCGCCTGGTCAGCGATGCTGGCTTCCAGGATCGCCTGGTATTCCGGCGTGAGCGGCGCTCCCTGTCCTTTTCCCCAGGGCTTTGTCTGGTCATGCGAAGGCTGGCCGGGAAGCCCGGGCACAACGAATCGTGACCACTGGCCGCGCCAATCGGGAAGCTTGGCAGGCGCGTCGGCGGCCTGTGCGCCGATGATTGTCAAGGCACCCGCCAATGCAGCGACAATTACAGTCACGAAGCTTCGGTTCAACATGACGACTTCTCATCCCGGGTTGTTGCGATCGACATCAAACGCCGATGGAAGACGGTACACCTCCAGCACTTATTAGGAAAGGTCGGTATTCGCCGGTTCGTCTCGCAGGGTGTAACTGCCACCGGATCAAATGAACGCTTCTGCGTGTCGAAGCGCGTCGCAATAGCCAATCATACTTGAGTACTGGGGCATGGTGGTTGGCCGGCCCCTTGCGGCGGCGAGCAAATCTTATTGATAAATCAACCTTATTTGGTTTCAGCGTTCGATATTGGCTGTTCGGCTGCCGGTACTTTGAGCCGATTTACTGCGGATGATCGCACCCCCAATATCGACTGGTCGCTGTTGTCAGGGTGCGGGCCAAAAAAAGTTCAGCATATCGGAAATAAATCGGCACGCTTCCGAATCTAGATAGTAGCTGCCAGAGGAGGACTTCCATGCAAAGGTTCAATTATCCGATGACATCTGAAGATGGAAAGGCCGCCCGCCGAATTGGCCTTATCGTGGTAACCATCTACTCCGTAGCGGCGCTCGCGCTGTGCGCAGGGCTTGTCTCGCATGTTGTATCGAGGACTCTTGCTTCGAAGATTGCTGTAAACGCTGAAGTGGAGGTTGAAGCGGCCGGAATGACGCAGGCTCTCGGCCAGTAACGCGAAGGCAACAACTTCGATGACCATGGAGGAATAAATTTCCTTTTCATTGCCGGACGGATCGCGTGGCTTGTCGGCTTCTTGCACTTGAGGATGCGGTCGACATAGACCCCAGTGGTGCGATAAAGCTCTATCCGGCATCCACAAGGAGATTGTGCCATGTTCGTCCGGCCGTTTCTCACGGGGACACTCGCTGCCTCAGCCATGTTGATCGCTTCCGCCATACTCGTCGTGCCGCTCGGTCAGGCGCCGCAGGCGCAGGAGAGCACGGTCCTGCGCGGCAAGGCCGCCTTTGGATCATGGCAGGACGATGCGCCGGGGAAGCGGCGCCACATCGTGGCGAGCGACTTGCTGGCACCTGCGCCTTCGCGCAGCAATGGTTCTCGGGTGGTCGCCCGGCCGCCAAATGCGGCCCTCAAAGTTCCCGCCGGCTTCGAGGTACGGCAGTTCGCCAGCGGTTTGAGCGGACC
>DATGVJ010000607.1:0-23495 GCA_035300505.1 Xanthobacteraceae bacterium
AGCAGTGATGCCAGCGCCACGAACGCAGCGGGACTGTCGTGCGAACTCATTCCCGAGACTCGTGAATAGCCTACGGTCATCGAAACCGCAATAAAGCATAACGCGTTAATGGCCGCGAGGTTCCAGATCCTGCGTTACGTAGTTTTACGTTAAGGGTATTTGCCAGATTTCCATTGGGGCGGGCGCGCGCGAGGCTCGAAGGTCTTGGACTGTCCTGCCCGAAATCCCGCCCTGCACAGGAGCGCAGCCATGAACGCAACCCCTCATTCGACCCCAGCCAACGGCGCCTATTACCGCAACGTCTTGTCGAGCCGGCCCCACCCCCTTAAGACCCTCGATTCCATTGCGACGATTGTGACCTGCGATCGCGATCACGAAATCTGCCGGGAGACCCAACCGGCAGAGCACTGGTACTTCGTCATTTCGGGCGTCGTCCGCCGATGCGCGCTGCGGCCCGATGGCCGGCGCCAGATCGTCGGATTGCTGTTGCCGGGCGACTTCTTCGGCTTCACCGCCGGCGACCACTATGACTACACGGCAGAAGCGGTGGCGGAAGGCACCGTGCTCGCCAGCTATCCGCGGCGGCGCGTGGAAACGTTCGCAGATTCCGATCCGCGTCTTGCCCGTGAACTGCGTCAGGCCACATTCGAGGCGATGTCCCGATTGCAGGCGCAGCTGTTGATCCTCGGACGCATCACCGCTTTGGAAAAGGTCGGATCCTTCATCCTGGAAATGGAGATCCGGTTGTCCCAGGGTCGCGGTGACAGCATCGCGCTCCCGATCTCGCGTTACGATATCGCCGACTACCTTGCAGTATCGGTCGAAACCGTAAGCCGCTCGCTGACCGACCTCAAACAGCGCGGCGCGATCAAGCTGTCGGGCACCCGCACGGTCAAAATCGTCGATCGGGATGTGCTTGAAGAGGGCGAGCACGACGAATGGACCGGCCAACCCAAATTCCGGACCCATGGAACGGCCACGCCAGTGCGCGCCGTCGCGTGAACCGCCGATGCGGAGGGGGAAGGCAAGGCGGACGCTCAGCCCAATGGATGATCGAGCGAATCGTCTGGAGGCGCCAAACGCGCCATCACGGCAAGTCGGATCGCCTCCGCGAGTTGCCGGACGCCTAGCCGCTCCATCATGCGAGCGCGGTGTACTTCCACCGTGCGGGCGCTGATGCTGAGATCATAGGCAATGACTTTGTTAGGGCGGCCGGCAACCAATGCGTCGAGCACCTGTCGCTCGCGTGGGCTGAGCGCAGCGATACGCTCCGCCGCTTCGGCGGCTTCGCGGTTCCGATCGGACGGCCTGGGCAAAGACAACGCCAATTCGATCGCCTTGATCAGGACCTCATCATCGTAGGGCTTCTCGATGAAGTCGACCGCACCAGCCTTCATGGCCCGCACCGCAGTCGGCACATCTCCCTGACCGGTCATCACGACCACATGCAGACGATTGTCCATCTTAGCGAGCCTCGCCTGCAGCGTAAGCCCGTCCATGCCGGGCATCCGGACATCCAGGAGCACGCACCCCGCCGACAGCCCTGGCGCTGCGGCCAGAAAGGCCATGGGCGTTTCGTACGAAATGGTATTGAAGCCTGCCGCGTCCAGCAGCCGCTCGAGCGAACGGCGTACGGCTGCATCATCATCCACGACGTGGACCGTCCGTTCACCGGTCATGGTTTTCTCCCACGACCGGCGCAGTTGGGAGAGTGAACCGAAAAATCGTCCCTCCCGCCGGGATCGATTCGCCGTGAAGCTCGCCGCCGTGCGCCTGGACGATCGAGCGGCAGATCGACAGGCCCAATCCCATCCCATCTTGTTTGGTGGAAATGAAAGGCTCGAACAGGTGCACGGCCACCTCATCGGAGATGCCGGGCCCACTATCCGCAACCGCGATCTCGATCATGTCGCCAGCCAGCAGACGCGTGGTCAATCGCAACGCGCGTCGCTCGGCGTCGGCCATCGCCTCGAAGGCATTGCGAATCAGATTGACGAGCACCTGCTGGATCTGAATCCGATTGGCAAAGACAACCGAAACATCCGGATCGAAATCGAAATCCACCTGGACGCCCAGGGCTCCGGAACCGGTCTGCGCCAGCGAGTTTGCTTCCTCGATCAGGCTCGACACGCTTTCGACCCGCTTTTCTGTTTCGCCTCGCGTCACGAAGTCGCGCAGCCGCCGGATGATCTGCGCCACCCGCAATGATTGCTCCGCTGCCTCATCCATGATCTCGCGTAAGGTGCCCATCCTGTCGCGTCCGCCATTCGAGAGCAGGCGGCGTGCGGCGTTCAGGGAATTGGTGATAGCGGTCAACGGCTGGTTAATCTCGTGCGCAAGGGCGGCTGCCATTTGTCCGGCTGTGCTCAGACGGCCGGCGTGCGAGAGCTCGCGCTGCAACTGCTGTGACCGGGCGTCGGCACGCTGGCGCTCCTTGATTTCTCTCACCAGCCTCTCATTTGCGTCCGCAAGTTCGGTTGTCCGCTCGGCCACGCGGTGCTCGAGCGTGTCGTTGAGATGGTGCAAATCCGCCGCCGCTCGCTTGGACGCTGTAAGATCACGGCTGACGGTCGCAATGTTCATGGGCTGGTGCGTGCGCAGATTGTCGATTCGAAACCAATCGGCAAGGACCGATATTGTATTGCCGGTCTTGAAGTGCCGGAAATTGAGCTCCCCGCCCCAACGCCCTGTACGGATAACGGCGGGCCAGCATTCATCGCGGGCGCGGGTTTGATCCTCAGGAGCGATAAAATCGAGGACGTGAACGTCGCGTTCAAGTTGCGAGAGGCCGACGAGCGCGAGCCCGGCTGGGTTCAAATATTGCGGCCTGCCGTCCAAGCTGGCGAAGCCGATGAAATCCGATGAACGCTCGATCAGCGAAACAAAGCGTCTCTCGTCGGCCTCTGCCTGCCATCGCTGCAATGCCACGGTCGCGTCATTTGCTGCAATCCTGAGAAGCAGCCGCTGCACTTCGGTCGGAAAATCCGGCTGGTGTCCCGAGCCCGCGACCAGCACTGCATCACCGCCGAAGCCCACCGGCGTGGTCGCCATACGCATTTTGCCGGCAACGGCCGGATCCGAGATGACCGCCGTCTGATCGGATCGACGAATCGACTCCCGACGCAGTGCGTCTCGAATTACGCCTAGAGAGTTGGAGGCGATCCCTTTGCCAGGATGAATGACATCGATGCGGGACCGATCGCGCTCCTCGGGAAGTGAGACATTGACGAAATCCGCGTTGAGCATCGAAACCAAGGCCGCGGCGACGCTATCGGCAATCTGCTGCGGACCGTAACCCGTCCAGATGGCCGGCAACGTCGAAAGCGCAACCAGATCGCGGATGCAGCGTCGCAACTCCTGTGGATCGGAAAGATTTTCCACCCATGGCATGGCCCTAGGCCTTTATTGGTGTCAAGCTTTTCGTCCCTTGATCATGGCCGCGTTTCGGGCGTCCAATTCACGCAGGAATTCGTCCGGTGGCACGTAGAACGGATTTCCCCGGAGGATTCCGCCGACGATGACCTGCGGATGTGTCCGGATAATATCCATCACCACGGAGGCACTGAACTTTGTCACATCGTAGGTGCAGACCGTGGCCATCTCATAATTTGGCAGGAAATAGTTGAGCCGCGACTCGTATTCCACGATGTCGTGCACCCCCGGAAAATCCAACAGCGCCCACTCCATGTTGGCCCATAGCCGGGTCATTCCGGGCCCCTGCTGCATTGCGGCCTTTGCAACATTTTCGAGCAAATCGATCATCGCGTACTGATCGAACCGGCCAGGCCGCAGGTAGGCATTTTCCCAAGGGCGCACTTCGAGCTGACCACTGGCTTTTGCTTCCGCGGTATCGATACCGGTGTCCGCCAGTCGTTGCATACGCTCGGAGCGCTGGTTATTGTCGAGGATATAGACGGCTCTGTCACCCACGTCGAAGCCCTCCTTGATGAAGGGCAGCATGACTTTGTACTCGTCCTCCCGACTATTGAAGAAGGCGCACACGTGGCAGCGGCAATTTACCGTAGACCGCGCCAGTTGTGTCCTGGTACTCTGCGCCATCAGTCACTCCTTGCTTGGGACGAGGAGTGGTGGAGCTGCTCGACGCGTCGGGTCGAACCGGCGGTCTCTACGCGATCATCAACAAAACAGCACAACCACGGACATTGCCTTAATCCACAGTAAAACCACAACATTTAACACCTCTCGCAGCGCAATAGCAACGTCAAGCTCATTCAGCCAATTCGTGGTTTCCGGCACCATTATTACCATCATGATGATTACCACCGTCGTGGCGGAAGCCACCATCATGGCGGATGCCAGCCCCCGCGCGCACCTCCAAGGACCGCAGGCGAATCTGAGGATTCCGGCAATTTCGGCACGCGAATGCATTCAAACAGCCGCAGTCCCGCCGGCCGCATCAATAACAAAAGAACCCCGCCGGCCGCCATGCCGCCGACATGGCACCAGTAGGCGACATCGCTTTTCGACGCCGAGCCCAGGTGGATGAATTGCGTCGCCGCGAAACCGCCGACCACCCAATAGGCGGCGATCCGCAAGGGAATGAGCCAGAGCAGCACCGTCACTTTGGCACAAGGCCGCAGCATCACATAGGCGACGACGATTCCGGCAATCGCGCCCGAAGCGCCGATCAGCGGAATCTCCGAATGGGCGTTACTGGCAATGTAAGCAAGAGCTGCCAGCGCGCCACTGAGGATATAAAAAATGAAAAAGCGCGTTCGCCCAAGCGCCTCCTCGATATCGTCGCCGAAGACCCAAAGAAAGATCATGTTCCCGAATATATGGCCCGCATCGGCGTGCAGGAACTGATAGGTCACCAGGGTGAGGACTGGCGACAAAGCACCCGGAACCGCGCCATCGCCGATGAACGCAGCCGGCGTGACCCCATAGCGCGCCACCACCAAGTCCGCGTCCGCGCTGATCTCCATCAGGAACACCAAGAGGTTCAATCCGATCAAGCTCCAGGTCACGACCGGGCGATGCGGCAGCCGGAACGGATTATCGTCGTAGAGCGGCATCACCATGCGGTCACCGATTTTTCCCCGGAACCCAAAGGACGTCGGAACGGCCTTTTTCGTTGGCAAAGCGGCCGGCCACGAACAGAAAATCGGAGAGCCGGTTGACATATTTGAGTGCTTCCGGCGTAACGCTTTCACCGGGCTTGTCATTGAGTTCGGCCATCAGCCGCTCGCCGCGCCGGCAAACCGTCCGGGCGAGATGCAGGTACGCCGAAGCTGTGCTGCCACCCGGCAGGATGAAGGACCGGAGGGGCTCAAGATCTGCGTTGAGCCGATCAATCTCCTGTTCGAGCCAATCGACCTGGACTGCCGTGACAGTGAGGCGCGCGCCACCGGGGCCCTTGCCCTGATCGCAGGGCATGCAAAGATCAGCCTCGACATCGAACAGGTCGTTCTGGATGCGTCCCAGCACGGCATCGAATTCCGGATTGTCGCAGGTATGCAACCGGACCAGGCCGATCGTCGCGTTGACCTCGTCGAGCGTGCCATAGGCCTCGATGCGGAGGTCGAATTTCTTGCGCCGCTCGCCGTTGCCAAGCGCGGTCGTTCCGTCGTCGCCGGTACGCGTATAGATACGATTGAGAACGACCATGAATCCCCTTGAAGCGAATCCCCTTGAAGCCCTCAGCTTCGCATGACCCAGATTGTGAGCATGATGACGACAACGGCGACAAACTGCAGCAGTACGCGCATTCGCATCAGCTTTTGCGAAGTATTCGGCGAACCGCCGCGCATCATGTTAATGAGGCCGAGAACGAGCACGATCGCAACCGCGATAATCGCAATCGGCACCAAGGCTTGAGATAGAAATTGGGACATGACGGACCTTTAGCATTGGGCGTGCCATGAAGCCATGGCATCATGAGGTTCAGACATACGGCTTAGTCCTGACGTGGTGAGCCGCCCCGGAGACCGCAATGACCCGCTGGAAAGCTCGCACGCTGGCTGCTCAGGCACTCGGCACCATCGACCCCACCACCCGGGCTGTCGTGCCGCCGCTCCATATGTCGACCACTTTCATTCGCGATCCCGACAATCAGTACCGCTCGGGGTATAGCTATGGCCGGCCCGACAACGCCACGGTGCGTCAAACCGAGAGTCTGGTTGCGGCCCTCGAAAGCGCCCATGACGCGGCGCTTTTCGGTTCCGGCATGGCGGCCGCAACCGCAATCGTCCTGGCGCTGCCGCAGGGCGCCCACATCGTTGCCTCGCAGGTGATGTACTGGGCGTTCCGAAACTGGCTCGCCGGCGATGCAACTCGCTTCGGCTATCGCGTCACTTTCGCCGACACGACCGATCTTGCGGCCGTGCGCGACGCCGTCGGACACGACACGGCGCTTGTCTATATCGAGACGCCGGGTAACCCGCTGTGGGCGATCAGCGACATTGCGGCCATTGCGGAAATTGCGCAGGGTACCGGTGCGACGCTCGCCGTTGATTCGACGGTTGCGACGCCGATTCTGACGCAACCCCTCCGCCTCGGCGCCGACCTCGTGATGCATTCGGCCACCAAATATCTCAATGGCCATTCCGACGTGATCGCTGGGGCGCTCGCGGCGGCCCGCCCTTCAAACCTGTGGGAACAAATCAAATCGGTGCGCGCGCGCCATGGTGCGATCCTCGGGCCCTTCGAGGCCTGGCTGCTGCAACGCGGTCTGCGGACGCTCTCAATGCGCGTCACAACGCAATCGGAGAGCGCCACGCGGATCGCGGAGCAGCTCATGATGCATCCGCATATCGCCGGCGTCCTATATCCCGGCCTGCCGCACCATCCCGGCCACGCCATTGCGGCACGCCAGATGAGCCGGTATGGCGGCATGTTGTCGATACGCGTGAAGGGGGGCGAGAGTTGCGCCATCGCGACGGCCGCCAATATCGAACTTTGGAAGCGGGCGACCTCGCTTGGCGGCGTGGAAAGCCTCATTGAGCACCGGGCCTCGGTCGAGGGGCCGGACTCTCCCTGCCCGGCCGATCTCTTGCGGCTATCGGTGGGGCTCGAAGATCCCGACGATCTGCTAGGTGATCTGGATCAGGCGTTACGCGCAGCACACAGATGACCGCAAGAAAGAAAAATGAAAGAAAAGATACTGGTCCTCGGAGCCGCCGGACGGCTCGGCTACGCCGCCGCGGAAGCATTCCGGTCGGAAGGCTGGTCCGTGACCGGGCTGGTGCGCCCGGGCGCAGCCCACCGGGCGCCCCGCGCCATCAAGATCATCGAAACAGCCGACCGCAATGCCGCCGTCGAGGCAGCACAGGGCATGAGCGTCGTGCTGCATGCGCTCAATCCGCCCTACACAAAATGGCACCACATGGCGCTTCCGCATGCCTATGCGGCGATCGAAGCCGCGGAGACCTCCGGCGCCACGCTGATGTTTCCCGGCAATATATACAATTACGGCCGTGCCATGCCGGAAATCCTCGACGAAAAAACGCCGATGCAGCCGACAACGCGCAAGGGGCGAATTCGAACCGAGATCGAACACCGGATGCTCGAGGCCTCGGAGCGCGGCATGCGCACCATCATCCTGCGCGCCGGAGATTTCTTCGGTAGCGGTCGCGGCTCATGGTTCGACCTTGTGCTGACCAAGGACATCGCCGGCCGCGTCATTACCTATCCGGGGCCGCTCGACTGCCTGCACACCTGGGCCTACGTGCCGGACTTGGCGGCGGCTTTGGTGCGGCTTGCTGCCGTGCGCGACAAGCTTTCGGCCTTCGAGACCTATGGTTTTCCGGGTCATGCGGTGAGCGGCCACGACATGGCGGCCGCGATCGCAAAAGCCGTGGGCCAGGGCCTCAAAGTCAAGCCCATGTCCTGGTGGTTCATCCACGCAGCTGCGCCGATCGTGCCGCTGCCACGCGAAATCTCCGAAATCGCCTATCTCTGGAAAGTGCCGCACCGCATTGCGGGCGACAAGCTCTCGTCCGCCATCGGCACAATCCCCCACACGCCGCTTGACGCTGCGGTGGCGCGGGCGCTACGGGCACTGCAGGGTCCCGTCTCGAAACGTGAGTCTCCGTAGCCCTGGGTCGAGCGTTCTTCGTAAGCGCATTCACGCGCGTCTGAAGACGCGCCGATGGGCCCGGGCTACGCGCCAACAGTCATAGCGTACCATCTCGAAGGATTGCCGATGATCGTCGACTTCCAGCACCATTTCACCCCGCGCGAGCTGATCAAGGAGGATCCGGGCGACCGGCTGATCCTCCACTATGACGCCATGGGGGCGCCGAGCTACACGATCCATCGGCTGCTCTACGATCTCGACGAGCACGTCGCGATGATGGACGAATCCGGGATTGATGCGGCCTGGCTCACCAGTGCGCAAGGCATGTGCGCCGATACCGAGACCTCGCGTCTCGTCAACGACAAGGCCAAGAAGGCCGAGCGCGATTATCCGGGCCGTTTCATCGGCGCCGCTCACGTGCACCCGCTTGGCGGCGCTGAGGCCCTCAAGGAACTCAACCGCTGCCGGCACGAACTTGGCTGTCAGGGTGTCGTCATCACGTCGGAAACCGACGGGCTCTTTCTCGACAATCCGCGGTACGAACCTTTCTGGACCGAGGCGGCGCGGCTCGGCATGTTCGTTTTCGTTCACCCGGCGCTCAAGCTCAATTTCTCACAGCAGTTCGACGGTTTCGACACCGCGCGCTCGGTCGGCCGCGAGTTCTCGTTGATCATGGCAACCATCCGCCTCGTCAATTCCGGCGTCTTCGACCGCCATCCGGGATTGATGGTTCATATGGCGCATCTCTCCGGCGGCATCGCCTCCATGCTCGGGCGCATCCGCAGTTACCAGGACAAGGATTTTTGGGGCACCAAAGGCAATCCGCGCCATGGCATGAACCCCGAGAAGGATTTCGACCACTATCTGCGCAACAACATGGTGTTCGATACCGCGGGCTTTGCGGGCGCAATCAGCTCGGTGAAAACAGCGCTGGTTGAAATTCCCTCCGACCGCATCGTGTTCGCGACCGATTATCCGCAGGAAATCCGCGCGCGTTCAGCCGTTCGGGATTTCGTGGCCGAGCTGCGCGCGCTCGGGCACGACGGCGAGACGATTTTGTCGGGGAATGTGAGGAAGCTGTTGAAGAAGTAAAACATTTTTTCATTTGCGCTATCCCTTCTCGATGAGCGGGTCGCAGACCTCATGGAATGGCACTTTCTCGTTGCATAAGTCCATTTCAAATGACGTTGTTTTTGGCTGTCCAGCCTTACCGGTTTGTGGTATTATGCGTGTATGAATTACACGTTGCCTAAGGTCGTTCCGGAATCAATCGCCGCCAGTCTCGCCCGCAGCGAGGCGCAGATTGCGGCGGGGCAGACTGTACCGTTACAGCCGGTGCTTGACCGGCTCCGTTCAAGCATTGCCCGGATGCAGGCCGACGAGAAGCTTAAGTCGCCTACGCCCAAGGCATGATTGCACTTAGTCCCGAAGCCGAAGCCCAGCTTGACGCCCTGATTGCGCATTACGAGGCGTTAGGCCGCGTCGAGGCATCTATCAATCTCCTCAATGCCCTTGAACGGGCGATGACGCGAATTTCGGAAACGCCGGAGGCTGGGTTACCCGCGCCGCGTCCCTATCCGTCTCTTGCAAAGGCTGGCCGTCGCTGGATCATCGAAGGCACCTATTGGATTTCTTACAGCTTGACGAACCCACCTGTTATCTCCGGTGTTTTCTATGCGATGGCCGACATTCCCAACCGCCTTTGACGGGGTATGAGAGAATTTTCCCGAAAGAGCACGCTTAGAGAATTCTGAACCGGCCCGTTTAATTATCTGGTGCAGAGCCCCTATGAATTCCCTCAATTTTCCAATAACCTTTTCGCGATCACTTGCGCTTGAATCTCGGAAGC
Source organism: Xanthobacteraceae bacterium (assembly GCA_035300505.1). GTDB lineage: Bacteria > Pseudomonadota > Alphaproteobacteria > Rhizobiales > Xanthobacteraceae > VAZQ01. The sequence goes on from DATGVJ010000607.1 coordinate 9,888, forward strand.
ACCCTCGAAAATCGATAATACACGCGCATCGCACAACAGGCGCGATACTGGAAATTCGAGCGCAAAACCGTTGCCGCCATGAATCTGCACGGCGGCATCCGCCGCCGACCAGGCAATGCGTGCCGCCAGTAATTTCGCCATCCCGGCCTGCAAATCGCAGCGCTTGCCGCAATCCTTCTGACGCGCCGCAAAATAGGTAAGCTGGCGTGCGATCGTGATCTCGACCGCCATCATGGCGATCTTGTCGGCCACGCGTGGAAAATTGATGAGCGGCTCGCCAAATTGCCGGCGCTCGACGGCATAGCGTAGCGCATGTTCAAGCGCCGCCTGCGCCACCCCGATCGCGCGCGCAGCGGTCTGGATACGAGCGGATTCAAATGTCGCCATCAACTGCTTAAAGCCCTGACCCTCGACGCCGCCAAGCAGGTTTTCAGTCGCGACCTCAAATCCGTCGAAAGCAATCTCGTATTCCTTCATGCCGCGATATCCCAGTACGTCGATCTCGGTTCCCGACATGCCCGCGACAGGAAACGGCGCCTCATCCGTGCCACGCGGCTTCGGCGCGATCAGCATCGAGAGCCCGCGATGCCTTCCATCGCCGCGATGGTTCGTCTCCTTCGGGTCGGTCCGCACCAGCAGCGTCATCATATCTGCGCGCGCCCCATGGGTGATCCAGGTCTTGGCCCCATGAATTCGATAGACATCGCCATGCCGGATCGCGCGCGTCTTGAGCGAAGCCAGATCCGAACCGCTGTCCGGCTCGGTAAATACCGCCGTCGGCAGCACTTCGCCGGATGCGATTTTCGGCAACCATCGACGTTTTTGCGCTTCGGTGCCGTTTGCGAGGATCAGCTCCGCGGCAATCTCGGACCGTGTCGCGAGCGAGCCGGCGCCGAGAAAACCGCGCGATAATTCTTCGGCAACCACGCACATACCTTCCTTGCCGAGGCCCATCCCGCCCCAGATCTCCGGTACGGTGAGGCCGAACACGCCGAGTGCGGACATCTGCGCGACGACATCCAACGGGATGAGATTGTTGGACAAATGCCAGGCTTGCGCCTGCGGTACGATCTCACGATCGGTGAACTTGGTGATCTCGTGGCGAATTGAAACCAATGTCTCGTTCAACGCACAATCGCCGATGGTCAAAGGCACCTGTCGGCACAGCCGGGCAACCAGTTCGGCGCGCCCTTCGTCGTTATGCGATGATAGCGCTTCGAGGGGACCAGCAATGCATTGCGCGACAGCCTGTGCCGATAGGCCGAGATCGGCTGGACGCACGATCTCGCACTGGCTCATCGGAATGCCACCCGCCACCTGGGAAAGATATTCAGCCAATCCAAGCCGAATGAGCAGCCCCTCTGTCTCGCCGAGCGCACCGGCGGCATGCAGGCGTTCCGCATAGGCACAGAGCTGGCGCACGGCTTCCACATAGGCGGCAAGCCAGGCTAGCCCATGGGTCGCGCGTTGCGCGCGATCCATGGGCTGTCCCGCCACGCGTTCCTCGCTGCGAAGACGCGTGCTGACGGCCGCTATCGCATCCTGCAGCACTGATTCAACAGCAACAACGGCCGCGCGCGCCCACGCAACAAGCTCCGGTCCGGCCACACGACGGTCATCGAGTGACGACATTGATTTCTCCGCGATGCCAAGTCCAAAGCAGGAAACAAGGCAGTGTGACAGCGTATCGGGACAATCCCGCTCCCTCGCATCGGACCGGCGCCGCAACAAACTTAGCGTGGATATGTTTGCGCATCACTGACAAATGCGCCAGCCGCACGATATGGTTCGCGGTGCCGGTTTTCGTGCCACCGCGGCCGTCGGAGGGATCCGGCTCTGCGTTCCATCTGAAAGTGCCTCCGATAAAAAGGAATCCTCATAATGCTCACAATCAATCAATTGGTCGTCATCCTGGTCATTGGGCTCATTGCCGGCTGGCTCGCAGGCAGAATCATGAAAGGCAGTGGCTATGGCCTCATCGGCGACCTGGTGATTGGCATTATCGGCGGCTTCATTGGCACCTGGCTGTGGGGCGTTCTCCACCTCCCGGTCATCGTCAACTTCTGGGTCAATGCCATAGTGTCCTCGACCGTCGGCGCCGTGATCCTGTTGTTCGTTCTGCGGATGATCAAGAAGTAATTACTGGACCGATGCGATGTCAGCGAGCGCCCGCGCCAGCATGCCCGGGCTCAACGGCTTGCGCAGATAACCCACCATCCCGGCAGCGCGGGCGCGGGCTTCTTCTTCAGCACTGCCGCGCCCTGAAATACCGACAACGGATACGGGTTCGCCCGGCAGGGACAGAATGCGCCGCGCCGCTTCGAACCCGCTTATGTCGGGCAGCGCTATGTCGATGAGCACCGCATCGTAGCGACTGACCGACAGGGCCTTGATTGCAGCCTCGCCCGTCACCGCAAAATCCGGGCGATAACCAAGATCGGTCAAAATCGTATTGAGCACCACGCGGCCATAGGGATTGCCTTCGACGCAAAGCACTTTGAGGGCGCGCTCAACCGGAACGCCCGCAACAGCCCCCTCGACGGCCGGCATATCGCCATCCGCGACCTGCTCGACCGTAACGGTGAGGCGGAAGCTGCTGCCGCGGCCGGGCAGGCTTTTTGCGGTAAGATTGCCGTTCATGGCCTTCGCGATCCTTTTGACAAAAGCAAGGCCGAGGCCGGCTCCCCCATAGCGCGCAGCGATTTCCTCGTTGGCCTGGGTGAACGGCCGGAACAACCGCTTGATTTCCGCAGGCTCAAGTCCGATGCCGCTGTCGGACACCGTAAAATCGAGGCACAATCGGGCGCGTGGCAGCTTTCGTGAACTGACCTCGAAATCGACACGGCCGCCATTGGTGAACTTGACCGCGTTGTCGATCAGGTTTTCGAGCGCCCCGCGCAACCGCAGCGCATCACCCATAACCGCCACCGGCAAATCGCTCGCGAACGACACCTCCCATTGCAGGCCCTTTGCCGTCGCCCGTGCCGCCAATGACGCAGCCAGATCATCGATCAGTCGCCGCGGGTAGAAAAGCGTGCGCCGCAACACCACCCGGCGATGGCGGACGCTTACGGCGTCGACAATCAATGATGTAAGCGTCGCCAGATGTTCGGCGGTACTCTTGATCGTACGCGCCCAGCCGCGCTCGCGCTCGCCAAGTCCGGACGTTTCCAAAAGCTCGCTCAATGCCAGGATGCCGGTCAGCGGCGTACGAATATCGTGAGCCAGCGAAGCCAGCGTCGCCTCAAGGACGCGCGTTCCCTTGGAGCGCACATTTGCTGTCGGCTGCGATCGGCGGCGCTTTGCGCGCTTTGTCCGTGGCGGGCGCTTTTCCCGCCGCGGGCGCTTGCTGCCTTCAGATTTTGTCTTCTTTGGCATTGCGCCTCGTCCCGACCGCACCTTGCCACGGCCAGAGGCCCGCGGTCACCACCCCGAACCGAACTGTCCTTAGGTTTCTCAAGTCCCTTCATCCAAGCCCGACCACGCGTCGTATCTCCGCCGGACTTGCTCCTTGCTGCCGCAACTCCCGCAGACCGGTCGCTTGGGTCGATTTCGACAGCTTGTTGCCGTCACGATCCCGCAAAACGCGATGGTGGTGGTAGGTCGGCGCCGGCAGGCCAAGCAATTCCTGCAGCAATCGATGCACACTGGTCGCGTGGAACAGGTCCTCCCCCCGCACGACGTGGGTTACGTCCGAAAACGCGTCGTCGACCACGACGGACAGATGATAGCTGGTGGGCACGTCCCGGCGCGCCAAGACGACGTCGCCCCAAGCCGCCGGATCGGCATCCGTGGCCTCCGACCGCTCCATCCTGGCGTCCATTTCCTTCCAAGTCAGATCACCGGCACGCGCGATTGCCGCCTTCATGTCGAGGCGCAACACATGGAGCGCTCCTGCCGCCATCTTCCGCGCGCGCTCGGCCTGCGACAAGTCGGCAGCGGAACCCGGATAGACCGGCACACCGTCGGGATCGAGCGGCCAGGGGCCGTGGCGCTCGCGTTCGGCGACACGTGCAGCAATCCCGGCGCGACTTTCGAAGCTGGGATATACGAGACCCAGCCGCTCAAGACGGGATAACGCCGCCCGATAGTCGACAAAATGCTCGCTCTGGCGGCGGACCGGCTGTTCCCAGGCGATCCCAAGCCAGGCAAGGTCCTGATAGATCGCCTGCTCATATTCCGGTCGGCACCGCGTCTTATCGATGTCCTCGATTCTTAACAAAAGCTTTCCCCCGGTCGAATTTGCGATGTCGAAATTGGTTAAGGCCGACAGCGCGTGGCCGAGGTGGAGATAGCCGTTCGGGCTCGGCGCAAAGCGAAATATATAGTTTGACATCGATGCGTCGCATCCACGATGGCAGGCATCAACCCAGGATCGCTAGAATTCTAATGACATTGATTTGAATATATCAATGCCTCCTCAACGCTATCCAACGTATTAGCGCAATGACGTGCCCATCGGACATGGCAATTAACTATCCTTAATGGAATTGGACCCAACCGTATGCCGTAGTCTTGGTACGGATCGTTATGGAAAACCGTCGCTTGTTTCAGATGTTGCGCAGCTTACCGCAGCCGGCGCCCCTCTTCGGCTTCGCGGTCATCGCGATCTGTTGGATCAGCCTAGGATATTTTCTGTCGGTTGAACGCGACCGGACCATTGCGGCCGCGCTTCAAGATGGGACCCGGCTGACACAGCTGCTTGAAGAAAATGCGACACGGCTCATCAAGGGGGTCGATCGGACACTCTTGCTGCTACGTAGCGCTTACGAGAAACATCCTGAACAATTTGACTTGCAGGCGCTTGTCAAGGACTCCTCTGCTGTCAGCGACGTGACAACCGAAATTGCCCTTATTTCGTCGAACGGTTACTTGACGGCCAAAACGGGCTACCATGGGCCGCCGATCTATGTAGGCGATGTGGAACATTTTCAATTTCGAGCTGACGCCAAGAGCGATCAGATCTACATTTCCAAGCCGTTCGTGCTACGGACGACGGGCGCAAGGACGATCCTCATATCCCGCAGGCTGCACAAACCTGACGGATCCTTTGGGGGAATCATCGCCGCCTCGATTGCCCCAGAGCTCATTGAGGGTTTCTACCAATCGCTGAGCCTTCCGCCGCAAAACAACATCATCCTGCGCGGCCTTGATGGCGCCATTCGTTCTTCCTTCGGTCTTGTCCGCCAATATGCCGATACCGACCGCATCCCGCGTGACCTTACGGATGCGCTTGTGCAGTCACCAACCGGATATTTCTGGTTAACTGGTCCGGTTGACGCTGTCAAACGGCTGATTTTCTATCGGACTTTCACCGGCTACTCACTGGTCGTCACGCATGGCGTGACCGAGGACAATATCCTTTCAGGCTATCGGTACCATCAACGAATATACATCGCAGTCGTGGGCGTGCTGACCATTCTGATCGTGATTGCAATCATGTTCAGCATTCGCCGGCAAACTTCGCTCGAACAAAGCAATTTCCGCTTTGGTGCCGCGCTCGAAAACATGACGCACGGACTGAGCATGTTCGACGTCAACAAGCGGCTTGTCGTTTGCAATCAACATTATGCCGACATGTATCGCATACCACCCGAATTGACCGTTCGCGGCACACCCCAGGTGGAAATCATCAGACACCGTGTGCTCAGCGGCATACTCAAGGGCGAAAACAGCCAAAGCGCCCTGACCCGGAAGCTTGCCGATCTATCGCCCGAATCCTTCAAGAACTCGAACCGTATCGAGGAACTTGCAGACGGGAGATTAATTCGCATTACACGAAAGCCCATGAAGGGCGGCGGCTGGGTTGCGACCCACGAAGACGTCACCGAACAGCAGCGCTCTGAATCCAAGATCGCGTTTATGGCCCATAACGATGGCCTGACGAATCTTTCCAATCGCGTCGCTTTCTTGTCCAAGCTTGAAGAAGCTGCGACGCGCCAACGCCAAGACCACGAGCCGTTCAGTGTGCTGTTGCTCGACCTCGACCGATTCAAGATCATCAATGACTGTTTCGGCCATCCCGTTGGCGACGCGGCACTCAAGAAATTGGCAGATCGCCTCTGTTCATGCATTAGAGAAAACGACACTGTGGCGCGGCTTGGCGGCGACGAATTCGCGATTATCCAAATCGGTGAAGCGAATCAGCGAGAAGCTGCCGAGGCGCTTGCAAGGAGGATCACCGAAGTCGTTTCGACGCCATTCGACTTCGAGGGACGCGAGCTCACGATCGGCACCAGCATCGGCATCGCCGTGGCACCCGAACACGGAAGCGACCCGGACACATTGTTGAAGATGGCGGATCTCGCGCTTTATCGGGCCAAAGCAGAGGGCCGGAACCGCTTCTGCTTCTTTACACAGGAAATGGGCGAGGCCACAATCGCACGTCACTCCTTGGAAACCGACCTTCGCCAGGCAATTGCAAGGAATGAATTGGAGCTGCATTACCTGCCGATCATTGATACGTCGACAGGCAGGGTTTCAGGCGCAGAAGCGCTCGTTCGCTGGCGCCATCCGCGAATGGGATTGATGTTCCCCGCCACGTTCATTCCCCTCGCGGAAGAAACCGGCCTGATCACTCAAATTGGCGATTGGGTGCTTCAAACGGCCTGCGTCGACGCCGCAACATGGCCGGCTACGACCAAGGTGACTGTCAATCTTTCGCCAGTACAGGTTCGCAATTCAGACTTGCTTGCAACAGTAACGCGCGCGCTATCCGGTTCCGGACTGCAGGCGGAAAGACTGGAACTCGAGATCACGGAGGCAGCCCTCATCGACAACGAGGTTCATTGCGCAACCTTGTTGCGCCAATTCAAGGGCCTCGGCGTCACGATCGCGCTTGACGATTTTGGGACGGGATATTCGTCGCTCAGCCAATTGACGAATTTTCCAATCGACCGGATCAAGATCGACAGATCGTTCACCAAAAACTTCACCAGGAGCGCCGATTGCGCGGCGATCATATCCGCGACCATGAGGCTGGCATATAGCCTTAGTATAGCGACAACCGCGGAAGGCGTTGAGACAAGACAACAATACCGGTTGCTTAAGTGGGCCGGCGTCAGCTCTGTTCAAGGCTATCTGTTTAGCCTACCGTGCCGGGTATCCGAAATCGATTTTGGCGCGAGCTACGGTGACCAGGCTATGGACACCGCCGCATAACCCGGCAGGACGCCGCTCGGAGATCGGGCGAAGATGTGACACCATGAATTACCGCATCCACACCGAGGCGGACCTCGATGCGGCGGTGTCTTCGCTTGTGAAGATCGACGGGCGCTTTGAAAATGCGCTCGCGATTTGCGGCCGCCCGCCGCTGCGCCGTCGCGCGGATGGTTTTGCCGGCCTCGCCTCGATCGTGATAGCCCAACAGGTGTCGACCGCGAGCGCAAAAGCGATCTGGGAACGCTTCTCCACCGCCTTCGATCCAATCGCACCTGCGGCGATATTGCGTGCACGCACGGAAAAACTCGCGCGCTCCGGCCTCTCGGCGCCAAAGATTCGGACGCTCAAGGCCCTTGCACGCGCCATCACGCGCGAAGAAATCGATCTCACAAGCCTCGTGCATAGACCTGCCGATGACGCGCACCGTATGCTGACCGCAATCCACGGCATCGGCCCATGGACTGCCGACATCTATCTGTTGTTCTGTCTCGGCCATGCCGATGCTTGGCCGGCGGGCGACCTTGCGCTTCAGGAGGCGGTGCGCTTGGTGTTGCGGCGCGAGGCACGCCCGACCGCGCGGGAGATGGGCCCACTCGCCGAGACCTGGCGGCCCTGGCGCGGCGCTGCGGCCTATGTGCTATGGGCTTATTATGGCGCCTGGAAGCGCCGCGTTGCCGCCGCTAAGCCAAGTATCGACAGCCAGGAACCGACAAATCCAAAAAGGGCACGCCCAATGGGGAAACGTGATGGCCGCTGAACCAGATGGTCCGATTCTTGGTGGACCAAGTCTTGGTGAACCAAGTCTTGATGGGCCAAATCTTGATGGACCAAATCTTGATGGACCAAGACTTGAGCCGCGCGACGGCGGCGCGGCGCGCCAGCTTGTGGTATTTCTGCATGGCTACGGTGCCGACGGCAACGACTTGATCGAAATCGGGCGCGCCTGGCAGGGCCTGCTGCCGCACGCCGCCTTCGTCTCCCCGCACGCGCCGGATCCCTGCGGCCAGATGCCGACCGGCCGGCAATGGTTTCCGCTGGCGTCGCGCAACGTCAACGAGCGTTGGCACGGCGTCAGTCATGCGGCGCCGGTGTTGCAAAGGTTCCTTGATCTCGAACTCGTGCGCCACAATCTGCCGCCCTCGGCGCTGGCAATCGTCGGGTTCAGCCAGGGCACCATGTTGGCCCTGCATGTGGGGTTACGCTGCGCGGTCGCACCTCTCGCGGTCGTGGGCTATTCGGGCGCCCTCGTGGTTCCCCAGGACGTGGAACCGGAAGCCATTGCGGGCGAGATCACGTCGCGGCCACCTGTGCTGCTGGTTCACGGCGACCGCGACGACGTCATTCCGGTTCAGGCGCTGTTCCAGGCCTCCGGCGGCCTCGCTTCTTTCGACGTGCCGACCGAATGGCACATCTCGGGTGGCATCGGTCATGGCATCGACCAGGAAGGCCTGCGCCATGGCGGCGAGTTTCTCAACCGCGCCATTGCGCGCAAGAAACCCTAAAAACCCGATGGCTGCAAAGCATCCTCCCGCACTCGACCGGATCGACATCAGGATACTGGCGGCGCTGCAGCGTGACGGCCGCTCGACCAACGAAAAGCTGAGTTCCACCGTGGCCCTCTCGCCACGCGCCTGTCTCGAGCGCGTGCGCCGCCTGGAGACAGCGGGAATCATTGCGGGTTACCAGGCCGTGATCGAGCTCGCATTGCTTTCAAAGCCCATCACGGTCTTTGCCGAATTCGCACTGGAGCGGCTAGGCCATCAGCGCCGCTTCGAACAGGCTCTCTTGAAGATCGAGGAAATGGTCGAGTGCTGGGAGGTGAGCGGCACCTTCGACTATCTGGCGCGCTTCATCTGTCACGATCTGACGCGCTACGAGGCGTTGACCAATGAACTTGCCGCCGACGCGACACTCGGCGTTGGGCGAATTGTCAGTCATGTGACGTTGCGTCCAGTCCGCCGCTTTGCGGGCTATCCGGAATCACTGCTGGCGCGGAAGTCGGATTGAGCTGGCCGGGCTACACATGCCCAATTCTTGCAGCGCTTCAGCACTACTGTGTCAAATAGTTTCAGGAGTCTCGCTCGGACCTCGTCCTGAGGAGGCCGCGTTCTTCACGCGGCCGTCTCGAAGGGCGGCAGCCTGGGCCCGGCCTGCATGGTTCGAGACGCGCTGCGAAGAGCAGCGCTCCTCACCATGAGGCCGGAAGAATTCCGCGCTTCTGACACAGTAGTGACAGTCAACCGCCGTTTCGGCGGTGGCGCAGATTCAAAACAACCGTTTCGGCCGGAAGCACCGGCGTCTTTCGCGCCACTTGCGGCGCTATCAGCGGCATCTTTCCGTGCAGAATATGCCTGCGCGCCCCTGAAGCGCCGAACCGACGCATTCGCAAAAACCCAAAGAGCAAAGTGTGCCGCCATGACAATGACACCCATCGCACTCGAAAACCGCTACGCTGCGCACAACTACCATCCGCTGCCGGTCACGCTCACGCGTGGCGAAGGCGCGTTCCTTTGGGACACCGCCGGCCGGCGCTACATCGACATGATGGGCGCCTATTCGGCGGCCAGCCATGGCCATTGCCATCCTGGCATCATCGCGGCGCTCACCGCGCAAGCCAATCGCCTCGCCGTGCCGTCGCGCGCCTATTACAGCGACAATCTTGGAGCCTTTCTCAAGGAACTCTGCGACGTCACCGGTCTCGATGCGGCGCTGCCGATGAACACCGGCGCCGAAGCAGTCGAAACCGCCATCAAGGCGGCGCGCCGCTACGGCTACCGGGTCAAGGGGATCGCACGCGACCGTGCCGAGATCATCGTGGCGGATGGAAATTTCCACGGCCGCACCACGACCATCGTCGGCTTCTCCTCGGAAGCTGCCTATCGCGACGGTTTTGGGCCGTTCACTCCGGGTTTTCGCGTCGTTCCGTTCGGCGATCTCGCCGCCATGGAACGGGCGATTAGGCCCGAGACGGCAGCAGTCCTAATCGAGCCTATACAGGGTGAAGCCGGCATCATCGTGCCGCCAGACGGTTATCTCGCCGGCGTGCGACGCCTGTGCGACGCACACGGCGTGGTCATGATCCTCGACGAGGTGCAGTCCGGACTAGGGCGCACCGGCGCATGGTTTGCCTTCGAACACGAAGGCATCCGGCCCGATGGCCTTATACTCGGCAAGGCGCTGGGTGGGGGTGTTCTGCCGGTATCGGCTTTCGTAGGTCGGCGTGAACTGATGGATGTGTTTACGCCGGGCTCGCATGGCTCGACCTTCGGCGGCAATCCGCTTGCCGCCGCCGTCGGTCTTGCGGCGCTTGCCATCATTCGCGAAGAGGGCCTGGTCGAGCGCAGCCGGGAACTGGGTGCGCACATGATCAAGCGCGTCGGCGCTATGCGCAATCCTGCGATCAAGGACGTGCGCGGCCGCGGCTTGTGGGTGGGCGTTGAAATTGACCCGCGCTTTGCAAGTGCGCGTACGGTCTGTGAACTGCTCATGGCCAAGGGCGTGCTCTCGAAGGAGACACACGACACCGTGGTGCGGCTCGCGCCGCCGCTCGTGATTGCACGGCACGATCTCGATGAAGCGCTCGATCGTTTCGATGAAGTGGTGAGCAATCTCGCACGCACGCCGCGTCAGCCAGTCGCCGCGTGAACACGACAACGAAACGCGCAAAGCTCAAGAAAAAAAGAGGCCCGAACATGACTCACGATGTCGCAACGTCCCGCATCGCGCCGCACACTTTGCCGCGCTTCCTGATGTGCCGGCCACAGCACTTTGCCGTCGCCTATTCGATCAATCCGTGGATGGACCCGAAGAGCTGGGCCCACGACGACGCGGCGCTCACAATCGAATCGCGCAAGGAATGGACGCGGCTGCACCGCACGCTCTTGCACCTTGGCGCACAGGTCGAGTTCGTCACGGCGGCCCCCGGCCTGCCGGATCTCGTGTTCACCGCCAATGCGGCCGTCGTACTCGACGGCACGGTGCTGCTGGCACGCTTCCGGCATGGCGAGCGTCGGGCCGAAGAACCGCATTATGAGGCTGCCTTCCGCAAGTTGCAGGCGCATGGCCATGTCGACACGGTTCACAAGCTGCCGGAGAGCATTACGCTCGAAGGCGCAGGCGATTGCGTGTTCGATGCCACGCGACGGCTGTTCTGGATGGGCTATGGGCCGCGTTCGGACGCCACGGCGCGTGCTCCTGTCGCCGATATGTTTGGCGTCGATACGTTCGCACTCGAACTTGTCGATCCGCGCTTCTATCACATGGATACGGCGTTGGTGCCGTTGCCGGGCGGCGAAGTGATGATCGTGCCGGAAGCTTTTTCGGCCGACGGGCGGAAGTTGATTTGCGAACGGGTCGATCCCGACAAGCGCATCGAACTTGGCCTCGAAGACAGTGTGCGGCTTGCTGCCAATGCGGTCTCGATCGACCGCACTGTCGTGCTGTCGGGCGCCAGCGCGAACTTGCGGGCGCGTCTCTATGAGCGCGGCTACAACGTGGTCGCATCGCCGCTTGGCACTTTCCTGCGTAGTGGCGGGAGCGCGTTCTGCCTGACATTGCGGCTCGACCGGCAGAGCGAAACACGGCGCAGTCAGAACGCGGCGTGAAGAGCCGAATCACGCGCTCAGGTCACATCTGGTCCGGGCCTGCGCGAGCCGGTCCGGGGCCGCCGGATTCCGTGAGATCTTCGGCGGCTTCACAAGACTGTCGCACTGGCCTATATACTGGACGCTATCGCTGCGGGCTGCAGCAAAGGGAGGTAGGAGCGGAGCCGTTATGGGCGTGCACGCCGGAACCATGAATGCCGGGCATGTAAATTCACATGTGTCGCCGACAGGCTGGCCTGCGCTCGTGCTCAACGCCGACTTTCGTCCGCTCAGCTACTATCCGCTCTCGCTCTGGTGCTGGCAGGACACCATCAAGGCGGTGTTCCTGGAGCGCGTGAACATTGTCGCGGAATATGACCGCGCGGTGCGAAGTCCCAGTTTAGAAATGAAACTGCCGAGCGTGGTCTCGCTCAAAACCTATGTGAGGCCGGCGACGCAGCCCGCCTTCACGCGTTTCAACGTGTTCCTGCGCGACCGCTTTTCGTGCCAATTCTGCGGCACGCGCAACGATCTCACATTCGATCATTTGATCCCGCGCTCGCGTGGCGGCCAGACCACCTGGGGCAATGTCGTCGCGGCCTGCTCGCCGTGCAATCTGCGCAAGGGCAATCTCACGCCGGACGAGGCCCGCATGTGGCCGTCGCAACTGCCGTTCCAGCCGTCGGTGCATGACCTGCACCGCAATGGCCGCCTGTTCCCGCCGAACTATCTGCACGAGAGCTGGCTCGATTATCTCTATTGGGACACAGAACTCGATCCGTAGGCAGCAGCGTAGTGCGGAGCTCGCAAAAGACGTAGGGCGCAATAGCCATGAGCGTTCTTCCGCATCCGGGCTACGGGTTCTCTGATTGCCGCAATCCCATGCGCACGCCCCAGGCCGCCACACCGGCGAGCGCCAGCGCAATGATGGCGTTGTAGCCCGCAAGCGAAATGCCGAGGAAGCGCCAGGCCGCCTCATCGCAGCGTACCGGGCTCATGGTTTCGAGCTGCTTGAGGAGATCAGTCACCGAACCGAAATTGTCGAGCGCGCCCGAGCAATCCGTCGGCCCCGCCCACAATTTCCACTCGACGCCGGCGTGGTAGGTACCGAGGCCGGCATTCCAGAGCATGCCGAGCGCAATGACGCCCAATGCCCCGAGCAGCACTCTGCGCGACGAACCCACCTGTTCGCCAAGCAGCACCATGACGGCAAGCGGTATCGCAAAATAATAAGGATAGCGCTGTTCGAGGCAGAGCGGACAGGGCTTCATGTTCAGGACATATTGGAAGAACCAGGCGCCAAGAATGGCCGCCGCGCCCACGACTACGACCGTCATGGCGGCAGCCACGACCGGGCGCGCCTGAGCGGCCTGCACCCAGTCCTCCGTCAACGAGGCTCGCGAAGACACAGCCATTGCGCAACCCTTTCGACACCGCCGGTGCGGGCCACCTGTCCAAGAAATGATCCATGACGCAAAACCGTCATGAAACACTGCCGACCTTTTGGGACCGGGTCCCACCGGCTCCCGCCATCCCATATATAGCTGCCGACCAAGCCTCGCCAACGAGCAACCGCGCCCTCCCATCAATTTTCTGGTAGGTCGGGACAGCCCACACCAAGACCATGCTCGATGCGGCCATCAACGTCATGAAGGGACCGTTGGCCGGGAGCGGAAGCGCCGAAAACAACCGCAATTGGCCTGGTTTGGCTGTGTTCCCCAGCCCCCGGAATTTCCGTTGCCGGGGATCGGGCCTCCTCGCTATAAGAACATCACGTGCCCGCGTGGCGGAACTGGTAGACGCGCGAGATTCAAAATCTCGTTTCCGCAAGGGAGTGGGGGTTCGATTCCCTCCGCGGGCACCA
>DATGVJ010000608.1:0-4692 GCA_035300505.1 Xanthobacteraceae bacterium
CTGTGGCTTGGGTCGCGCACAGCGCCGCCACGCCAGAAGACATTGCAAGCCACGCTCGATTGGAGCTACGAGCTCCTGTCCGAATTGGAACGCGTGGTGCTTCGCCGGCTCGCGGTATTCGTTGGACACTTTACGCTCGATGCGGCGCTGGAAGTCCTAGCAAGCGCGCCGCTCGATCAATCGACTGTCTTTGCCGCGATCGATAGCCTCGTCGCCAGGTCGATGTTGGCCACCCGCCCCATCGGGGCCATGATGCGCTACCGGCTCCTCGACACGACTCGGGCTTATGCACTCGACATCAGCGTTGATGACGCGGAGGCCGCCGACTTGGCGGCGCGTCATGCCACTTACTACAGACGATGGCTGGAGCAGACCGAGGCCGATTGGCCGTCATTGCCGACCGGGACGGAAAGAGCGCCGTACTTCGCCGGTCTCAATAATGTGCGCACGGCTTTAGAGTGGTGCTTCGGACAAAACGGTGACGTCATGATCGGCGTTGAACTTGCCGCGGCCGCCGCACCCGTGTTCTTGGCAATGTCTCTGTTGCCTGAATGTCATCGCTGGTCGGACCGGGCGCTGCTCGCCCTTGATGACGGGAGCCGCGGCGGGCGCGAGGAAATGCAGCTGCAGGCGTCTCTGGGCCTATCATTGATGTTTACCCGTGGTCACGACGACAGGGCACGCGCGGCCTTAAGCAGAAGCCTCGCTATTGCCGAAGCGCGCGGCGACCTCTTCAATGAGGTGCGACTGCAAGGCCCATTGCACATGTACCACTTGCGCAGCGGCGATTTCAGGATGGCGCTCCAATATGCAAAGCGCAGTTCCGAGATCGCCAACAAACTTGGCGACGTGGGAACGACTGCGATGGCGCATGCCCTAATGGGAATTTCACTCCATGTCATGGGCGATCTCAGCGGCGCCCGCAGGGAATTGGAGGCGGCACTCGAACCTGGACGAGGATCGCCAACCAATCGCACGATCTATTTCGGATTTGACCACGATAGTTGGGCCGGCATCGCCCTGACCACGACCTTGTGGTTGCAGGGCTATCCGGCGCAGGCCCTCGTACGCTGCCGTCAAGCGATCGAAGACGCCGAGCGGATGCACCATCCGGTGTCGCTCGCGATCGTGCTGAATGCCATCTTTGTCATGTTGTGGATCGGCGACTTCGACACTGTCGAGCAGCATTTGGAATGGTTTATGTCCCGTGCGGTGTCGCAATCGTTCGGGCCCTATCTTGACGTCGGACAGGCGGTCAGGGGCGAACTCGCCATCCGCCGCGGCGACGCCACGGCCGGTGTCGAGATGTTGCGGGATTGTCTGGAGAAGCTCCATGCGGCGCGCTATGAGCGCTTCACGACGCGGGCCCATATCGTGGTCGCCCACGGACTTGCAGAAAGCGGCCGGTTCGCTGAAAGCCTGACACTGGTGGACGAAACTATTCGGCTTGTTGAGGAGAAAGGCGACGCCACTTACCTGCCGGAGCTTCTGCGTTTGAAAGGCCGCATTCTTCTGACAATGCCGAAGCCCGGCATCGAGGATGCCGAAATGTACTTCATGCAATCTCTTGAATTGAGCCGCGCCCATGGTTCGCGCGCCTGGGAGCTGCGAAGCGCAACCGATCTCGCGGCGTTGTGGGCCGAGCAGGGCCGCCGCGAGGACGCGCGCGCGCTGTTGCTGCCCGTTTTCGAGCAATTCACCGAGGGCTCGGATACGGCCGACCTCAAAGCTGCGCAACGTCTGTTGACGACGCTGAGGCCTACTTGATGTTTGCAGACTTGATGACCTCGCTCCACGTGGCCGTAAATTCGGCGATGAAATCTCGAAACTTCGGCGGAGAGGTTACAAACGGCACTCCACCCAGATCGGCGATCCTCGCTGCGAATTTCGGATCGGCAAGGGTTGAATTGATCTCCTTGTTGAGTTTATCGATGATCTCGGTGGGTGTGTTTGCGGGTGCGGCAATTCCTTGCCAGCCTTCGGCTACATATCCCGGCACAACTTCCGCAACAGCGGGTATGTCCGGTAAGAACGTGGCACGCTTTGGCGATGTGACGCCCAAGGCCCGAAGTTCATTCGACCTGATGTGTGGAAGCGATGTAGACAAGGTATCGAAGATGACATGAACATGACCGCCGAGAAGGTCCGCCAGCGCCCGTCCTCCACCCCGGTAAGGGACGTGCAACATGTCTATGTTGCATTGTTGTTTGAACATTTCTCCATACAGATGCTGCGGGGTCCCGACGCCGGCCGACCCCATGCGAATTTTGCCGGGATTTGCTTTTGCGTAGGCGATCAATTCACCGAGGGTTTTTGCCGAAAATGAGGGTTGGACGACCACAACGCCAAATCCGCGATAGAGACCGGCAACCGGCGCCAGGTCCCGAATTAAATCGAATCTGAGATTGTCGAAGAGTGCTACATTCCATGAATTAACCGAGGTCAATTCGAATAGCGTGTATCCGTCCGGTGGAGCGCGAACGACATGTTCGGCGGCGATGTTACTAGATGCACCGGCAATGTTTTCGATAATGACTGATCTGCCGAACCGCTCTGATAACGATCGACCTATTAAGCGGGCGTAAATGTCCGGCGCCGTACCGGGTTGGAAGCCGACGATCAGGCGTATCGGCCTCGTAGGATAGTCTTGCGCCGTTGACGCCCGGGACATGGCGGGAAGCACGGCAACTCCTGCCGCCAGACGCAAGAACTTGCGACGGGGGATTTTCATTGTCTGGTCCCAGCTTCGATTGCGCTCCGGAACGTCTGAATGCGCTTTACAGAATTCTAGTTACAGAATTCTAGCAGCCAAAGGAACCGACCCTCAGATTATATTTTAGTCGCAAGTATGTCGCGCACCTTGTCGTCACAAAACTGTGAGCGAAAGATCGCCGTTCTGTCATGCCCTTTCGTCCTCTCAGACCAGATTGATTTTAATATCGATGTTGCCGCGAGTTGCCTTGGAGTAGGGACAAATCTGATGCGCTTCGTCCGCCAGAGCCTGAGCAGCCGCGCGCTCGACACCGGGCAAGCTGATGTTGAATCGCATGCGGAGGAAGTAACCGTCATCTGCCACGCCCAGATCCACTTCAGCGTCGATGACCAAGTCAGCCGGCAACGTAATTTTCCGTTTGCGGGCCGCAAGCGCAATCGCACTTTCGAAACAAGCCGACCAACCGGCGGCGAACAGTTCTTCCGGATTGGTGCCGATACGAGCCGAGCCAGGCGTCGAAAGCCTGACGTCGAGGCGGCCGTCAGAGCTGCGGGAGGCGCCATTTTCCCGTCCACCAATGGTGCGGGTTTTGGCCGTGTACAGCACCTTTCCGGTTTTGGTCATCGTCCTTTCCTGAATTCTTTTCCAACTGTTTCTGCGCGAACTGCAGCACGTCCGAACACTGCCCGACGAATCATCCTTCGCTGACGACAATCAGATTCATCGTTGCGCAGCAGATCAGCCGAACGTGAATGCAAAGGCCTCCACACCCGAACCAAAGAACTCGATTTGAAATTCTCGATCGGCGATGGGTTTCGGCTGTCGGATCAACTGGTACAGCCGCTGTTCGGTAACCGTACCGTCGCCATTTTCATCAACGTCAATTCCGTGAGCCGCGGCTGGCGACCGCCCATCGATCAACACGCGAAATCGAACGGAGGTTCCTGGCGCGGCCGGGCCCATGACGAGATGAAGATCGCGGGCGTGAAAACGATACGCGATGCCCCCATTGGGCTTGTTCAGGACGACGGCTTGGTTGGTCACCGTCCATTCGCCGGAAAGCGCCCAATCATTGAGGCGCAACCGCGCTGGGATCATATAGACGTTAGGCTTGCCCAAGGCCGCCCCACCGGGGGACGCAAAGTTCTGGGTGCGCTCATAACCGAGATAATTTTCCGGAGACTTCAAGTTGCTCCAATCGGCGGCCGCTTCGATACCGCGGGCATCCACCGGCGCGGGTTCACGGTCGATCCTGCCGATTCCGGTCTCGGCCAGCAATTCTCGAATGATCATTTCCGACTGTTCGTATGCGCCCTCTCCAAAATGATGATGTCGAACGCGCCCCTGAGGATCGATGAAATACAACGCCGGCCAATACTGGTTCCTGAAAGCACGCCATATGACATGGTCGTTGTCGACAGCGATCGGGTAATCGATCCGCATATCTTTGACAGCCCGGCGAACGTTGGTGAAGTCCTTTTCAAATGCGAACTCCGGTGCGTGGACACCGACCACCACCAATCCTTGATCCTTGTATTTCTCCGCCCAGGCGCGGACGTAGGGGAGCGTTCGCAGCCAGTTGATGCAGGTATAGGTCCAGAAATCGACGAGGACGACCTTTCCGCGCAAACCTTGTGCTGTCAGGCGCGGCGAATTGAGCCACTCGTTCGCCCGCTCAAGCGAAGCCAACTCGGATTGACTGACAATCTGGCCAGTGGGGAACCCGTGAAGAAACGGAACCCGAACCCCTGTGGACGCCGTCGGCTGTGTCACGTTCATGGCTCCTACAAAACCTGCAATCGGGGCCCCGATTGCTGTCGCGAGTACCGCGGCTACCAAGAGTTTGTTTGTTTTCATCGGTAAGTCCCCATCCAGATTCATGCGCTCACCGTTTCTGGTATTTCGTGAAGACGAAGTCGCGCGATTTCACGGCCGTGTGGCACCCGTGACAAGCCGTCTTGTGGTAGTCCGGGGCCTCG
>DATGVJ010000609.1:0-5343 GCA_035300505.1 Xanthobacteraceae bacterium
TGGGGTTTTGGGCAAATGATGACACTGCGCCAGATCGAAGTTATCCGGGCGGTCATGGTGACAGGCACCATTGGCGGCGCGGCTAAGCTTCTGAATGTGTCGGCGCCTGGTATTAGCCGCCTGGTGAAATACACAGAAAAATCGCTAGGCATCAGATTTTTCCAACGCCAGAATGGACGCTATTTCCCGACGCCCGAAGCACAGAACATCTTTGAACAGATCAACGGTGTCTACAAAAAGGTCGATGATCTCACCGAGATCATCTCCAAAATCGGACACGGTGCGTTGTCAGAGTTACGCGTTGGTTCGGTGCCGAGCATTTCCCAAGTCATGGTGCCTCGCGCGATCGAGCGCGTGCGGCGGCGCTACCCTGACCTACGTATGGACATCAACATCCTCAAGATCGAGGAGGCCGTCGATTATCTGCTACTCGGCAGAGGTGATTGCGTTGCCATGAGCTACCGGCTAGATCACTCTGGCCTCGACTTCCTGCCCCTTGCGTCGGGCGAGTTGTTTTGCATCGTCCCCGAAGGCCATGAACTTGCGGGTCGCAAGCAAATATCCGCAGCGGAAATCATCCGCTATCCGCTGATAGGGATTGATCCGACTGACCCCTATGGTCGCATCATGGCCAAAATCTTTGCCCGCGAGAAGCTCAACTACGATATCACCATTCGCGCCCGGTTCGGCACTACGGTCTGCGCACTGGTCAAGGCCGGGCTTGGTATCGCCGTCATCGATCAATTCACCGTTGCCCATGGCGGTTTCCCCGGCGTTAAACTGCTGCGCATCGTCGAACCTACCAAATTCGATACTTACATCGCGGTGAAGCGCGGCGCGCCGCTGTCGCTTCACGTCGAGCATTTCATCCATTGCCTGCGTTCGGAAATGCAGGCCCTCCGGCTCGAACAAGACGAACCGCGGACGCCAGCGTCACGTGTCCGCAAAAAATAACATGATGTTATGTTTGTCGCATAAAAGGGTAATTGTGTTAGATCGTTGATGTTTCTATCTTGGCACTTCTTCGATATGAGGCTCCCTCATAAGACTGTCGCCAAAGGTATCGATGTTGAGATCCGCCGCCGAACATCCACTTTCGAGCCGCCGCATTCTTACCGGCTTGCTTGGCGCGCCGATTGCGCATTCGGCGTCGCCAGCGATGCACGAGCGGACGGCCGAGGCACTTGGCTTGCGCTGCCACTATCAACTTATCGAGGTCGCTGACGCCAGCCGAGAGGAACTCAAGTTTTTGCTAGAAGGCGTTCGGCGGCTGGGCTTCGCTGGCATCAACGTTACCTTTCCCTATAAGGAAGCGGTGCTCGATCTGCTCGACGAATTGTCGCCGTCGGCGGCGATGATCGGTGCGGTCAACACCGTCGTTGTGCGCGATGGCCGATTAATCGGCTACAACACCGATACGACTGGTTTTGCGCGAGCTGTCAGTGGGCTCGTCACCGCCTCCGCGCATGGTGCCGTCGCTGTGATCGGCGCTGGTGGGGTAGGTAAGGCGATCGCGTTTGCGCTGGCCGGTCTCGGCGTCAACGAGTTGAGGATTTTCGATAGCGAGCATGCCAAGGCCGCGCATCTGGCCGCACAGCTGCAAGGCCAAGTATCAACGAGCGTCCCGCACAGCGTCGAGGATGCGCTGCGTGGGGTCGCGGGAGTAGTTAACGGTTCGCCGGTGGGAATGCTGCCCAACCACGGCACGCCCGTCCCGGAGGCCCTGCTACATGCTGGTCTTTGGGTCGCGGATGCCGTCTATTCTCCACTCTGGACGCCGCTGTTAATGGCCGCCAAGGCAAAGGGCGCCGCGGTCATGACGGGGCGCGAACTTGCGATCTACCAGGCAGCAGATGCCTTTGAACTATTTACCGGCCTGACGCCGTCATCCACCGAAATAGGAATTGCATTCGACGACGTAATGGCAAAGGGATACTCGGCTTCACACGCAGCCTAACAACGCGACAAAGGGACGATAGGTCGTGTATCATCCGGAAGAAGCCCGGGTTTGGGCAGGCGCAGTGCTCATGATCGTGCTGATAACGGAGTCTGCGGCATGAACGCCGTGATGCGGATCGGCATCGCTGGGGCAGGCTTGATCGGCCGCAAGCACATTGAATTGATCGAGGCGTCCCGGGATTGCGTGTTGGCCGGGATCGCCGATCCATCTCTTGATGCGAAGGCCTTTGCCGAAGCGCGCTCCATTCCCTGGTATCCCGATTATCGGGCGCTGCTCGACGGAGCAAGGCCAGATGGTTTGATCGTTGCCTCCCCGAATGAGATGCATCTTTCGATGACGTTGGATTGTGTCGAGCGAGGCGTGCCGGCACTGGTCGAAAAGCCGGTGCCTGATACGGTCGCTTCGGCCCAAACACTGCTCTGCGCAGTGAGGAGAACTGGCGTGCCGGTGCTGGTCGGGCATCATCGTCGCTACAACCCGATGATCAAGGCCGTTAAAGAGGCAATCGCCAGCGGTCAAATCGGCCAGCCGACCGCCGTGGTCGGTTTATGGCTCCTGAAAAAACCTGATGACTATTTCGACGTTGCCTGGCGACGCGAGCTCGGCGGTGGCCCTGTTCTCATCAACCTTGTGCACGATATTGACGATCTTCGGTTCATCTTCGGCGAGATCGTTCAGGTGCAAGCGGTTGTCTCGAACAAGGTCCGCAAATTTGCGGTCGAGGATACCGCAGCGCTGCTTCTCAAATTCGCAAACGGCGCCATCGGCACAGTCTCGGTGTCAGACGCGACGCCGGCTCCGTGGAGCTGGGAATTATCGTCGGGTGAGAATGCGGCCTACCCCAGACAGAACCAACCCTGCTATCTCTTCGCCGGGACCAAAGGCTCGCTTGCCGTCCCCACTATGCAGTTGTGGTCCTACCCCGGCCAAGACGGATGGTACCCGCCGCTGACCTATGCTGAGTTGAAGGCCGCGTCATTCGATCCGCTTGTCGAGCAGTTGCGGCATTTTCCTTGCTGTTATTGCCCGCCGCGAGAAGCCGCTAATCTCAGTGGAAGACGCCGCAGGCACCCTTGCCGTCGTTGAAGCCGTACGCGAAGCCGCAAGAACTGGTGCCGGCATCTCGCCGAGCAAAATCACGGAGTATATCGCATGACCGCTCGTTCGATCGCCACCGTTTCGTTGAGCGGCTCCCTTGATGAGAAGTTGCGTGCCATCGCCGCCGCCGGGTTCGATGCCGTCGAGATTTTCGAGAACGACCTGCTATCGTTTAACGGTAGTCCCCGCGACGTCGGACAGCTCTGCCGCGACCTTGGTCTCGCAATTTGCGCATTCCAGCCGTTTCGAGATTTCGAGGGCATGCCCGAGCCCCAGCGCGCCCGCAACTTCACAAGAGCCGAACGCAAGTTCGACCTGATGCAGGAATTGCAGACAGATTTGCTGCTGGTCTGCAGCAATGTTTCGCCGGCATCATTGGGGGGCATTGATCGCGCTGCTGGAGATTTCCGTGCCCTTGGCGAACTCGCGGCGCCGCGCGGCCTGCGGATCGGCTTCGAGGCGCTGGCCTGGGGCCGGCACGTCAACGACTATCGCGACGCCTGGGAGATTGTGCGTCGCGCCGATCACAAATCAATCGGGGTCATTCTCGACAGTTTCCACGCGCTGGCGCCGGCTTTCCCGGTTAATGCGATCGAGTCGATTCCAGCGGACAAGATCTTCCTTGTCCAACTCGCGGACGCGCCGAAACTCGGACTCGATGTACTATCCTGGAGCCGGCATTTCCGCTGCTTTCCGGGTCAAGGCGATCTGCCGGTGTCCGATTTCATGGAGGCCGTGCTAAGGACCGGGTATGCCGGTCCGCTCTCGTTAGAGATATTCAACGATCAGTTTCGTTCCGGCTCGGCGGTCCGAACCGCGATAGACGGGCTGCGTTCCCTGATTCTGCTGGAGGATCAGCTTGCTGAAAAATCACCGAACGCATCGGCGGCGAGGCTGCAGCCGAAAGCGCGCAGCCGCGGCGTCGGATTCATCGAATTTGCCGTCGGTGAAGCCAAAGCCAAGGATCTGTCCGCGCTATTCGGCCAGCTCGGCTTTCGCAAAACCGGTTCCCATCGCAGCAAGGACGTTGAACGGTGGTCGCAAGGCAACATCGAGCTGGTCATCAATTGCGAGTCCGATGGCTTTGCGCATTCGCACTACATCACTCATGGCGCCGGCGTCTGCGCGGTCGCGATCGATGTCGATGACGTCGGCAAAACCATGACCCGCGCGGAAGCGCTCAAGGCGCGCACTTTCTATCAACCCGTTGGCCCCGGAGAACTGGAAATTCCTGCAATTCGGGGCGTCGGCGGCAGCCTGCTCTATTTCCTTGAGGCCTCCGGCAAGAACTGGGATACCGACTTCGAAGCGCTGCGCAGTGATGCGGCCGCCGACCGCCTCAACGCGGTCGATCACATCTCGCAGTCGATGCCTTATGACGAGATGCTGTCTTGGCTGTTGTTCTACACGGGGATTCTTGATCTACGGCGTCTGCCGCAGATGGAGATCGCTGATCCAGCGGGATTGGTGCAGAGCCAGGCCCTCATCAACGGCAATCAAGCCCTGCGCCTGATCCTCAACGGTTCGTCGGCTACGCGCACGCTTTCGGCCCGCTTCATCAACGAATTTTTCGGGTCCGGAGTCCAACACGTGGCGTTTTCGTGCAGTGATATTTTCGCAACCGTCGCGGACACGCGAGCGCGCGGCGCTCAATTCTTGAAGATTCCCGAAAACTACTACGACGACATCGAAGCCAAATACGATCTCGATGTCACGACGATGACAGCCCTTCGCGACAACCAGATATTGTACGATCGCGAAGGAGATGGCGAATTCTTCCAGATTTATACGCACACTTTCGATGAGCGGTTTTTCTTCGAAATTGTTCAGCGTCGGAACTATGACGGTTTTGGAGCCGCCAATGCCGCCGTTCGGCTCGCTGCTCAGACGCGGGAATCTCGGCCGTTGACCATCCCCCAGCCTGACGTCGGACACACCCGCAATGAACAGTCACTACTTTGAGAGGATGTCATTCTGCGTTCTGACTTGTCCCTTGCGCACCTTACCGTGCTGTCGCTTCCTCCACCCGAAATGGTGCGAGTGGCGGCGCGAATTGGTTATCGGGGGGTCGGCTTTCGGTTAATCGCCGTGACCGACGATAGCCCCGGTTATCCGATTATGGACGACGCGGTCATGATGCGCGAGACCAAGGCAGCGTTGGCGGACACGGGTCTGCGGCTCTCGGACATCGAGTTCGTCAAAATCACCCCGGAGATCAATATCCCTGCGCTGGAGTCCTTTATTGCGGCCGGAGCGTCGCTCGGCGCTCGCCACGTCATCACGGC
>DATGVJ010000610.1:0-6884 GCA_035300505.1 Xanthobacteraceae bacterium
CCCAAATCCCGCCGACGCACCGACCATCCAGCCGAACTATCTTTCCACCGACGAGGACCGCCGCGTTGCTGCCGATTCCATCCGCGTAACGCGCAATATCGTGGCACAATCGGCGTTGAAACTGTTCAACCCGGTGGAATATCTGCCCGGCGAATCCGCTGGAGAGGACGACGCCAGCTTGGCCAAGGCCGCGGGCGAAATCGGTACGACCATCTTTCATCCGGTCGGCACAGCCAACAAGATGGGGCGCGACAGCGATCCGCTCGCCGTGGTGGATGAAAGACTTCGCGTGTACGGCCTCGACCGCATCCGCGTCATCGACGCTTCGGTCATGCCGACCATCACATCGGGCAATACCAATTCGCCGACCATCATGATCGCCGAAAAAGGCGCCACCATGGTTCGCGAGGACGCAAAGATGCGTTAGACTGAGGCTGCTTGCTTGCAGGCAAACGAAAGTTCAACGCAAAAATCCGAGGGAGGCTAGCCATGAAAAAAGCGACTGCACTGGCGCTGACATTGGGTGTAACCATCGTCGCGCTTGCGGCGATGCAGGATGGACGACTGGGTGCGCAAACCGACGATTCCAATGCGGCGCCCAATCCTTATCGTGAAGACGTCGGCTGGGCGAAGACCGCCCTTGGCCGGCCGCACGGGTCGACCATCGGTATCGAGGCCGATCGTGACGGCAAGAGCATCTGGGTGCTCGACCGCTGCGGCGGCAACACCTGCTACCAGTCGAAAATCGCGCCGATCCTGAAATTCGATCCCGCCGGCAAGCTTGTGGCGGCCATCGGCGCCGGCCTGATGAATGCACCGCACGGCTTCCATATCGATCGTGACGGAAACGTCTGGGTCGCCGACGGCAACGGCCCGCAGGGCCGCGGCCACGCGGTCTACAAGCTGAGCCCCGATGGCAAGGTGCTGATGACGCTTGGCAAGCCCAACTCGGCGGGCGCCGGCGACGACGAGTTCAACGCTCCTTCCGATGTCGTCACCGCGCCCAACGGCGATATTTTTGTTGCCGATGGTCACGGCGAGAAGACCAATGCGCGGATCATGAAATTCTCCAAGGACGGCAAGTTCATAAAGACCTGGGGCAAGGAAGGCAAAGGCCCGGGCGAATTCAATCAGCCACATGGCATCGCAATGGATTCGCAAGGCCGCCTGTTCGTTGCCGATCGCGCCAACTCGCGCATCCAGATCTTCGACCAGGATGGAAAATTCCTGACCGAGTGGAAACAGTTCGGCCGTCCGAGTGGGGTCGTCATCGACAAGAACGACGTCATCCACGTGGCCGACTCGCAATCGACCGCACAAAACAATCCCGGTTTCCAGCAAGGCATTCGCGTCGGCAGCGCCAAGGACGGCAAAGTCACGGCCTTCATCCCGGAAACCGTTCTCCTTGGTGCGCTTGAAACCGTCGGCTTTGACGATGCCGGCAATGTCTACGCCGGCTACACCAACAAGATGGACTTCAAACGCTGGGTGAAGAAATAAGGAGAATGAAGGATTTTAATCCCCCATTCTGAGACTTGCGACGTCCAAAAAAACTCAAGGGGCCCATAGATAGGGCCCCTTTCTTGTTCTGCTTTGCACTCCTGCCAAATCAATTCCGAAATGATCCCTGGCCAACAACCCGGGCTCGCCAGGCACCCCCCAATTAACGCCGCCATTTTTGAGCGGATTTACAAAGCCGCTAACGCGAAGCCGCAGCCCTGTCACAACCGCGCGCAGTCTTACTTTTTCTTTCGTACCGACGGCTTTTTGGCAGATGCGGCAGCGGCCGCCCCGCCGATCGACGCGGCCCTTGCGGCCAGCGCTTTCGCAACGGATTTGTCGGCGTCCACGCGTCCAAAACCGAACTCGTTGCTATGGCCATTCGCGTCGTAGGAATTCGCTGGGCCGATCTTCTTTGATGTTTCCTGCAGCAGCGTCCGGACCTCGTCGCGAGTGAGTTGGGGGTTCGCCGACAAAACAAGCGCGGCGATACCGGCGACAAGCGGTGTTGCTGACGATGTGCCGCCAAAACTATTCGTGTGCAGGCCATCAATGCCGCCGGCGGCAGCGTTTCCGGTGTTGAAACCGCGGTTGGGCGTACTCACATCAGTGGTGAAGATACTCTTGGTACCGCCACTTGAGGGCGCCACCACTGAAACCTCAGGGCCACGGTTGGAATAGTCCGCCAGCGTTTCCTGGTTCGTCGACGCACCCACAGCAATCGCGAATTTCGAGCGTGCCGGAAATGCAACCGGAACTGGCCCATTGCGAGAGTCATTGCCCGTCGCGCAGAAGATCGGGCACCCCTTGCCGTCCCGGCCGGCGCCGGCGTCTTCGAGCGCCAACTCGATATCGGGTGAAGCCGGACCGGACCAGGAGCAGGACAAGATGTCTGCAAATTGCGACGCGTATCGTATTGCGTTGGCGACATGCGACTCAGTGGCAAGTTCATCGGCATGCCAGACCTTGACCGGGAGCAGGCGCGCCTTGGGTGCAATGCCGAGCACCCCATTGACGTTGCCGGAGGCTGCGACCACGCCGGCGCAGCAGGTCCCATGGATGTCGTTGCCCGACATCCTATCGAACGGGAAGCGAAATTTCTTTGGCCGCGGATCAAAATGATCGGGAGTGTCTTCGTCAACAAAGAAGTCGCGACCGAAAAGATCGCGCGGCTCGTTGGGATCGGGTTTGCGCAGGATGTTCGGTTTCAGGTTCGGGTGATCCACGTCGATGCCATCATCCAACACGGCGACAACCACGCGGGCGCCTTGGGTATTGTTCCAGGCATTTTTGGCGCCGACGGTGGCGAGATGCCATTGCGCGCTGATTGGCGTCGGCGTTGCTGCGGTTCGCTTGAACTCTGACACGAAGTTGGGAAACGCGAAGAGAACCTCGTCGGTCTCGGTCAGGTCGTTCGCCAGCTCGACCATCCGTTCAGCGAGGTACTTCCTCGTCGGATCGTACACAGTGACCTGATCCTTGTGGAACGAATTGCGATCACGAATCTTGAGGTTGTATTTTTCGAGCAAGACCTTTCGCAGCGCCAGCGGAGTGCGCGGTGCAAACCGCATGACGAGTTCGCGATAGACCACCCGCAAGGCGCCCGTCCAGTCGCAGAAAACGGCAGTTTCAACCTTGTCCGAGCCAGTCAGCGCACGCTCTGCAGTGGAGGCGTACGAGGGAGCGGCTTTGCCGAATACTTGGGTCGACACGCGATTGGCCGTTGCCGCTGCCCGGCTGGTTGCCGTTATCACAAGCGGTGATGCCGCCCGCGTAGCAGCCTCAGGAGCAAGTGCAAATGATCTGACCCCTTGCTCGGTCTGCGACTGTAGTGGAACCTGTTCGAGATCGAGCCATTCGTTCTTGCCAAATCGCAATTTCATGAGCTTCTCCTCAATGGTCGAAAGTAGTAGAATCCCACAATGCAACTGAATTGTCATCAGCATTTGAATTTAATTCGCGGGTCACGTCCATCAAACCGAGATTGTCGCCGTCGCGGATGAATGCATCAGTTCGTTTTGGGATTGGCAGGCGTCGGCTGCGGCTTGCTTGCCACCGGGCCACCGCAGACCTGCGGATTGGCCGCAACTGGACGCGGTCGCGGCCATTTCCGGCCCCGCCACTCGGCTGATCATTGATGACAGCTGTGCGGCCGCCAATTACGTCCTTCGACCAAATCCGCGTGGGCGTCGACGGCAGCCCACTGGCGATCCTATTCCTCGCGACGAAACGCGGCGCGAGTGTCCGGCCATGCTGTGGCGACCTTGTCGTCCTCTCGTAACGCGGTGGTAACGTCAGGAAAGTAGCGTGTGTCGTCGGTGCGTACTGCAAACTCAGCTTGCTGCGAGGCCCACTTGTTGCGATGCACCAGTTCGAGATTGTGACGTTTGGCAAAATTAGTAAGAATAGCGTCGGACGGTGGCTGCTTGAAACGCACTTGCATCCGGCCGGTCGGGAACAATTGATGGCCTTCGTCGTCGACGAACAGCGGTGCAACAACACCTTCGTTGCCAACAATCTTGCTGATGCGATCAGTTAGCGCGCGCACGTCGCTCGCTCCCTCAACGACCTGAGTCATCGGCGATTCGGCAATTTTCGCGAGCTTGCCGTGTGCAGCTTTCCCCAAAAGGGCCTGGGTCTCTTCCGAGAGTGGCCCAATCACAACAACGCCTCCAGCCGGGACGCGCTTACCTTCGCTTGTCATGGTTCACCTCGGGGTGCGAATGGATGTTATTTAATATAGGTTCGCCACTCGCCTAAATCCACCCCTGTAATATAAGATGTAGCCAGTTCACGGGTCTCAGAAGATCTATCTCCTTTCAGTTGCAATAAAGCTGCGGTAGCTTTGATACAAAAGCCGCCAGCGCGACGAGCCAACATCCTGAACGTTTCAACATGGCCAACATACCGTCGACGGATTGTGAACTTGACGCTGGGTGAAGAAACAAGGCTGAACGTCAGGTTAAGCCAAAGGAGCAAGCCATGAAGACAATCACGCGGGGCCCGAGTCGTCTTGGACAATCGATCTTCCTGGCTGTGCTGTTTGCGCTTGTGGCAGATGCGTCCGCGCAGCAACCTGCCGAGCTGATCATCCGTAATGGACTTATCGTGACCGCGGTTGGCCGCACAGAAGGGGATTTGCGCATTCGCAACGGCACGATTGCTGAAATTGGGCTGAACCTGACTGCCGCGGCTGGCGCCCGCGTGATCGAGGCGAAGGGCATGCTGGTGCTTCCAGGAGGCGTCGACCCGCACGTCCACCTGACACCGACGCGAACCGCTACCACGTTGAAGGGTGCCGATGACTATACGTCGGGATCCCTTGCAGCTCTCGCCGGCGGCAAGACGACCATCAGCAACTTTATCAACCAAGGAGCCAATACTGACCTGCGAACGACGTTGACGGAAGCGGCTGATCTCGTCAACAAACAAGCGATCGCCGATGTGATCCTTCACTTCACTGCGAGTGATCCGACCAAGTTGAGTCCGCCAGACGTCGCGATGCTCTACGACCGCGGCTTTACCTTGAAGATATTCCTCGTCCGACCAGCATTCGACCAGAATGCCGCGAGCTTTGTGAAGCTCATCCGCGCGGCTGGCGCCGCCGGTCTTCTCACTATGTTGCATTGCGAAGACGCCAGCATCGTGACGACGACGCAAGAGCGGATGATGGCCGAAGGGCGCGGCGCGCTCAAGGGTCAGAACTTCGCTGAAAGCCGACCAGTTGTGGCAGAGGAGATTGCGACGCAACGGGCGGTGGGAATCAGCGAAGCGACGGGCGCGCCGATCTACATCGTCCACATGTCGTCAGAGCGCGCAATGCGGATAGCCGAGGCGGCCAGGGCGCGTAGTTTGCCAGTCTTCACCGAAGTGCGATTTCTGTACTTGCACCTGACCAAGGAACGGTTCGACCAACCCGACGGCGCGATTTTCACCGGCGACCCGCCGCTGCGCGAGAAGAGTGATGCGAACTACCTGTGGGGTGCCACTACCAGAGGGGCGGTCGACGTGGTCGATACGGATCATGTGGGGTATACACGTGAGGACAAGCTCGATCCGTCGCTCGATATCATCAACCATCGACCGGCGGGGAACTATCTTCAAGTCCAACTGCCATTGCTGTACTCCGAAGGCGTGCGCACGGGACGCATCACGCTCGAGCAGATGGTGGCGTTGTCGTCGACGAATCCGGCCAAGCTTTTTGGCCTCTATCCTCGCAAGGGAACGATCGCGGTGGGGTCCGATGCCGACGTGGTGATCTGGGATCCCAACTTGAAGCGAACGGTTCGCAATGAGGATCAGTTGGCGAACGCCAAATTCTCCATCTTTGCGGGCTGGGAACTCACCGGCTGGCCCATCGTCACGATCCGTCGGGGAGAGGTGGTCTACGAAGACGGCAAGATACTGGCAGCGGCGGGCAGCGGCCAATTGGTGCCCAGGCAGCATTGGCAGAGACCATAGTCTTGATGCACGCAGTCGCGTGGCCCAGTAGGATGGGGCCCTGCAATTCCGACAGAGAGGGAGAAATTTGGCGATGGCAAACGAGGTCAGCGTCGACGATCGCTTCCGCATCCAAGATGTGCTGCGGAGCTACGTGTGGGCCAACGACTGGGGCAGTGTCGAGGCGGTGGTCGCAGCATTCACCCCAGACGGCATCGTGCGGCCGGCGACCGGAGAGCGTATTCCCGGGCGGCGCTGGGCGAGCGAGACCTTCGCCCAACCAGGGCGGCGTGGCCGTCAGCACTGGGTGCAGCACATAACGTTTGAGGGCACCGCGGACGGGGTTACGGTGCGCTCCTATTGGAAAGTGGTGCAGGGGATTGCCTCTCCGAACACCAGGACGCTCAACGCCATGGGCTTCTATGAGGATTTTTGCGTCAAGTTCGACGGCCGCTGGCTGATCAAGGAGAAGCGCATCTACCGCTGCAATGACGAGACGCCGCTGCCGTGGTGAGCCCGGCGATGATCGCGAGGTTCAACATCAAGATGAACGAATGACTTCCCCAGCAAGGCAGGCCTTCAAATGTTGAAGTCGTCCGCCGAGACCCGGATCGAGTTGTCGCCAAATCGACCCGGGAGGCTCCGTCGGACGTTATTCCCTAAAAGTAGTCGTCGCGGTTGGAGCCGTCATAACGGCCGGACCTCATGCAGCAGCCCTTGAAACCGGTGCCCGGAGCCGCACGGGCAAAGGTCATTGCGCCCGAGTTTTTCGATGAGCTCGACGCCGCCATGGACGAAGCGGCGACCGCGTTTCACATGGGTTTCCGAAGGGAAGGACTTCCGCCGCTTACTTGTGACGTCGAAAGCAGGGGAGGTTATCGAAATTATGATGCTTGCGCATGGCACGCCTCCAACAAAAATTGCGGCCAAGCCGGCCGCGCCGG
>DATGVJ010000611.1:0-3592 GCA_035300505.1 Xanthobacteraceae bacterium
AAATAACCGGTCGCGAGCAGACGAGCAGAGGCGAAGATGCCCGCAGCCAGCCGCCCCCAGTCGTCGATTACGACCTCGACAATGGCCTGCGGCGGCGGAAAAAACGGCAACGGCAGCAATCCGAGCTTTGCGGTGACGGCCTCCCAAGTAGCCAAAAACAGCGCGAGCACGAACAGCCACGGAGAAAGCCGCTGGAGACGGTGGAAAACAGTAAAACGAACGCCGGCAAAGGCCGCCAAGGCAAGAGCAACGGCCAATGCTCCGCAGGCAGCGGCGAGGCTGCCGGTGTAGGCCCAATCGCTTTCGATCTTATCCGGCCAGAACGCGGTGAGCGCTGCCGCCACAAACCACGCGGTGGCCGCAGCCAGCCCGCCGACTAACGATCGAGTAGCTGGCCTTGCAAAAAAACCGAAACCCGGTTTCTGTGGTCTCGATACTTCATCGACGACCGCGCTCACTGCAGATATCTCCGATCAGCTCAGCTTAGAACGTCAAGATAAATGCGCTCGGCGAACTTGGCCGGGTCGGTGCTTCGCTTGATGACGTTCACCGCCTTGAGTTCCTCGGTATAGAGTAAAAGTTGCTTTTTGAGCGACGCTCCAACGGGATGATTGTGGTGAGTATGGCTGCGATACATGGTGGCGAGGTCCTCTACGGATCCTCTCCCGCCGTAGCCCGAATAGATCGCTGCGGCGTCGGCGGGATCGCTGGCAACTCGGTCTGCCGCCTCCAATATCGATTGTGTCAGAGCGGCCGCCACCGGCAATTCATTTCGGGTGAGGCTGCCACGTATCGCGAGAACGCAGCAGGTGCGGTCGGCGAATTCACCAGTTAAGTTCGTCGCGATCTCGTTGAGCTTGCCTTCCTTGAGCCAGAGATAGGGCAGTGGATCGATCTCGGCTAGAGCCTGCACTTCGCCCTTATCGACGGCAAGCGCGAGCAGATTGGCCGGGTACTGGCGCCACTCTACCTCTTGGGTCGGATCTATGCCCTTTTTGGCGAGGAAGATCGAAAAGAAGTTCTTCGCTGGGCTCGCCTGATCGCTAATCCCGATAGCCTTGCCGCGCAAGGACTCCAGGCTGTCAATATTCGCAGCCTTGGAGCCGAGGAGCCGGATGCAGCCGCCGTGCACACCGGCGGTGATCCGAACGTCGAAACCTTGCTCCAGCGGCTTGAGCCAGCGCAGGGCCAACCCCAAACCGGCATCCGCCTTGCCAGTCGCAATCGCCTCTAACAACTGGT
Organism: Xanthobacteraceae bacterium; assembly: GCA_035300505.1. Taxonomy (GTDB): domain Bacteria; phylum Pseudomonadota; class Alphaproteobacteria; order Rhizobiales; family Xanthobacteraceae; genus VAZQ01. The sequence continues at coordinate 1,243 of DATGVJ010000611.1, forward strand.
CGGTCGAACCGCCGAAATTGACGAAATCGACATCCAGGTTGTGCTTGGCGAAGATACCCCGTTCCTTTGCGACCGGCGCAGCGACCGTGCAAGCCGCGTTCGCGTTCCAGGCGATTTTGAGCTGGCGGGGCGGGCCCTGCAGCTCTTCGCTGTTCGCCGCGGTGCGGCAAATAGGAAGCTCGCCAGGAATATAAGACAGCGATCCAGCCCCGGATGCCGTCAGCGCGCGAGCCGCTCCGAAGATCCCAAACGGCGCCGCGGCCCCGAGGGTGCCGACCAAGGTGAGCACCGAGCGGCGGGAGAAGGCGCCTCGCTTCGCCTCGGGTAGACCTTTCGTTAAGTTGTTGCCAATTTTGCGCTTTTCCATGATGTCGCTCCCAAACTCGCGTGTGTGGAACAAATCCATTGGAACCGGGTGCACTTCGCGGAGGCTTGGCTCGCCCCTCTTCCGGCATCATCCGAGCCGATCTGCCTCACAAGTGTGAAATCGTTCACATTGGCGAAAAAAAATTGGAAACACGTACCTACGCGCGGAATAAAGGCACTTGTCAATCGCCTTGCCGACCTAATCGCGGCCGCATCTGTCGCATTTGGTTGCGATCGGCGCGGGTGGATGATCGATGTCTCCGTCGTGCGCGTGCACCAGCATGGAGCCTGCGTTGCCCAAAATGAGCGACGTGCCGCGAACCGCACGAAAACCACAGATCAGCAGGACAAGGCTGAATCGGCTAGTGGCCCTAACGCCAAGTCCAGCATGGCTCTAGGATAATCGGCTTATCGCAGTAGAACGGAAGCTACTGGCTTTGCGCTTTTGCCCATATCGGCTTCCCGCTTCGCTTGCTTGATCACGGGAATGCCCTCAATGTTGCGCCGGGGCCATCCTTACAAGGAGGTCGCATGATCACCGCCGTTGTACGATACAAACTGCCGCCGCAGATCGACTATGCCGCGTGCCGGGAGCACTTTCACAAGATCGCACCCGACTTCCGCGAGGTGACGGGGCTGATCAGCAAGCACTTCATCTGGACCGAAAGCGGCTGGGCGGGCGGCGTGTACCAGTGGAATCGCATCGAGGACGCCAAGGCGTTCTACACCGGGCCGTGGCTCAAGGGCATCATCCAGCGCTACGGCATGAAGCCACAGATCGATTTCTACGAGGTGTTTGCGGTGACCGACAACACGTGCGGAAGAGTTGAGCTGTTCAAGGAGACCGCTGCCTCCAAATGACTCTGACAAGATATCTCGCTCATCTGCCGCGCTGGGGCGTAGAGGTGGCGGTTGCACTGGAGGACGGCACGCAGAGTCCCTCGCGCCGTCGTAGGCAGCGACTCTACGCCGTGACCGAATGCGCCGATCACTTCTGCTTCTGGGGGAAGAGCGGAAGTCGTGATTGCGTCGCCCGACTTCCGAGTCTGGGGCTACAGCGGAAGTCGCCGGTACACGGTCAAACCGATGCGATGGATCCATTGCGGAATTGCTTGTTAGACGCGATAAATATGTCGGCTGGGGGAAACCGCTCATATGCCGGAAGAAGTAGGGAAAGCGCTGCTGTTCGACATCGACGGCACGCTGGCCGACACCGACGCGCTTCATTGGCATTCAATAAAGTCTTCGGTCCTCGTGGCCATGTCTTCGATCACGCACGCTTCACGAAAGAGCTTCAAGGTTTTTCCAATGCCTCGATCAGCGAGCGGTTTCTGGCGGGTGAACCGCCAAAGCGTCAATCGGCCATCATAGGCGAGAAGGAAGAAGCCTTCCGTAAGCTCGTTTCTGGACAAATTCAGCCGTTGCCGGGCTTAATGAAGCTGCTTGCCCTGGCGGATCGCGCAAGTATCCCTATGGTAGCGGTTACGAACGCACCTCGCCTAAATGCCGAAATGCTGCTTTCCGGACTTGGGATCATGGATCGTTTTAAGGTGGTTGTGATCGGCGATGAACTTCCGCACGGCAAGCCGCATCCGATGCCATACCTGGAAGGCTTGCGCGCGGTGAACGCCGCACCCCATTTGTCCGTCGCGTTCGAAGATTCTCGCTCCGGCATAAAGTCGGCATCCGCCGCAGGCATTGCGACTGTGGGAATACGGACGAGTCTTAGCCATGCCGATATGGTCGAAGCGGGTGCACTCATTACGGCCAAGACTTTTGACGATCCGAAATTGATCAAATTGGTCGCCGCGACAATGAATTGGTGACGCGCATCTAGTTGCTTGAGTATCCGAGTCAGGGATGTTTCGGTGCTCGAAGTGCGTATAGTCGCTGGTAGATCATCGACTCTGGTATCCAATCAAGCAAGGTGTATCCAAGTGGCAGCTTGATCAGGTTAGCGATAATTCTGGATGAAGGCGGATGC
>DATGVJ010000612.1:0-5191 GCA_035300505.1 Xanthobacteraceae bacterium
GCCGCGTCGCGCCGCTGCATGTGCTGCAGCCGCCGTACAATCTGTTCGAACGCGGCATCGAGGCCGACCTTCTACCCTACTGCCAAAAAAATGGAATTGCGATGCTGGGATATGGCGCGCTGTGCCGCGGCCTTTTGTCCGGACGAATGCGGGCGGATACGGTTTTCGATGGCGACGATCTGAGGCGTACCGACCCAAAGTTCATCAAGCCTCGGTTCACACAATATCTGGCCGCCGTGGCCCAGCTCGATCGCCTCGCGCAATGCTTCGGCAAGCGCGTTATTCACTTGGCGGTCCGCTGGATGCTCGACCAGGGCATCACCGCAGCATTGTGGGGTGCGCGTCATCCCGGTCAGTTGCAGCCAGTCGACGAGGTCGTTGGCTGGTCGCTCGACGCCTCTGCCAAGTCCGAGATCGATCGGATCCTGCGCGAAACCGTCACCGATCCGGTCGGCCCGGAATTCATGGCCCCGCCGTCACGCAGCGTCGCTGCGTGATGCAATACAGGTTGCCGGATCCAGCAGGGAGGGGTTGCTGTGGCTGCAACTCAGTTAAGCATGAAGGGCTTAGGGCCAACCTCCATTTACGCCGCCGCGGATCGTACGAAACGAGCTGGTCGACCAGCCCATAGAACTCGTGACACCGGCTCTTAGGAAGTTTCCGATGGAATCCATGGCTCTCTTCTTGTCGCGAATTCAATTCGCATTTACCATCTCATTTCACATCATATTTCCGACCTTCACCATCGGACTGGCAGCTTGGCTCACCGTCCTTGAAGCGCTGCATTTGCGCACCGGCCGCTCGGCTTACCGCGTGCTATTCGACTTCTGGCTCAAGATATTCGGTGTAGCGTTCGGGATGGGCGTCGTGTCCGGTATCGTCGTGGCATTTCAGTTAGGCATGAACTGGAGCGTGCTGTCCAAGCTGTCAGGACCAATTCAAGGGCCGCTGCTTTCTTATGAGACATTTACGGCGTTCATGCTGGAGGCAACGTTTTTCGGAGTTCTCATTTTTGGCCGAACTCGCGTCGCGCCGTGGTTCTATCTCTTTTCCACCGGAATGGTCGCTCTGGGGACGACGTTCTCCGCCTTCTGGATCATGGTCAACAACAGCTGGATGCAGGCACCCGTCGGCTACGCCGTGGAAAAGGGGATATTCGTTCCGAATGACTGGACAAAGATCAACCTCAGCCCGGTGGTGTGGGTGCGGTTCCCGCACATGTTGCTTGCGGCATACCTGACCGGAGCGTTCTGCGTCGCCGCGACTGGCGCATGGTATCTGCTGCGCGGCAGATTCAGTGCCGAAGCCAAGATCATGCTCCGTATGGGGCTTTGCCTGGCGGCTGTGCTGATGCCGATCCAGCTCTTTATCGGACACCTGGCCGGCGACTATGTTCATGATTACCAGCCCCCAAAATTTGCGGCCATCGAGGGTCGCTGGCATGACGAGCAGCCCGCAAGCGAAGTCTTGATTGCCATTCCCGATGAAGCGTCGGAGAGTAACAAATACGCAATTTCGATACCCGTTCTTGGAAGCCTGATCGGGAGCATGAGTCTTGATTCCAAGGAGGTCGGGTTGACCAGCTTCCCACGACAAGACCGGCCCCCGGTGCTCATCCCATTTTTCACCTTCCGCATCATGGTCGGGTGCGGGTTGATCATGCTGGCGGTCGCCTTCATCGGCTCGTACCTGAGTCTTGCGGGAATGATTGATCGATACCGCCTGTTCCTGTGGGCGACATTTCTCAGCTTCCCGTTGCCCTTTATCGCGACGTGGACCGGCTGGTTCACGGCTGAGGTTGGTCGGCAACCTTGGGCCGTCTATGGATTGCTCCGAACTGCGGACGCGATGACACCTTTCCTGACCGCGCAAGCTGCGGCGATCTCGCTCGTGATCTTTGGAATCATCTACACATTCATTTTTGCATTCGGCATCTTCTACATCTATCGGCTGCTGCGGACTGGCCTTGTGCGGCCAATGTTGAAGCCGGCATCCGCGGCGGTGCCCAACCGGCCGCTCTCGCTTGCGGGTGAGGATGCAAGCGTGCTTGCGGAAGCTGGAGAATAGCCATGATCATGTATTGGGTATCGCTGCTCGCCATCAGCATCTTGCTTTATGTGTTGCTTGACGGCTTCGATCTCGGCATCGGGATACTCTTCGGGTTGACACGGGATGAAGCGAGGCGACACGCCATGTGGGGTGCTGTCGCGCCCATCTGGGACGGTAACGAGACATGGCTGGTCGTAACCGCGGTTATCCTGTGGGGGGCATTTCCGGCTGTATATGCAATGCTGCTGCCCGCGTTCTACCTTCCGCTCGTCGTTATGCTGTCAGCTCTGATCCTTCGCGGTGTGGCGTTCGAGTTTCGCTACAAGGCGGAGCGGATGCGCTGGATCTGGGACTTCAGCTTTTTCGGCGGCTCGCTGGTCGCGACATTTGTCCAGGGCATGACCGTTGGCGCATTGGTTGAGGGTTTGCCGTTCACAAACGGCCAATACACCGGCGGCGATTTTGGCTGGTTCAGTCCGTTCGCCGCACTTTGCGGCATCGGGCTGTGTTTCGGCTACGCGCTTCTTGGCGCCTGTTGGCTGGTCAGAAAATGCGATGGGGGCGTCAAGGCCGCCGCCTATCGCCAGGTCCCCTATCTGTCGATCGGGCTGCTCATCTTTCTGGTTATCGTCTTTTCTTTTGCTTTGGCTGAAAATCTCCAGATCATGCATCGATGGATCGAACGTCCCTATCTCTTCATCTTTCCTGCTATTGCCGCCTTGGCGGCCATCGTGCTGGCGGTCAGCGTTGAACGCCATCGGGACGGATTGCCCTTTTACATGGTCGCGCTGATCTTTCTGTCGGCCTTCGGGACATTGGCCATCTCGTTCTGGCCATACATGATCCCCTACGTCATCACCGTCGAGGAGGCTGCGGCCCCTCATTCCAGTCTGGCATTCATGTTCTGGGGAGAGGGGATCTTCGTTTACCCGCTGATGGTGATCTACACGGTTATCAGCTATCGGGTATTCAGGGGCAAAGTCCGCGCGACACCAGTGCACTGAGGCGCCTGCCGGTGGTTCGGATAAAATCGAATTTAGGTTTCTAAATCCCAATTTAGTGGGCGAACCCGCCTTTCGCGATCACAGTACTACAGCGATCGTCCTATCGCCGGCCGCAACGATTCGCCTTAGTCGACCTTTTCCTGCTTCCGAAAGCGGAGTCCTCATGACCGATCGCTTCGGGATACTTTCCTGCCGCATCCCGCCCATCGCGGTAGCGCTCTTGCTGGCTGCAAACCTGGTCTGGATTCCCCAAGCCTTGATACTCGCCGATATCGTCGCGGCTGTTTCAATCGGCACCGATGCCGAGCTGACCGGACTATCGCCGATTAAGCTCGCATCGATATTCGCACTGCTGCTGGTGGCGCGATCGGTCGCGGAGGCTGGAGCGTTTGCGCTCAGCGCTCGCGCTTCGGTGGTGACAAAACTGGATCTGCGACGCACGCTCATTCAAGCCGTTCTGCCGTGGTCGCCTTTCGATGCCACCCGGCCGCCGGCCGGCGAAATCGCGGCGCTTGTTGTTGATCAGGTAGAAACAATCGACCCTTTTCTCGTCAGGTACCAGATCGCCCGCTTCAGGATGGCGGTGGTCCCGGTTGCAATTTTGGTCGCGATTCTGCCGGTTAGCTGGGCGGTCGCGTTGATGCTGGCGATCACTGGACCCGTGATCCCGGTTTTCATGGCGTTGATCGGGGCAACGGCGCGGGAGCGGAGCCGCCGGCAACTCGACGAGGCCGGCAACTTGACCGGGCTACTGCTCGATCGCCTTCGCGGTCTAACGACGATCCGTCTATTGGGCGCGGAAGAGCGTATAGCCGCAGCAATCGAGGCTTCCGGTGAGCGCGTGAGACACTCGGCCATGGATGTGCTCTCCATCGCATTTCTATCATCTGCTGCGCTCGAATTCTTCGCGACCGTCGGCGTCGCGATGGTCGCGCTCTATATCGGCTTCTATCTGTTGGGATGGATTAGCTTTGGCGCGACACTGACCACTTTCGGACTATCCGGAGGGTTGTTCATGCTGTTGCTGGCACCAGATTTCTTTCAGCCGTTACGGGATTTCGCGGCCGGCTATCATGATCGCGCGGCCGTGGCAGGCCTTGCAGAACGCACCGATGACATATTCAGCGTTCGGCGGCCGAGCATTGTTGGTCGCCTTGATGCCACCGCATGTCGCCATCTCGATCGCCCGTTTGCGCCGTCCGTGGAAGTCAGACGGCTGACTGTACGGCTCGCAGGGTGCGAGCGTCCGATACTGAAGCGTGCGAACCTTGCGGTCGCCGCCGGCGAGCACGTTGCGATCATGGGAGCGAGCGGCGCCGGGAAGAGCGCCTTGCTTCACGCTATCGCAGGTCTCATCAGGGGAGTTGAGGGCCGAGTTGCGATCGACGGCACGTTCCTTACAAGCGACACGGCGGAGACTTTACGTCGTCGAATGGCCTGGATCGGACAAGAGCCGTATGTGCGGCAGGCATCGCTCGGCCGAAATCTTCAACTGGGGGACCAGCCGATCGACCGCGAGCGCGCGCCAGCTGCGCTCAAGAAGGCGCGCCTGGCGCAACGGGTCGGGCGGATGCAACGTCAAATGCTGACGCCGATCGGCGAGAATGGTGCCGGTCTCTCGGGCGGGGAGCTTCGCCGTCTCGCGATCGCGCGCGCCGTGCTGGCCGATGCACCGGTGATTCTCGCGGACGAGCCGACGTCGGATCTCGACGGCGCGACGGCGGATGAAGTTCGTTCAGCACTTGTGGATGCGGCGCGGGGCAAGACACTGATTGTTGCGACACACGACGGGGATCTCGCTCGCCGGATGGATCGCATCGTCACGCTGTGCTGCGGCAGCGTCGTGGAAATCGAATCGTGACCGGAATGGCTGCATTTCTGGAGGTGCTTGTTTCCTCTATCCGATCCACGCCATGGCGCTTCGTGGGTGGCATAGCACTGGCCGCACTGACACTCGCGGCTGGGGCAGGGTTGCTCGCGCTTTCCGGCTATCTGATCGCAGGCTCGGCGATCGCTGGAATGGGTTTAGTAGCGTTTGACACGGTCATCCCCAGCGCCGCCATACGCTTGTTTGCCATCGTGCGTACTGTTGCCCGTTACGCCGAACGGCTTGCAACTCACGAGGCTACCTTTCGCTT
>DATGVJ010000613.1:0-12718 GCA_035300505.1 Xanthobacteraceae bacterium
ATCACAATGACATATCGACAATATCGCCATTTAAGAAGAAGCTGATGTGACAAGGTGACAGGCTTGGCTCAACGGGTTGCGCGACGCCTGCTGTACGGCACGCGCCAATGGCACTATTATGCCGACAGCATTATGACTCAATGCGATAACGGTCATGTCTTTCGGCTCGACATCAGCGAACCCGCCCCTCCCAAACCGAGGCCGCCGCGTTGCACTTGTGATCGGCAACGCGACCTACAGCCATGCGCCCCCGCTATCAAATCCGTCCAACGATGCGCGCGACGTCGCGACTAAACTGTCGGGTCTCGGCTTCGAGGTCGTGGGTGGGGAACACGACGGCATCGACCTTGCCTACGGCGACATGGCGGCGCGCCTGCGCGATTTCGGCCGGCGGCTGCGTGAGGGCTCCGACGTCGAAACGGCGCTGATGTTTTTCGCAGGCCACGGGCTGCAGGTCGACGGTCGTAATTATCTCGTTCCGATCGACGCCGCGCTTGAATACGAAGCGGACGTCGGCTCGGAACTGTTCGAGCTGCAGCACATCCTCAACCTCATGGAGCGGCAACGGCGTACGAGTCTCGTTTTGATCGATGCCTGCCGCAACAATCCACTTGCGCGCAATCTGGCCAGGCTTTCCGGCATGCGTCAGGCAAGCGTCGCCCCGGGTCTTGCCGAACAAAAGGTGGTGGCCGGCACCCTGATCGCCTTTGCGACCCAGCCGGGACATGCCGCCTATGATGGAGAAGGACGCAACAGCTATTTCACCGAGGCATTGCTCACTCACGTGGCGACACCCGATCGCGAGATCGAGTTGATGCTCAAGGACGTCCGCGCCAAAGTGGTCTCAGCCACCGCGCAAAGAGAACAGGGACCGCAAGTCCCCTGGGTCCATTCATCGCTGGTGGGGTCGTACTATCTCAATCCCGCCAGGGAGGCAGCATCGACACAGCCGTGGCCGGGGGAATCGCAGCCTTCTCAATTGGACCCGGCAATGAGCCTGATGCACCTCGCAGCCCGGGAATGGGCGCAGCTGCAAACCTCAATCGACATTGCCCACCTCGGGCATTTCGCACAGCACTTCCCCGGCTACTACGGTGACTTGGCATCGAGCCGCGTTGCGGAACTTGAACACAGAGCCGCCGGGCGCGCCCATCAATCGCCTACATCCTCCCACGTGCCGCCGCGAACGCAGGAAATAGAGAAGAAATCCCAGCCGACGCCTGCGAACGAGCGCCCGGTATCGGCATTGCGGCAATTCTTCGCAGGATGGGGTCGAAGCGCACGTGTCGAAACCCGCGTGCAGCGACCGCAGTCGCTTGAAGAATTGGAGCGCGCGGTTGCCGAGCGGCGCGCGAAGGAACAGCAATGGCGCGATGAGGGACGAATCGAAGTTCGTGTCGGCAACGGTCAAGGCGATAAGAACATCTGGCTGAAACCAGGCGAGACCGCGCCGCGCGATCTTGATATCGGACCAGCAAGTCTTTGAGGGCGGCACAGTGGTTGTCGGAAAGTACCCGGCCAATGCCTTCGGCTTGCATGACATGCACGGCAATGTGCGGGAATGGTGCGAAGACCATTGGCGCCGCAATTACACGGGAGCGCCCGCGGATGGTTCGCCCTGGTACCAGGCTCATGATGAGGTGTTGCGTGTCGTTCGCGGTGGCACCTGGGACTGCGGCTCACCGCAGTTGCGTTCGGCATTCCGCGAAAGACATGCCCAAATGATGGACCACGATTATCTTGGCTTTCGTGTCGCGCTGCAACTTGCTCCAATTGCAGGAACCTAGAATGCAATGGCTACCAACAGAACTGCGCGCTCGGAACAATGTCCGCACCGACGGAAGGCGACGTTTGCACTCTGAACACGATAGTCGGTGTTGATCCGGAGCAGGCGTTGGCGTCTGGCGGAATAGCGGCGTAGGGTGGGCAAAGGCGCGCAAGCCGTGAACTCGACACATGCTCCATCAGTTTGCATGCGCGCCGTGCCCACGCGTCCCAACGTGCATGTTGGCCGCGGTCGCGTGGGCACGGCGCCACGATAGACCATTTGTTTGTTCGACCATTGTGCCAGGCGCCTTTGCCCACCCTACGGCCCGCGTTTTTTGTCAAGCGCGTAGGCGCAATCGCTTTATTGCGCCGCTCGTCGCTCCGCGGGCGCGCCGTCAAATTGATTGCCGTCGCAGTTCACCCCTGATCTCCATCAAAACGCGTCCGGCCCAATTGTGCCCCTGACCATCTGGCCCCGTGCCCCAGAATGGCTCGTTCGACGAGTCCTCGATGAGTTCGGCATCACCTGTTGCAAGAAGCAACGCCGCGAGGTCCGGATTCTGAGAATACTTCGCCGCATCGGCCCGCCGCATGATGTCGAGTTTCACGTCGTCCAGTCGGCGCGCGGCAGCGTGTTGTGATTCTTGAACCACGAATCTTTGGAGAACCGCCGCGGCAATTCTGGCGGCGCCGCAAGCCGCTTGACGTGGCCGGGATGGGCCGCCGCCCGGATGGCGGCTTTGTAGTCCGCATCGTCCGATTTCTGCGCCTGGTAGTAATGTTCGACGGTCGCCCAGCCTTCGCTATCGAGCACGAAGGGACTCGGGTGAAAATGCGACAGGAAGCGAAAGTGTTCCCGATCGCGCCCGTAATAGATAATGCGATTGTCAGGCGGGATCATGTGAGGCGCACTCGCCTCCTTCGAAATGAAGTTGGTCATTGCACGTTCCTTCGCGAAATTCACTGAGAAATTCTACGCACCAGCACAGCGAATGGTGCCGCTTGCTCGTATCACCGGCCCGCGCAAACCTCTCAGGATTTCCGTGCCATTGCTTTGTCGATCCAGCCGACAAATGTACCCAAGCCGATAACACTGAATATACCGACGACCTTGAACGAGAGGACTGCATTCAACGCCTGCATGCCGATCGAGTACAACGGGATAAGTACAAGCGGGATCGCAACAATCACCGCCACCGCTTGCGCGACACGATCAGGACTGCCGTCCGGGCGCAGCCATCGTTCCCAAAAGAACATGAAATACAGCGAAACGCCAACCAGTGGGCCCATGACGCCGGCGATTGCACCGACGGGCTCTCCCACCCTGGCAGAGTTCGTGCCATCGAGCCAAGCGAACGCCCCAAAGATAACGCCGAAATATAGTGCCGAACAAACAAGTGCACCGGCCGCAAATATGACGAGAAGGAAAATGGTGATAATGATGTTCTTCATGGCTTTGCCTCGTATGTTTTGACCGAGTGAGCTGAAATTCTCCGCGTCAGGTCATGTAGACTATGCAGAATTTTTGCTCTTCCCGGCTTTATTCGCATGAAACCATCCTTGGAGTTTCGTCGGGAAGTCGCACATCCAGCCGACGCTCACAAGCGACAATACAAACATTACCTTCGTTCCCCCGCTCAGCGTCTTCAGGGCGGCAAAGAAGGACTGGTAGAGCGGAAATATGATGCAGGCGAGCAGCAAGGCAACACCCAGAAATATTCCTGCAAATGTCGGCACATCGTCGGCGTCTCGCAAAATGTCATCGCAAACGACCATACCAGTCATTGCCCCAACCGGAATGCCAAACGCAAATGCGGGAATTGAGGCCCGGGCACCGAGTGCGGCCCATTGAGCATCCGTTGCGGGCACGTGCCCGACGAGCCAGTCGTTGACGACGAGCAAGATTCCGAAATAGACGCCGCCCGCGATTGCGCCCAGTACCGCACATCCAAGGACTGCAGCCGGAATGAGGATGATGTTTCTCATGTATATTTTGCCTCCGGGGTGACCACGCCGCCCAATGCAATGCGCTGTGGCGTTGGTAGCGCGCGTCCTTGCCTGTGGCGATTGCCGGCCATAGCTCGGTATTGCAAACCCGGATGGTCGATGCGGCATTCGAGGCAACTACAGAGAAGGCGTTATGAAATCCCTATGCCTTGACGATGTACTCCGCCCGCGAAACCGTGACGGCATCTTGCCACTTCTTGAACTTGTCCTCGGTGAGGCGGCGCAGATTGGTGAGGAAGCGGCTGGTCTCCTGTTCGTCGAGAATCCCTGGAGGTGGCGCGCCTCCGCGTGGGTCGAGGCGAGCGATTGCGTCCTTCTGCCAAACCAATGCACACGTGACGATAAAGCGGCCCGCCGCCGGCTGGACCGGTTCGGCCTGGGGCAGCAGAAGCAGGCGGCCGTCGCTGAACTTCGGCACCGTCGGAGCGGGCAACCACATCACGGCTTCGCCCCAACTCAGGTCCCAGACATGTTTGCCGATTGGAGCCGCGTCACGCGTGAACAAGGTATAGGCGCCAACCGGCAGCCCCCTGACGCCGATCACCGCCAGTTGTCCTTTATGCTTTCCCGCCTCGAACACGATCGGCCCCTCGCCGCCGGAGGGCCGCACGGACGCAAATGAGCGGCTTGTCGCAAATCGTTCCACCAGCAACTGCGGGCTTGCATCTCCACGCGGTGCCTCCAGCGTCATGTCGGCCAGGAGAGCCTGATGTGCGCGATCGAGATTTTTTTCAGCTGCGGCCTGCAGCTCGCCAATCAAACGCGCCACGAAAGTGAGAACCGGCAGATCGAGATCCCCCGGCGCAAGCGTAGCTGGCGACGCTGCGGCCTTCGACGATTTGTCGGCGCGCGATCTTGCGACGCCGATCCAATCATTCATGAAGCGGATAAGGTTTTCTGCAATGGCAGGAGAACAGCCGAGGTCGCCCCGCAACAGCTTGGAGAAGCGCTGCGCGCCGTCCTCGGTTTTGAAAAGTTCCTTGCCGATCCAATTGTCTGGGTCATTCACATCCGCCAGTTCGCGGAATGCACGCCACTTGAGGTAAAGGTTTGGCATGGCGGTCATGAGGGACAATTTCCGCGATGGCGATGCCCTCGTCAGCATCAAACGACTGGTGAACCACGCAATTCGAAACCAGGTGCTACAATAAACCAACAACCAATCCCGTCCAGAGCCGAATCATGTTGGCTGCACCGTCACCGTCACCGGCGGTCGCGCGGTTCGGGGTTCGCTTCGCGCACGTCGATGCCGAGGCGCGCCGCGCCCTCACGGTTGCAGGCCTTGCCGGCATAGGCCAGTGGATGGCGCGGAAGCGCTGCAGGCGCGGCAAGGTCCTTGGGCCAATAGCCGTTCTGGCGCAGCGTCTGTTGCAGATCGCCCGCGATTCGTTCCGCATCGAACAGACCCTCCATGCGATACAACTCGGTCAACGTGTCGGTTCGGGATGCAATGACGCTGATCGTCGGATAGGTCTGCAGCTTGAAACGTGAGGCCATCCGGCGCGCATACTCATCGGTCGCAGGCGCCCCATAGGCAAACACTGCGACACCCGCGAGCTGGTTCAGGTGCGGACAGGGCAGCACCAGTTCGGTGAGCTTGCGCGTAAAGCCGGAGTTCACATCGCCGAATACGATCACGAGCGGCTTGACGGTTTCCACCGCGCGTACGAACGCGTCCAGGGTCGCATTGACGGTCCAGCCAATCTGCTTTCCCTGAACTTCAGCGGCGGGAAGACGCGGAAATGTGTCACCCGCGGACTGGGCGCCGGCCGTATTGGCGGCCAGCAATAGCCCGATGATCGTTGAAGCCGTTATCAGTGTGGCCACGCGTATCGATCCTATGTGCATGTCTTATCCCCTTTCTCAGTCATCGAGTGAACGCACTACGCGAAAGCCGATGCGCATGCTGCCGGAGTGCGAGGGATTGTAGTGGCGCCAGTTCAGAGTCTGCCAGGCGGGGACATCATCCATGGCGCCACCACGAACAACACGCGATCGGCACGTCTCACGTCAATCCGGAAAGTGTTCCCGTTCACCCGGACTTCCGACATAGCAATTCTCGACCCATTCGCGCACATTGCCGTGGATGTCATGGAGACCGAACTTGTTCGGCAGGAACGAACCGACCGGCGCCGTATCGGCGTGGCGGTCGTCACACATCGCGACTGGACCCAATGTGCTGTAAGCGCCGCGTTGCTGGCCGTGCTTGCGCCCGAGATGGCTCCGCACTTTGCTGTTAGCCACGAGATAGGTCCTGTCCGCAATGTTGCCATAGCGGCACAGCTGCCGCTCGTCATTGCCGAAATGAAAGTACGTCGTCGTGCCGGCACGTGCCGCATATTCCCATTCCGCTTCGGTCGGCAGCCGATAGGTCTTGCCGGTTTTCCGCGACAACCAGGGCAGATATTCGTTGGTGATGGCCTCCCAGGAGACCTGGGTAACGGGTCTGCGACCGCGCAGCGGAGGATCGACCTCGGGGTTGAACTTGCACCCCCCATCGGCAAGACAAGCCTCCCACTGCGCAAAGGTGACCTCGAACCGGCCGATGGCAAACGGCCGCGGGATCGTCACTTGGCGCCGCACCATTTCGTCCAGATAACCCTCGCCTTCATTGACTGGAACGCCCATCGTAAACGTGCCAGCCGGGACGACGACCATGTCAGGGCAAGTCGCACAATCGCGGAGCAATTGGCCCGGCACGTCGGCATTGGGAACGCGCGAGAGCGCCGCCGACGCATGTTGTTCAGCCGCACGGACCGGAGCGGCGGCAGAGAGAATGGCGGTGATCACGGCTGCCGCCAGCCAAATCTCGTGGTGTAGAATTTGTTCTGGTTTCCCGTCGAATGCCCCAGTCATCGCAATCTCCTTTGCCGGCAAGGCCGCGCGTGCGGCCCGGCTCAGGAAGGAGCACATTCGATCGGCCAAGGGCTATTGCTCGGCATTGCCGAGGATAGCTCCGAGGAGCTGTCTGGCTTACCGGCACACGACTGCCTTAAAACGCCTCTGCGGGCAGTTCCATCGTGCTTGCAGCTCCGGCCTGGATGCGCGCGAGATGCGCACCTGTCTCCGGCAGCATCCGCTCCATGAAAAAACGGCCGGTCGTAAGCTTGGCGCTCGACCGTGCGGTTGCGCCGCCGCCGGCCGCGATCTTGCGCTTGGCAGCCTCAACCATGCGGCACCACATGTAACCCAGAGCAACGAGGCCAAAGAGATCGAGATAGTCGGTTGCCCCGGCGCCCGCATTGTCGGGCTTGGTCAGCGCGTTCTGCATGAGCCAGATCGTGGCCTGCTGCAGATGTCCCAACGCCGCTCCCAATGGGGCAACGTAAGGTTTCATGCCTTCGTCGCCGTGCTCCTTGATGAACGTCTGCACTTCCTGGAAGAACGCCTGCATGGCGCGTCCGCCGTCCTTGGGCAGTTTGCGTCCGACGAAGTCGAGCGCCTGGATGCCGTTGGCGCCTTCGTAGATCATCGCAATGCGCGCATCGCGCACGAACTGCTCCATGCCATGTTCGGCAATGTAGCCATGGCCGCCGAAAATCTGCTGGGCCGACACCGCATTGGCAAATCCGCCGTCGGTGAGCATCGCTTTGATCACCGGAGTGAGCAACCCCATGTGGTCGTCGGCCGCCTGGCGCGCCTTCTCGTCAGGAGACCTGCGGGCGATATCGCCTTGCAGTGCTGTCCACAGCAAGAGCGCGCGCCCCGCCTCGTTGAAGGCACGCATCGTCATCAGCATGCGCCGCACATCGGGATGGACGATGAGCGGGTCGGCCGTCTTGTCGGGGAACTTAGGGCCGGTCAGCGCACGGCCCTGCAGGCGGTCTTTCGCGTAGGCGGCCGCGTTTTGATACGCGACTTCCGACACAGCGAGGCCCTGAGTACCGACACCGAGCCGCGCCTCGTTCATCATCGTGAACATGGCATTGATGCCACGGTTCTCTTGCCCAATCAGAAAACCGGTCGCGCCGTCATAGTTCATGACGCAGGTCGAATTGGCATGAATGCCCATCTTTTCTTCGAGCGAACCGCAGGTGACGGCGTTACGGGCCCCCAATGAACCGTCGGGCTTGACGAGAATCTTCGGTACGATGAAAAGCGTCGTACCCTTTATGCCGGCGGGCGCGCCCTCGATCCGGGCAAGCACGAGATGAATGATATTGTCGGACAGATCGTGCTCGCCGGCCGAAATAAAAATCTTAGTTCCCGTGATCTTGTAACTTCCATCCTGTTGCTTGACGGCCTTTGTGCGCAAGAGCCCCAAATCCGTGCCGCAATGCGGCTCGGTGAGATTCATGGTGCCGGTCCAGCTGCCCTCGATCAACTTCGGAAGATAAGCGGCCTTCTGCTCCAAAGACCCATGAAGCACGATTGCCGCAATGGCGCCTTGCGTGAGCCCCGGATACATCGCAAACGACATATTGGCTGACGCCAGCATTTCGTTGACGATGGTCGTCATGAGTTCAGGCAGCCCCTGCCCGCCCAATTCGGTCGGTGCCGATATCCCCATCCAGCCGCCTTCGACATATTGCCGGTAGGCTTTCTTGAAACCGGCCGGCGTCGTCACGCTGCCGTCAGCCTGGCGCTTGCAACCTTCCTTGTCGCCGATGCGATTGAGGGGCTGCACCACTTCTTCGCACAGCTTGGCGGCTTCCCCGAGGATAGGTTCAAGCACATCGGGCGATATATCTCCGAAACCCGCCAGATTGTTGTAGCGCGCGATCCCAAGAACGTCGTTCAGCAGGAACAGGATTTCATCGACTGGAGCCTTGTAGATCGGCACGGTCATCTCCTTGGGTTGGCCCGTCTGGCTTGATCTGATCCTTGGGCGTCGCCGGCTTCAATAATGTGCAACCAAAATAGCCCATATCGACCTCTTGTTAACCGTTCGTTTACCGCGACCATAAAAGATCGACGCTGATCTTGGGGGCCGCACAATCCGTCCACCACCCGTCAACAAAAGCCGATTCCATGAGGCGCGACAACTCGCGCCTCCCTGCCGAACACACCGGATGCGACTATGAATTCTGGCGTTTCCTGGCAAGTGCAAGGCGTTAGGCAGCAAGCGCGCGATGCCGCGCTTGAGACCGTGCGCCGACCGGACGGGTTACCGGGCCTCGATCAACTGAGCACCCAAATCCACAGCTCGGGCCGGAGCGGCCAGGACGCGGTTAGCCAATACGCCACAGGCCAAGGCGGCCAGGATGCTGCGAGCCAATACGCCGCAGGCCAGGTTACCGACGCCATTTCGCGTCTTGAGCGCCGGCTCGATCAGTTCATGGCAAAAGGCGGCTCGGCGATTTCCGAGATCGAGCGCCGGCTCAATGCGGTCGACAATACGGTCGCACAGCTCAATCGCGGGTCATCGCGACCCAATGGCGCACCGACCTCGCCGCTCGACCAAGCCCTGTTTGAAATCGCCGAGCGCCAGCGTGCGCTCGATGGCGAGCGGCCGCGCAACGACCCGGCACGCGCCCCGACCCAGGATCTCGGCGGCCTCGAACAGCAATTGCGCGCAATCACGGACCGAGTCGAGACGCTGCAGCCCTGCGGCATCGACAATACCGTCGAGGCGCTTCGCGGCGATCTGGCCGAGATCGGCGAGATGCTGAAGGACGCGATGCCGCGCCACGTGGTGGAAGGCCTGGAAGCCGGTGTCCGGCAGCTTGTCGAACGCATCGACGCCCAGCGTCACATCAACATCGACAGCGCCGCATTCGCCAATCTCGAACGCGGCCTTGCGGAAGTGCGTGACGTCGTACAGGCTCTGGCGCCGATGGAAAGCCGTGTCGAATTCGACGAGACCGTCAGGACACTTTCAAGGAGAGTCGACGACATCGAGACGAACAAGCAATCTTCGATTGCGTTCGAACAGCTCGAGGGCGCCATCGTGGGATTGCGGGCCATCGTGTCCCACGTCGCTTCGAACGATGCGCTGACGACATTGTCGGACGAGGTCCGCACCCTCACGACCAAGATTGAGCAGACGTCGGAACGCAGCCGCGCGGAGGTGCGTGACGTCGTGCAGGCCCTGACGCCGATGGAAAGTCGTGGCGAATTCGACGAATCAGTCAGAACACTTTCAAAGAAATTTGACGACATCGACACCAACAAGCAAAACTCGATTGCGTTCGAACATCTCGAAGGCGCCATCGTGGGATTGCGGGACATGGTGTCCGAGGAGGTCCGCACCCTCACGGCCAAGGTCGAGCAGACATCGACGAGCGGCGTGCTCGAAAACATCGAGCAGCGGATCGCGATGCTTGCGGACGCACTCCAGGCCCGCAACCTGGCGACCGAGAATACGCAAGCAATCGAGAACTCGATCCAGCTTTTGTTTGAGCAAATCGATCGGCTGCAATTGACGCGCTCGGAACAAGTCGCCGTCCATCAACTTGAAGCTCAAATCGCCCAGCTCGTCGAGCGGGTCGAAGCCTCGGGCCCGCATTTCGCCAAGCTTGAGACGATCGAGCGCGCGCTGGCGGACTTGCACGGCTATCTCAAACAGCATCAAGTTTCGCAAACCGTCCCAAAAACGGAAGCCGAAAGAGCCGATGCCAATACAATAAAGCGCGATGTCCAGCGCACGCAGGACACGCTTGATTCCATCCACGGAACACTTAACCAGCTCGTGGATCGTTTTGCGGGGGTCGAGATCGGCAAGCACGGCGCAGCCTCGGCTGTTCCTGACGCGGAAAACATCCAGCTGTCTGCAAGGTCAAGGGCGCGGGAGGAATCCCTTGCGCCCTTGCCCTTGGCAATGGATCCTCAGTTGTCGGCTGCGGCTTTTATGCAGATCGCGCAGGCCTCCAACGGCGATCGGACCGAGCGACGCGACCCGGCAAGAGGCAAACAGCCAGTCGGCGTAGCGCCAACGCCGGCGAATGCTTCTTCCGACAATCAGACGCTCAAACTGGAACGCCCCCCCATCGATCCCAACCTTCCGCCGGACCATCCTCTGGAACCGGGCATCCGTGGTCGCAGCGTCCCATCACCGGTTGAACGAATTGCAATGTCGCAATCGGCTCTCGGGCCCACCAAACCCGTGGGTGAGTCGGAACCGGACGGCAAGGTAAATTTTATTGCTGCAGCCCGCCGAGCCGCTCAAGCAGCTGCCAGTATCGAAGGAACGAGCGCGCGGGTCGCCACTAGCCCGGTCGAGCCGCTCCAATCCGGTACCCAGAAGACCTCCGGGTCCGGGAAGCGCCTGCGCGGCATACTTGTGGCGACCGGTACGGCAATCGTGGTCTTGGGTTCACTGTACCTGATTTGGAACGTGATAAGTGCGCCCCAAAGTACCGGCGAGAACATGCCGCCGGCAGCTGTCGAATCGACACCCGATCGTATCAATACGGGACCGGCATCATCGTCGGTTCCGAACGATGAAACTCCAGATATGTCGACGCCGCCGGCAGAGATCATTCCTTCCGGCACTGGCCAACGATCGAACCTGTTGCCCGATGGCACTGCGTTCCCACCGACAGGCGCCGGCATCCTGCTGCCGGCCAATCCAGGGGGATTCGCGGCTTTGCCAAAGGTCGCAACCTTCCCGGAGCCGAAAACGACCGCATCCATACCGGCATCTCCGATGCCGGCGTCTTCGACGCGATCACTTTCGATGCAGTCTCCTTCGGCACAGGCCCCTGCGACGCAGTCGCCTGCGATGCAGTCGCCGGTAGCGCAACCACCTGCGACGTCAGCGCCGAGCCTTGCCTCAGTCGCCAGCCGTGCGGCAGCACCGCCCGCCACGACGCCTCCATCGCCGGCGCGTACCGGCACCCCAGACAGGTTTCCCGCAACAATTGGCGGCGCAGCGCTGCGCGCTGCAGCGGCCAAGGGTGATCCTGCAGCCGAGTTTGAAATCGCTTCGCGCCTGGCCGAAGGTCGCGGCGTTCCGCGGGACCTAACCGCAGCTGCCGAATGGTTCGAACGCGCGGCCAAGCAAGGCCTCGCACCTGCCCAGGTACGTCTCGGTTCACTTTACGAGAAGGGCTTGGGCGTCAAGAAGAACCTCGAAACCGCTCGCCGTCACTACTTGTCAGCGGCAGAAGCCGGCAATGCCAGGGCGATGCACAACCTCGCCGTACTCCACGCCGATGGAACCGATGCCAAGCCAGACTATCAGAACTCCGCCAAATGGTTCCGAAAAGCTGCGGATTACGGAATCACCGATAGCCAATACAATCTGGCGATCCTCTATGTCCGCGGCATTGGAACGGAACCGAACCTCGGCGAGGCCTACAGATGGTTTGCCATCGCGGCCCGAGAGGGCGACGCTGAAGCCGCAAAGAAACGCGACGATATTGCCAGCCGCCTCGACCGCTCGACCCTCGCGGCGGCACGAGCAGCTGCCGAGGCCTGGTCGGCCCAACCGCAAATCGAGGCTGCGACCGATGTCCAATCGCCGCCGGGAGGCTGGGATAAACCGGCCGCAGCACCATTGGCCGGTAAAAATCGAAGCAGCCAAAAGACCGAGGCGGCTCGGCTGGGCCCGATGCAATAAATTGCCGAAAATTCGTCGAAAAGAATCTCACATTGGGTAGCTCCTACCGAAAACATCGGTAGAATGACGCTACCTAGCCGATCTGCCCCGAGTCTCAACCGATTCATGTGCTGCCGTTACGCCCCCGATAAGGGAGAAGCACGGTCAAGTCCTCGAAGCCATTGAGATCGGATCAACGGTTTCCTCGGTAACTCTATACCCCGATACAACGCATCGGCTTTAGCTCCGGAACCGGTGCCTCCCGCATTTCGAACCAGCGGATCAGTCCGTGCAGATCTACCTTCCAATCGCCGACTTGCCGGTCAATATCTTCATGATCCTGGCAATGGGACTTGCCGTCGGATTCATCTCCGGCATGTTTGGCATCGGCGGCGGATTCTTGATGACCCCGCTATTGATATTCCTCGGCATCACGCCCGCCGTGGCGGTCGCAAGCGTCAC
>DATGVJ010000614.1:0-16554 GCA_035300505.1 Xanthobacteraceae bacterium
TGCGCGTCGTCGCGCGCCGTATTGATCAGTTTGCCGTGAAGTTCCAATCGTGCGATTCGAAATCCCGGCAGGCCTGATTGGCGCGTGCCGAGGACATCGCCCTCACCACGCAAACGCAAATCCTCTTCGGCGATACGAAAACCGTCCTCGGTGTCGCGCATGATGGCGAGCCGCGCCTTGGCGGTTTCACCAAGCGGCGACCCGTATAGAAGCAGACAGGTCGAGCGACCGGCACCGCGACCGATGCGACCGCGCAACTGGTGGAGTTGCGCGAGGCCAAATCGGTCCGCATGTTCGATGACCATGATCGTGGCTTCCGGCACGTCGACGCCGACTTCGATGACCGTGGTGGCGACAAGAAGCCGTGTTTCGCCGGCCGAAAACCGTTCCATTGCACGATCTTTGGCGGCACTCTTCATTTTCCCATGCACGAGATCGACGGTGTTGCCGAAACGCTGCTTGAGGGTGGCAAAACGATCCTCGGCGGCAGCCATGTCCACATATTCGGATTCTTCGACCAGCGGACAGACCCAATAGGCGCGCCGCCCCTCGCCAAGTGCGCGGCCGACACCTTCCATAACCTCGTCGAGACGATCAAGCGCTATGGTGCGCGTATCGATCGGTTGACGTCCGGCCGGTTTCTCCCTGAGTTCAGAGATGTCCATGTCGCCGAAATAGGTCAAGACAAGAGTCCGGGGGATCGGCGTGGCGGTCATCACTAGCACATCGACCGCTTCCCCCTTCTTGGCGAGTGCCAGGCGCTGATGGACGCCGAATCGATGCTGCTCGTCGACGATTGCCAATGCGAGATCGTGAAAGGCGACGTCATCTTGGAACAAGGCATGCGTGCCAACGAGGATGTGGACTTCTCCGCGTGCCAGCCGCTCCAATAAATCGCTTCGTTCTCGTCCCCGCTCTCGCCCGGTGAGGATCGCAACCTCAATGCCGGCGGATGCCGCGACGCGCACGATGTTGTTGTAGTGCTGCCGCGCGAGGATCTCTGTCGGCGCCATGAGCGCTGCCTGGCGGCCAGATTCGACACTCGTCGCCGCGGCCAAAAGTGCGACAACCGTTTTACCGGAGCCGACGTCGCCCTGCAGGAGTCGCAGCATCCGCTCTGGCTTGGCGACGTCTGCAACGATTTCGGCAACGGCGCGAGATTGCGATGACGTCAGGGAATATGGCAGGGCCTCGACGAGTTTTTGGCGTAGTTCGCCGGTGCCGGGAGTGGCGCGCCCGCTCGGGCGGCGCAAGTGAACGCGCACCATTGCCAACGCCAATTGGCCTGCAAGGAGTTCATCATAGGCAAGCCGTGTCCAGGCCTTGCTTCCCGGCTCCATTTCGGCGGGTTCGGGCGGGCGATGCAGCGCTCTCAGCGCGTCACCGAAGGAGGGGTACCCCTCGCGCTGCAACCACGTGGAATCCTGCCATTCAGGTAAGACGGGGAGGCGCGCGAGAGCAGCTTCGACCGTCTTGCGGATTTGGTTGAGGCTGAGGCCTTCGGTAAGCGGGTAGACCGGTTCGAGGAGCGGCAAGACGGCAAAGCCGACTTCGTCGACGACACGATCGGGGTGCACCATCTGCAACATATGGTCGTAAAGTTCCGCCGTTCCCGACACATAGCGGAGCGCCCCGACCGGCAGCAGCTTTTCGAGATAATCCGTGCGAGCGCTGAAAAATGTAAGTGTCAGGTCGCCTGATCCATCGCTCGTGTAGACTTGATATGGCGCGTTGGGGCGGCGAGGCGGCGGCGGCCGATGGCGTTCGACGGTTACCGCAACAGTCACCACAGTGCCGGGCACCACGTCGCGCAGTTTTGGCCGGGCTCGCCGATCAATCGTGCCGGTCGGAAGGTGAAACAAGAGATCGACAATGCGCGGTGCATCGGCGCGTCCGAGTAATCGGGCATAATGCTTCTCGATCTTTGGTCCGACGCCGCCGAGGCGTGTCAGTTCAGTGAAAAGAGGGTTCAACAGACTCGGCCGCATTAGGGCCTCCGGCAAGGAACGCGCATGATCGCCTGAGCGGCGTTGCGAGGCAATGCATCATCGAATGATTTGAGCCCCAATGTTTCGAGCCCGATGACACGCGCGGCCCGCGTCGCTATATCAGTCTGTGCCCGGCCACGTCCGGGCTTTTGACGTTGAGGAATTGATGACTGGGTCAACCCGATCGAGCGAGGGTCTTGATGTCCGCCGTCGCCGGCTCTTGTTCCGGGCGTGGCATCGCGGCATGCGCGAAATGGACCTCATCATGGGCCGTTTTGCGGATCATGCCGTTGAGGGGCTGGCTGATGCCGAATTGACAGAGTTTGAGCGGCTGATCGATGTGCCGGATCGGGATTTGCTGGCCTGGGTAACCGGGGAGGTCGACGTCCCCGAAACCTACGACACGGCGTTGTTCCAACGGTTGCGGCAATTCCATTTGCGGGATCGCGGTCGGTAGCCATGGCACGGTCTCCCGCGGAATTGTTGAAAACAGGCCGCCCGCTGACGCTTGCTTGCGTTGTCGATGGGGCCCAG
Source organism: Xanthobacteraceae bacterium (assembly GCA_035300505.1). Taxonomy (GTDB): domain Bacteria; phylum Pseudomonadota; class Alphaproteobacteria; order Rhizobiales; family Xanthobacteraceae; genus VAZQ01. Next base: position 2,523 of record DATGVJ010000614.1, read on the forward strand.
GGGGTGGTCGTCGCCGACTTGGCGCGCGCGGTTGCGGCTCGCGCCAATGCGCCTGCGACCAGCCTGCTTGTGATTTGCCGGGATGGCCCGCGCATGACGTCGCTGGGTCGGGCGCTGGCCTTCTTTGCCCCGGATATCGATGTGCTGGAATTTCCGGCATGGGATTGTCTGCCCTATGACCGCGTGTCGCCGCATGCCGGGGTCGTCGCACAGCGGATGACGGCATTGTCCCGTTTGGCGCGACTAAAGGGACGGGACCGGCCCTCCGCTCTCCTGACGACCGTCAATGCAGCGCTCCAGCGCGTGCCGGCACGGTCTTTGGTCGCCACGCAGTCATTATCCGCGGCTCCCGGCAACGTGATCGATATGAACGAGATCACGATATGGCTCGAACACAATGGATTCTCGAGAGCGTCGACTGTTCGTGAACCCGGCGACTATGCGGTGCGCGGCGGCATCATAGATCTTTATGCACCCGGAATGGCGGAGCCGGTGCGCCTGGATTTTTTTGGGGATACGCTCGAAACGATCCGGAGTTTCGATCCTGAAACTCAGCGCACCACGGATCATTTGCGCGGACTGGACCTTGTTCCGGTAGCTGAGTTTCAGCTCACGACTGAGACGATCAAGCGCTTTCGGCTAGGCTATGTTGCAGCCTTCGGTGCGCCGACGCCCGATGACCTGCTCTATCACGCGATCAGTGAAGGCCGGCGACATATCGGCATGGAGCATTGGCTGCCCCTGCTGCACGATCGCATGGAGACCATTTTCGACTACGTTTCGGGCGCGGCCATCGTTTGCGAACCCCAGGTCGATGACGTCGAGCGTGAACGGCTGGAACAGATCAAAGACTATCATGACGCGCGTGCGCAGGCGCCGGCGGAGCGTGGATTTGGTCCGCCGTACCGACCGCTGCCGACCGACCGTCTCTATCTCGCGGCCGCCGAATGGCGCGGACGGCTCGATGCCGCGGCTCTGTCGCGGCTGACGCCATTTGCCGTACCTGAAGCACAAGGAACCGCAATCGATGCCGGGACCAAAGAAGGACACAACTTTGCGGCCGAGCGCGCCGAGCGTGACCGCAACGTATTCGAAGCTGTCGTGCGCCACGTTCAGGACCTGCAAGGGGCGCGCAAGCGCGTCGTGGTCGCACTGTGGAGCGAAGGTTCGCGCGAACGCATGCGACACGTGCTGGCCGACCATGGGCTGGTCAACCTTGTGACCGTGCGGTCATGGCCGGAAGCGTTGAAGCTTCCAGGTCCGGAAGTGGCCCTCGCGGTGCTCGGGCTGGAAAGTGGCTTCGAGACGGCGCAAGTCGCGGTCATCAGCGAGCAGGATATCCTCGGCGACCGCCTGGTACGGTCGCGTCGTTCGTCCCGGCGAGCAGATAACTTCATCGCGGAGGCGACCAGCCTCGCGGCCGGGGACCTCGTGGTTCATGTCGATCACGGGATCGGTCGCTTTGTTGGGCTTCGTGCGATCGAGGCTGCCGGCGCGCCGCACGACTGCCTTGAACTTCATTATGCGGGTGGGGACCGACTGTTTCTCCCCGTCGAAAATATTGAACTCTTGTCGCGCTATGGTTCGGATGAAATGAACGCCGAACTCGACCGGCTCGGCGGCGGTGCCTGGCAGGCGCGCAAGGCCCGCATGAAGGCCCGCATTCGGGAGATTGCCAACGAGCTTATCAAGATTGCGGCTGAGAGGCTCACCCGGGAAGGCGCGAAAGTGCCGGTCGAACCAGGGCCCTACGAGGAATTCTGCGCCGGATTTCCCTACGAAGAGACGGACGACCAGCAGGCCGCCATCGACGCCGTGCTCCGCGATCTCGGGTCCGGCAAACCGATGGATCGCCTGGTCTGTGGCGATGTTGGATTTGGCAAGACCGAGGTCGCGCTACGCGCCGCACTTGCAGTCGCGATGAATGGACAGCAGGTTGCCGTCGTGGTGCCCACGACTTTGCTTGCGCGCCAGCACTTCAAAGTGTTTTCGGAACGGTTCAGCAAATTTCCCGTGACGGTCGGGCAGGCATCGCGTCTGGTGCCCGCCAAGGAATTGGCGAACGTCAAAAGCGGGATTGCAGATGGGAAGATTGAAATCGTCGTCGGTACGCATGCACTCCTCGGCAAAGGCATCAAGTTCAAAGATTTGGGTTTGTTGATCATCGACGAAGAACAACACTTTGGGGTGAGCCACAAAGAGCGTCTGAAACAGATTCGTTCGGAGGTGCACGTCCTCACATTGACGGCCACTCCCATCCCAAGAACGCTGCAGCTGGCCTTGACGGGCGTGCGCGATCTTTCGATCATTGCTTCACCGCCTGTCGATCGTCTCGCGGTTCGTACCTTTGTGACGCCGTTCGACCCGCTTGTGGTTCGTGAAGCGCTGCTACGTGAGCGCTACCGCGGCGGCCAATCCTTCTATGTGTGTCCGCGCATTGAGGATCTAGCCGGCGTCAAGGAATATCTGGACAAGCACGTGCCGGAAATCAGGACCGTCGTCGCACATGGTCAATTGCCGCCGACCGTGCTCGACGACATCATGTCGGCATTTTACGATGCAAAATATGATCTCCTGCTTTCGACGACGATCATCGAATCTGGCCTTGATATCCCCACGGCCAATACTTTGATCGTCCATCGCGCGGATCGGTTTGGGTTGTCCCAGCTCTATCAACTGCGCGGACGCGTTGGACGGTCGAAGGTGCGCGCCTATTCGCTGTTCACGCTGCCGGCGGAACAGAAGATCACGGCGCAGGCGGAACGAAGGCTGAAGGTTCTTCAATCCCTCGACACTTTGGGTGCAGGTTTTCAACTGGCCTCCCACGATCTCGATATTCGGGGGGCTGGAAATCTCTTGGGCGAGGAGCAATCCGGCCATATCAAGGAGGTCGGATTCGAACTCTACCAGCAGATGCTCGAAGAAGCAGTCGCGAGCCTCAAGGCGGGCATCACGATGCCGGTGGCGGACCGCTGGTCGCCGCAGATCACGATCGGCACGCCGGTGATGATCCCGGAGGAGTTTGTAAAAGACCTTCCGGTGCGGCTTGGGCTATACCGGCGCCTGGCCGAGATCGAAGACGAGGCTGAAATCGATGCATTCGGTGCGGAACTTGTCGATCGTTTCGGTGAATTGCCGATCGAGGTCGAACACCTGCTTAAGATCGTTGCGATCAAGGCATCTTGTCGCAAGGCAAACGTCGAGCGAATAGAGGCTGGCACGAAAGGCGTAGTCATAACCTTCCGCGACAATACTTTCGCCAATCCGGAACGGCTTGTCGGCTACATTCGAAAACAGGGACCGTCGGCGCGCGTGCGCCCCGACATGAAGGTTGTGTTCTTCGACGATTGGGAAGAACCCGAACAGCGGCTGCGGGGGACCGCCAAGATCCTGCGAAATCTGGTTGAACTGGCACGACCCGCAAAAGCGGCCTAGGCCTATTGTGTTGACCGTCCGTATGTTGGGGCATGTCCCATGATCATACTTCGCTGGTCGGTCGTCGTTTGTGCGCTCGCCGCGATGTCGGGACAGGCGTCGGCCCATATGGTGGTCCCTGGGGTTGGAGGCTTCTATGGCGGTTTCCTCCATCCATACTTAATCCCGTGCATGCCCTGGGCCTCGTCGGGCTCGGGTTGCTCGTCGGTCGACAAGACGAGTGGATTCTTTGCGTTTTGGTGTTTGCGGCTGCCGCAGCGGCTGGGCTCTTTGCACTTTCGTTTGGGACGGGCGCGACCCCGGCAGAAACGATCCTGACCGTGCTCACAATCGTCAGCGGAGTTCTGATCGCCTTGGCATGGTCGCCTCCGCGGCCGATTGCGACATTTCTGGCCGGCAGTGCAGGCCTCGCTATTGGCTTGGACTCGCCTCCTCAAGCCATCACGATTGCTGAAGGCAATTTGATGCTGGCCGGTACTGAACTCGGTGCGCTTCTGGCCTTGGCCGGGATTGCAATTTGCGCCAAGATGGCCACACACCGGCTTGCAAAAATAACCGTAAGGATATTGGGATCCTGGATCGCGGCCAGCGCGATTATCGTCCTGGCGATAACATTTGCGCGTTGACTTTTATTCGGCAGCCACGCGTCGTGCGAGTTCTTCGGCGGAGCGCTCGATAGTCTGCGCAAGATACTCCGGCGACTGCGCCCCACTGACGGCAATCAAGCCGCCAAATATGAAATACGGAACGCCTTCTATGCCTCCTTCCTTGGCGCTCGCTGCTTCCTGCTCGATACGTGCGACGTCTACGTCGGTCGAAAGGCGATTGCGGATTTCATCTGGATCAAGCCCGCATCCACTGGCGGCGCGAACCAATATTTCACGGTCGGTGAGGTCGGCGCCTTCGGCGAAATAGAGGCTCATCAGCCTTTGTTTCAACGCTGCCGCCATGCCAATCTGGCTCGCCCAAAAAATCAATCGATGGCAGTCGAGCGTGTTGGGCTGCCGCAGGATTTTTTCTCGCGCATAAGGCAGTCCAACATGTGCCGCCGCATCGACAACACGCTGATTGTTGGCGTTGTAACGCGCGACCGAACCGAACTTGGTAACCAGATATTCTTCCCGGCTGATGCCTTCGCGCGGGACCCAAGGGTTGAGAAAATAGGGACGGAAGCGCAGTTCCACAGCAATGTCCGGCTTTTGCGCTACAGCCAGTTCCAACAATCGTTTGCCGATATAGCACCAGGGGCAAACGACGTCGGAAACAATATCGATGGGCAATGGCAGAGCGTTCGTCATGTCGGCACCTCTTGGCGAAGTGCTCAAGTCTATGCTTCTGGTCAACCCGCCGCAACAGTCGGATAGGTGCCAATCCTCGCCACAAGCGAACTGAGATTATCCGTTGGCTTCAGGGTCGCAAGGGTCACGGTGGGCTTGATCGTGTCCCGGTCGCGATCCGACGAAATAATGGTTTGCCGCAAGGTGCCCGCGAGACGGCGCGCAACCACATGGGCACTGCGTAGATCGGTGTCGGTAAATGCAGCGAGAATCGATCCATCGCTCTCCCGACACGCAAAATCGACGCTGCGGACAAGCCGGCTGAACAACCTCGCCACATCAATGCTCAGGCGGTCATCGATTTCTTCGAACGAGAATCGTGCGACCGACAGTGCGCTGCCGCCATCCTCTGCTTCATGAATGGCACGATCAAGCTCGCGCCAGAATGCATTGCTGGCAACAAGCCCGGTTTCGGAATCAATCGCACCTTTGCTATCAAGCGATTTGAGCGTGCGGTTGAGGTGGCTTGTAAAGGCGTGAATCTGCACCAAAGGCAGCAACCATGCCATGAGATGCGATAGATCGCTTTCGATGTGAAAGAAATTGGGTAAACGGTCTTCTTTGTGCGCGGAATTCCCGAACACACCGACGGGCAGATCACGGAACTCGGGATCCTCCGCAATGGCGGTAAGGAGCGTATCGACGATCTTCGGGCTGAACCCATCGCCGATGACGATCCCATCCAAATCCCGGGACTGGAGTGCCCGGGCAGCTGTTTCGATACTCATTGCGCCCATCAAGCCAACCTGCTCGCCGACCGCAGTGGACAGCGCCGGGTAGGAGCGCCCCCGTCCAAGGCACAGCACAGTCGCATAATTCAGGAGGTCCGAGGGCGGTACGCCATATCTGCCGAATTGGGTATCGCTGGACCGGCGCAAGACAGTCGTGTGCAATGTGCGCACGCGCAGCGCCGCACGCAACCGTGCAACGATTTGCGGAGCTGGTTCGTCGGTCGAGAACGGCACAGCAAACGGTATGGCGGTTGCTTTCGCTTCCTTTGCGTCCATCAGGACCGGCATGATCGGTCCGCGCCGTGCCTGGACGGTTCGGATCCAGGCTTTGACGTCGCGATCACTGGCGCCGGTCAAGGATTGAGCCAGCAGAAGGGCAACCGGCTGGATTTCGGCAATGGCGGCAGGGGCAGCGGCAAGTCTTGTCTCGACGATAGGAAAGGCCCCCGCCTTGCCGAGGAGGCCCACAAGCTCCGCTGACGTCGTTTCGGTAATGACTACAACAGGACCTAACATCGCCATCAGACACGCTTGCGGTTTGGGAGGCAAAGCAGTGCACCTTAGGCAATTGCCGTTAATTCAAAGTCAATTTTTTGCGCGATGATCAGGGTGCAGCTGGCGGTGAGCCTCGCGGATGCGGAGCATGAGGCCTTGCGCACCTCGGCGCGGCCCCGGCCGAATGGTATTTGGTGTCGACGGCCGAACGTTAGTTCGCCGCGTGCCACCAGGTTTCCGGCAAATATCCGGTTCGAGGTGTGGTGTCGGGGCGCCGGATGGTGTTCCAGCGCGCCACCCATTGTTCGGGCAGGTGAAAAAGAGGGATCGTGTAATACCCCGAAATCAGGACGCGATCGAGCGCGCGGACCGACGATATGAATTCGTCGCGGCCATCGGCATTGAGCAGGGCCGCGATCATCTGATCGGCGGCGGGGCTTTTGATCCCCATATAGTTGCGAGTGCCTTGCGATTGTGCGGCTTCGGAACCCCAGTAGAACGCTTGCTCGTTACCGGGAGAAAGCGACTGGTCCCATCGGTTCTGTATCATGTCGAAATCATAGGACAGCCGCCGGCCTTCATATTGCACGGCATCGACGACACGCACCTGTGCGGCAATGCCGGCCCGGCGCAAATAGGTCGTATAGGTCAACGCCAGACGCTCCTCATCGCGGGTGGTCACCATGATCTCGAATCCAAACGGAACCGAGGTACGTCGATTGACCAGTGCGGTGCCGCGAAGTTCGTAACCGGCAGCTGCGAACAAGGCGAGCGCTCGCTGCAAGATAAATCGATCGCGGCCCGAACCATCGGTGACGGAAGGAGACCAGGTTCCATCCATGACGTCGGGTCGGACCGCGTCGGGAAAGGGCGCCAGCAATTTGCGTTCGTGATCGTCGGCAGCTCGCCGATATGCCGAAAGTTCCGACCCATCAAAATAGCTGGCGGTGCGGCGATAAAGACCAAAAAACAGGTTTCGATTTATCCATTCAGCGTCGAACAGTAATGCCAAGGCTTCGCGGACGCGGATGTCAGCGAAAATGGGACGGCGCATATTGAAGACATAGAAGGTGCTTGGCTTGGGTACTGAAGTCGGGAGCGCCTCTTTCACGACCCGGCCGTCGCGCAGCGCGGGGAAATCATAGGACGTCTGCCAGCGACCCGGGTCTTGCTCGGAACGCCAATCATAGAGGCCGCGCTTGAAGGCTTCGAGGTGGGAATTGGTGTCCCGATAATAGTCGAACCGGACTTGGTCGAAGTTCCAGAACCCGCGATTGATGGGGAGGTCGCGCCCCCAATAATTTGGATTGCGTACCAGCGTTACGCTCTTGCCCGGGTCGACTTTGTCCACCAGGTAGGGACCGCTGCCGAGCAGCGGCGCGAAGGAAGTCTCCTCGAACGTGTCGGGATTGACGGCATGGCGAGCCAGGATCGGCATGAGGCCAAGGATAAGCGGCAGTTCCCGGTCATTGCTGCCGGTGAGGTCAAATCGCACCGCATTAGTGCCGATGGCTTCGGCTTTAATGACCTTGGCGTAATAGATTCGATAATTGGGACGCCCCTTGTCACGCAAGAGTTCCCACGAAAAAATAATATCCTGTGCCGTGATGGGCGTCCCGTCTGAGAACCGGGCGGCGGGATCAATCGTGAAAGTGACGTAGCTGCGACCTGCGTCCGTTTCGACCGTCTTTGCCACCAATCCGTAGAGCGTGAATGGCTCATCATAACCGCGCGCCATCAGACTTTCGATCACGTAGCCGCGGATGGAAGACAGCGCAATGCCTTTGATGATCAAGGGGTTAAGACTGTCGAACGTGCCCAGGATGCCGTACGTGAGGCGGCCGCCTTTGGGTGCGTCCGGATTGGCATAGGGCAGGCGCGTAAATCCTGCCGGCAGGGCAGGCTCGCCATGCATCGTCAGGGCATCGCGTTGGTCGGCCGGATAAGCTGACCCCGATGCACTCACGGTCGCAATTGCACACAAACCGAAAACCCAGGCTTTGGCCCTTGCAGCGCAAGTCCTTGCGTACTCCGGGGGTGCTTGGCGCAGACAGGTCAGTGGATTGTCATTTTGCATCGGGGGTACGGCGGTTGGCCTCAAGTTACCAAGAATGATGGACCCATCAATGGGTTATGAGGGCACAATGTGCCCTACAGGTGTTTGCGGGTCCGTTACCGACTTATCTGACGTCGGTCTTAACGCTTTATCGACGCGGCAATTTGGGCTATTACCGTCCCTCGGGGACGTCACGCTCATGCCGTATTTGGTGCGGAGACAGCCAAGTCAAAGGGGTACCTGCTCGATTTGGCCTGGAGCCGCGAGAGCAGCAAGCAAGAGGACCTGCTATGGATCAACGGATCGTGTGTGAACCGGCCCGTCCGGTGGCTCGCGCATTGGCCTATGGTTTGGTAACGGCGCTGGTTTGCGCTTGGGTGGGATCGGGGGCGCTTGCACAGAACCCGCCGGCTCCAGGTCAGCCGAAGGCCAAAACGCCAGCAAAAGCGCCGCCATCAACAAAGGGCGCGCCGCCGACGCCGGCGGCCCCCGCCGAGCAATCCCAGCAGGGTGAGCCGCAGCTTGTTTTTTCGCCTTGGACGAAATTCTGCCTCAAGGGACAGGAGGCAAATGCCAAGCAGGTTTGTTTCACCGGTAAGGATGGTCGTGTCGAATCCGGCATGCCGGTGGTGGCAGCCGTCATCATTGAACCCGACGGAGATCCGAAGAAGGTTCTGCGCGTCACCCTGCCGCTCGGCATGTCCATCCAGCCCGGGACGCGCGTCATTGTGGATCAGGGCCAGCCGATGACCGGCCCCTTCGTGATCTGCTTCCAAAACGGCTGCATGGCCGATTATGAGGCGAGCGGAGAACTGATCACGAAAATGAAACGAGGCAACGGGCTCGTGGTACAAGGGATCAATGGCGCCGGTCAGCCGATCAGTTTGGTCCTGCCGCTCGGCGATTTCCAGAAAGCCTATGACGGCCCCCCGACGGATCCGAAAGAGTTCGAAGCGCAGCAGAAAAAACTGCAGGATGAATTGCAGAAGCGGGCGGAAGACGCTCGTCGACGACTAGAGGGCCCGGGGACCGCCGCGGCTCCCACAAGGTAGCATGCGCGACAAAAAGTTTTTTGTGCTGACAGTGTTATGAAGGGCAATCCGTAATGGCGTTTCGAATCCTGTCCCAATCGGGAGCATTTCGTCGTTTTTTTTCAATCGTTGGTGTTCTGGCGCTTGGACTGGCGTTGGCCAGTATGGCCGCAATGGCCCAACAGCCGACGCCAAAGGCTCAGCCAAAACCAATTCCCAAGGGCGCAACGCCGAAGGGTGGTGAACCCAAGGGCGGTCCTGCCGGGCAACAGCCGCAGCAGCCGCAGGTCTTCTTTTCACCCTGGACGAAAATTTGCCAGAAGGGACAGGCCGCTACCGATAAGCAGGTTTGCATCACGGGCAAGAGCGGCCGGGTGGAAAACGGAATGCCGGTTGCGGCGGCGATGTTGATCGAACCGGATGGTGAGACGCGCAAGATCCTGCGCATTACCTTGCCGCTTGGCATGGCGCTTCCGCCGGGTACCCGCGTCGTCATCGACCAAGGCCAACCCATGCAGGGACCGTACCTGTTTTGCATGCCCAACGGCTGCATCTCTGATTATGAAGCCACCCAAGAACTCGTCGACAATATGAAGAAGGGCAGCGGACTGGTTTTGCAGGGTATCAATGCCGGCGGACAGCCGTTAAGCTTGGTCGTGCCGTTGAATGACTTTGGCAAAGCCCATGACGGACCTCCCTCCGACCCGAAGGTCCTGGAGGAGCAGGAAAAAACCTTGCCGCAGCCGAAAGCCCAATAGGGCAAACGACAGTTGATCGCTCAATTGAGCATCTGGTTGCGCCGCCGGTAGCCGCCGTTGTCGTCCTTTTCGAACACTTGGCCGATTTGTGGATGACGGACGGGTTCGCCTGAGGTGTCCGGAAGGAGATTTTGTTCGGACACATAGGCGATGTATTCGGTTTCTGCATTTTCGGCAAAAAGGTGGTAAAATGGTTGATCCTTGCTGGGACGCCGCTCGGCCGGAATCGCCTCGTACCATTCTTCGGTATTATTGAATTCCGGATCGATATCGAAAATGACGCCGCGAAATGAAAACAAGCGGTGGCGGACGACCTGACCGATCTGAAACTTGGCAATTTTTGTCTTGTTCATGACCTAGGAAATAATTGTGTTTGAGACGTAATGCTAGAGCGCATCCTTGGCTGCCACCATCGCGGCGAGGTCAACCAGGACTTTGGCCTGCTTCCACGTGGCGTCGTCCTGCATCTTGCCGTCAATCATGACGGCACCAGCACCATCCGGCATGGCAGCAAGGATTTTCCTGGCGTCGGCGACTTCAGCCGGATCAGGCGAGAACACGCGCCGGGCAATTGCAATCTGCGAGGGGTGAAGCGACCAGGCGCCGGCACATCCCATGAGAAAAGCGTTACGGAATTGTGCTTCGCAAGCCTCCGGATCGGAGAAATCGCCGAACGGTCCGTAGAACGGCTTGATACCGGTCGCCGCACAGGCGTCGACCATCTTGGCCAACGTGTAATGCCAGAGATCCTGCTGGGAGGCGCTGCGATGGCCGTCCGTCGAAACGTCACCGAGCACTTTGTAGCCCGGATGACCGCCGCCGACGCGCGTCGTCTTCATGGCGCGAGCGGCCGCCAGGTCCGCTGGGCCAAGGCTGATCCCATGCATGCGGGGCGATGCGCTTGCAATTGACTGGACATTGTTGACCCCTTCGGGGGTTTCCAGGATGGCGTGGATGAGGATCGGCCGGCCAAGGCTATGACGGGCTTCCAACTGTGCCAATAACTGATCGAGATAATGAATATCCCACGCACCCTCGACCTTCGGCAGCATGATCACGTCCAGCTTGTGCCCGATGGCGCCCACGATTTCGACGACATCATTGAGCGCGAAGGGTGAGCCAAGCGCATTGATGCGCGTCCACAGCCCGGTCGTACCAAAGTCATGGCGCCCCGCCATATCGATGAAACCGGCCCGGGCGGCGAGTTTGGCGTCGAGTGGAATGGCATCCTCCAGATTGCCAAGCACGACATCCACTTGGCGAATGAGTTCAGGCACCTTGGCGCGCAGTTTCTCGATGTGCGGCGGCACGAAATGGACCATGCGCTCCAGGCGCACGGGCAGTTCGCGCATGGGCTCTGGTGCCCCGATGGCGAGAGGCTTGAAGAAATGGCGAGGATGTTTTTTCGACATGCGACACAGTTTATATCGACAAACGCTTGTCGGAGGAGGGGCAGGGGGTAAAATAGCGGATTCGGAGATGTCCAATGAATCGACGTGATATTTTACGGTACGGCCTCGCCGGCCTTGCCGGCAGCGCGCTTGCTCCTTGCCGGGCTTTTACCCAACCCCGATATCCCAATCGGCCGATCAAGCTGGTCGTTCCGTTCGCGCCCGGCGGCGCCACGGATGTCGCCGGACGCCTTTGGGCGGAGCGAATGAAATCCGTTCTCGGGACCGTGGTGATCGAGAACAAGCCCAATGCGGGCGGTGCGCTGGGTACGGCCGAGGTCGCACGTGCGCAACCGGACGGATATACATTTCTCTTCGGCAACACCAGCACGCAGGTTCTTCTGCCCGTGCTTGCGAACCGGCCAATGTACGATCCGCTCAAGGATTTCACATCGCTCTATATCGTTTGCGTGTCGCCGACGGTCGTTGTTGTGAACGAATCTGTCCCAGTGCGCACGCTTGCCGAATTCGTCGCCTACGCGAAAGCCAATCAGGGCAAGCTTTCTTATGGCTCGGCCGGGACCGGCACTTTGACCAATCTCGCCGGAGAACTGTTCAAACATCTCATTGGTGCGCCGGAGATTGTTCACGTTCCCTACAAGGGAGCGGCACCGGGTGTCGCGGACTTGGCCAGCGGGCACATACCGATGATGACGCCGAATGTGGGCGGGCCACTCCTCGACTTTCACCGCGCCGGCAAAGTGCGAATTCTTGCCGTCGCGTCGGAGACGCGACTTACTATTGCGCCTGACATCCCGACCGCGACCGAAGCCGGGCTTCCCGGTATGGTCGCCGCCAATTTCAATGGACTGTTCGCACCCGCGGGCCTTGCGCAGCCGATCTCGGACTTGCTGGTTGGAGAAACCCGTAAGGTCATGGCGGATCCGGAATTTCAGCGCTTATTGCTTGTGTCCGGGTTTGAACCCACATCCACGTCCGGACCCGCGCAGGCGCAAAGCCACGTGAGCGCCGAACTCGCGCGCTGGACGCCGATCATGAAGGCGACCAATTTCAAGGTCGAGTGATAAAAAAATCTCTGGTCTTCTGTACGAGGCCCCGGTCGCTTCGGCCCTGAACGTGAGCATCCGATCAGGACGGGTTCGTTTTGGCCAAAACCATTGGGTGCGTTTGTACTTGGCCTGTTTCATGCAATCCATAAGTTGAATGTTTTGCAATAAAACTATCTGCTGATGTATATTGGGTCACGTAGTACCCCTTAATGGAGCCGGACAGAACGCGCGCGGAGGTTGGACATCGATCAAAACAAAAAAGCGCCCGGCCAGTCAGGGCTACGGGCGCAATTCCACATTTCTATTTCGCCTATAACCGATCTACAAAGGACAGTCAAACAAATAGTGAACAAGTGAAATTCACCAAACACGACACCTCCCTACTGCACGGTCACCTTGGCTTCCTTGATGACGCCACCCCAGAGCTGCGTTTCTTCGGCAAAGAATTTGCTGGCATCCGCAGGTGAACCAATCATGGCGTCAAGCCGCAGATCCCGTAGTTTCGATTGGACCAGCGGCCTTTGGAGAACTTCGACGACGTCGCGATTGATCCGGCTGGTCAATGCGGCTGGAGTATTCGGAGGCGCCACCATCGCAAACCACGTGGTGGAGCGAAAGCCCGGCAAACTGGATTCCGCAATGGTCGGGACATCGGGCAGGGCGGCTGCGCGCTCAGTGCCGGCCACTGCCATGATGCGGACCTTGTCCGCCTGATGGAGCGGGACCGACGTCGTAAGTGTATCGAAAAACATGTCGATGTGACCCGCAATGATGTCGTTGAGCGCGGGCGCTGAACCCCGATAGGGCACATGCACCATCTTGATCCCGGCGCGCATTTCAAGTTGCGCGCCGCTCAAGTGGGCTGTCGAACCGGCGCCCTGCGATCCATAAGTGAGCTTGCCTTGATTGGCCTTGCCGTAGGTAACAAGTTCCTGGACGGTTCTTGCAGGAAAATCTTTTCGCACGACCAGCGCATTGGCAATTTTTGCCAGAAGCGAAACCGGTGCGAATTGCCACGGCCGATAACCGATTTCTCGGTAAAGCAGGTCCGCCACCGTCAATGGCAGGGGCGGGCTGACGAGGAGCGTATTACCGTCGGGATTGGCACGGGCGACTTGTTCGGCTCCCGCGTTGAGACCGCGGGAGTTATTTTCGACAATGACGGATCTGCCCCATTTCTGATTAAGCTGTTCGGCGAGGAGGCGCGCCAATGCATCGGTGGTCGAACCAGCCGGTGACGGCACCACGAGCGTCACAAGGCGCGCGGGATAATCCTGCGCATCGCTCGAACGCATCAGATTAGCCGTCAGGGCGATAGCGGCAAGCACAACAAGCCCACGTCCGCGCAGGGTCGACATCTTCAACGCTCTCCAGCCATGCTACATCCGTTAAGGAACGCCATCATTGTACGCTGATCTTGGAGTCGATGATAACCTTGCCCCAAAGGGCTGATTCCTCTGCGAAGAATTGTTCTGCCTCGGCGCGCGTGCTGCCGACGGGTTCCATCTGCATATCGCGGATTCTGGCGTTCACGTCGGGCCGCCTGAAAACTTCAGCGATATCGCGATTGATCCTCTCGGCCAGCGCGGCCGGTGTGTTGGGTGGGGCCACCAGGCCGAACCAGGTAATCGAACGATAGCCCGGGTAGGTTTCCGCAATGGCGGGAACATCCGGCACGGCCGCGGTACGTTTGGGGCTCGCAACCGCGACCATCTTGATTCTTCCGTC
>DATGVJ010000615.1:0-7619 GCA_035300505.1 Xanthobacteraceae bacterium
TGTTGCAGATATGGCGATGGTTGGCATTGGCACGGTCGTTATGAAATTGCCGACGGTCCTGCGACGATTGCGTGAAACCGTCGACGCTATCGTTGCCGCGCCGCCAGATGTTCTCATGCTCATCGACGCCCCGGATTTTACACACCGTGTCGCAGCCCGTGTTCGCAAGCGCCTGCCGAGCCTGCCGATCGTGAAATATGTATCGCCGACGGTTTGGTACTGGCGGCCGGGGCGGGCGCGGGCGATGCGGCCATTCATCGATCTCATACTTGGCGTTTTGCCGTTCGAACCGGAGGTCCATCGCGAACTTGGTGGTCCTCTTTGCGTTTACGTTGGGCACCCGCTGCTCGAACAACTCGACATGTTGCGGCCATCAGGCATTGAGGCGAAGGAACGGGTTGCGGATCCGCCGTTGATCCTTGCACTTCCGGGCAGCCGCCGGCACGAATTGCGGCGACTTGGTCCCGTATTCGGCAGGGCATTGGGGCTCGTGGCGCAACGCCATGGGGCGTTGAATGTCGTCCTGCCAACGTTGCCTCATCTGGTTCCGGAATTGGAATCGCAGGTGGCGAACTGGCCGTCGCGGCCCCGAATTGTAACCAACGAAGAGGACAAATATGCTGCGTTTCGCCGCGCGCGGGCAGCCATTGCGGCGTCCGGTACCGTGACGCTCGAACTTGCGCTTGCCGGCATTCCAACAGTTGCCGCTTATCGGATTCCCGCAGTCGAAGGTTTTGTATTACGACGGATTAAGAAAATTCATCCGGCCGTATGGGTCGATTCGGTGATCCTGGCCAATCTTGTGCTTAGGGAGCGCGCGATTCCGGAATTCTTGCAGGATGAATGTACCGCCGACAATATTGCTTGCGGGCTTGAAGGAATTCTTGGCGACACGCCAAATCGTCGATCGCAGATCGAATCTTTCAAGCGGTTGGAGGCCATTCTCGGCGTCCACCAACGCAGCCCGGCGCAACGTGCCGCGAAGGCGGTTTTGGAGTTTCTGGAAAATCGCCGCGATGGAAATCGCCGCGATGGAAATCGCCGAGATCGACCGTAAAAGCCAACCGCGGCAATTTCCATTGGGTCAGGTCGGTCAAATAAGGCTCACGGGTTCCCTTATTTCCGGCTTGTAGCCTGAACGTAGTCACGTCGCGGCTCGCCCGTATAAAGCTGGCGCGGGCGGCCGATCTTTTGATCCGGGTCCTCGATCATTTCCTTCCATTGGGCAATCCAGCCGACCGTGCGTGCGACCGCAAACAATACCGTGAACATGGTTGTCGGGAAGCCCATCGCCTTGAGCGTGATGCCGGAATAGAAGTCGATATTGGGATAGAGTTTCTTTTCGATGAAGTAGTCGTCATGGAGCGCGATGCGTTCCAGTTCAAGAGCGACGTCGAAGAGCGGATCGTCCTTGATGCCCAGATCCTTGAGGACCTCGTGACAGGTGCGCTGCATGATCTTGGCGCGTGGGTCGTAGTTCTTATAGACCCGATGGCCGAAGCCCATAAGGCGGAACGAATCGTTCTTGTCCTTAGCGCGCCGGACGAATTCAGGAATTCGCTCGACATGGCCAATCTCTTCAAGCATCTTCAATGCGGCTTCGTTGGCCCCACCGTGGGCGGGTCCCCAAAGCGAAGCGCAACCTGCTGCAATGCAGGCGAACGGGTTGGCGCCCGAGGAACCTGCCAGCCGCACCGTCGAGGTCGACGCGTTCTGTTCGTGGTCGGCGTGCAAAATGAAAATACGATCCATCGCGCGCGCCAATATCGGGCTGACCTTGTACTCCTCGCAGGGCACTGCAAAGCACATCCGCAAAAAATTGCTCGCATAATCGAGTTCGTTCTTCGGATAGATGAACGGCTGCCCTACTGAATATTTGTAGGCCATCGCCGCCATCGTGGGCATCTTCGCAATCATGCGGATCGATGCGACCATGCGCTGGAACGGATCCGAAATGTCGATCGAGTCGTGGTAGAAGGCCGAAAGCGCCCCGACACAGCCAGTCATGATCGCCATCGGATGCGCGTCACGCCGGAACCCTTGAAAGAACCGGCTCATTTGTTCGTGAACCATCGTGTGATGGGTTACGCGATTGTCGAAGTCGATCTTCTGGCTCGGCGTGGGCAGTTCCCCATACAGCAGCAAATAACAGGTTTCGAGAAAGTCTCCGTGTTCCGCGACCTGCTCGATCGGGTAGCCGCGATAGAGCAAAACTCCTTCTTCACCATCGATATAGGTGATTTTGGACTCGCAGCTGCCCGTCGACGTGAAGCCGGGATCGTAGGTAAACATTCCGGCTTGGTTGTATAATTTGCTGATATCGATTACGGCAGGCCCGATCGTGCCATCGTAGACCGGGAAGGTCCAATTCTGGTTACCGACCGTCAGTGTGCCGGATTTGGTGGTCTTGGACTTCGCGTCCATGTTCGATCCCTCATCTGCTTCGCACGGTTGCGGCCTTGCGCGTCCAATCAGTGCACTGCAACAGCAGGATCAATTGAACGCTAAAATCCGCGGGGAAGGTCCTTTTGTTCGGTAGCCTATCCTTGTGTGCACTGCAAGATGGAGGGGTGCGGTCTGAAGCCCGAATTCTTCATACGGCCTGGTTGGCGCCTACCGTCCTGGTCGCCTGGTCCGCAATCCGGGCCAAGCTTTCCTCCTTACCCAACACAGCCAGGACGTCGAAAATCGGTGGGGAGGTGGCCCGGCCTGTCAATACGGCGCGCAACGGCTGAGCCACACTGCCGAGCTTGGCGCCACGTTGGTCCGCGAAGGTGCGGACGGCTTCCTCGGTCGTTATCGCCGACCAAGGGGAAACGTTCTTGAGGTGACCCAAAAGCTCGCCCAGCACGGTGCGGGCATCGGGCCCCAGCAGGGCTGCGGCCTTGTCATCGAGTGCGAGGGGGCGGTCTGCGAAGACGTAGCGGGCTCCGTCCAGGAGATCCACCAAGGTCTTGGCGCGTTCCTTGATACCCGGCATGGCGGCCAGGAGCTTCGATCTCAGCTCCGGCGTGAGCTTGGCCGCAAGCGCCGAACCACCCGGAATATGAGGCAGGTTGCGTTCGAGTTCGGTCAGGAGTTCTTGCGGCCCGCTTTGGCGAATGTAGTGGCCATTCAGGCTCTCAAGTTTGGCGAAATCGAAGCGTGCCGGGGAACGGCCAATTTGCGGCAAATCGAATGCGGCGATCATTTCTTCGGTGGAAAAGATCTCCTGGTCGCCGTGCGCCCAGCCAAGCCGGACCAGGTAGTTGCGCATAGCCTCCGGCAGGTAGCCCATGGTCCGGTAGGCGTCGACACCAAGTGCCCCATGGCGTTTGGAAAGCTTGGCGCCATCTGGGCCATGGATCAGGGGAATATGCGCCATGACAGGCACATTCCACCCGAGCGCATCATATATCTGCTTTTGGCGCGCCGCATTCGTGAAATGGTCATTGCCACGGATGATGTTCGTGACGCCCATGTCGTGGTCGTCGACGACGACCGCCAGCATATAGGTCGGGTTGCCGTCCGAGCGTAGCAGAACGAGATCGTCGAGGTCTCCGTTCTGCCACGAAACGCGCCCCTGGACCTGATCCTCGATCACGCTTTCGCCGGTAAGCGGCGCCTTGAGACGCACGACCGGCTTTACGCCGGGCGGTGCTTCCTTGGGATCCCGGTCGCGCCATCGGCCATCGTAGAGTCTCGAGCGACCTTCGCTACGCGCCGCCTGGCGCATTTCATCGAGTTCCTGCGGGCTCGCATAGCAGTAATAGGCCTTGCCGGCAGCCACCAAGGTCTCGGCCACCTCGCGGTGGCGGCTTGCGCGCGCAAACTGGAAAATGACGTCGCCGTCCCATTTGATACCGAGCCAGTCGAGCCCATCCAGGATGGCGCTGATGGCCGCATCGGTTGATCGCTCGCGGTCGGTGTCCTCGATGCGCAGCAGCATCTTGCCGCCTCGCGCCCGCGCGTAGAGCCAGTTGAACAAGGCGGTGCGCGCCCCTCCAATATGCAGGAAGCCGGTCGGAGAGGGCGCAAAGCGCGTAACGACGGTGTCGGTCATGTCACTCGGGATCAGTCGTGGAGAAAGTGGTTGGAACGGGAACCCCGTGTATCACAGGTGTCACGGCAATACACGCTTGGCTCGTGGAGTAGGATTTGGCACATAGCTACGGCCCTTGGTTATAGCTTCCGGGTTCGTTAAGACAGGGTGGCTTTTTTGAATTGCTCCGCCCGAGCCTCGCCATGGCGGGTACACGAGAGGAACCAGCATGACGGCGGTCGAAACTTCAATTCGTGAGGCCGGGCAGGATTTCATCCGCGATATCATCCGGACCGACTTGGATAGCAAGCGGTATGCAAGTGTCGTAACGCGGTTTCCCCCCGAACCCAATGGCTACCTTCATATCGGCCACGCAAAAGCTATCTGCCTGAATTTTGGCGTCGCAGATGAATTTGGCGGCCGCTGCCATCTGCGTTTCGACGATACCAATCCGACCAAAGAAGAACAGGAATTCATCGACGCCATCAAGGCCGACGTGCGCTGGCTGGGTTTCGACTGGGGCGAACATCTCTACCACGCGTCCGATTATTTTGAGCGCCTTTATGGCTGGGCGGAGGATTTGATCCGGGCCGGCAAGGCCTATGTGGACGATCAGACGCCTGACGAGATGCGTATATCGCGTGGCACATTGACTGAGCCGGGCCGCAACAGCCCCTGGCGCGATCGTTCGGTCGATGAAAACCTCGATTTTTTCCGGCGCATGCGCACCGGCGAGTTTCCAAACGGCGCACGGGTCCTGCGCGCCAAGATCGACATGGCGTCCGGCAACATCAATATGCGCGATCCGGTCCTCTACCGCATCCTGCATGCCAGCCATCCGCTCACAGGAACGGCGTGGTGTGTTTACCCGAGTTACGATTTCGCCCATGGCCAATCGGATGCGATCGAAGGCATTACGCACTCGATCTGCACCCTCGAGTTCGAGGATCACCGACCGCTCTACGACTGGTTCCTCGACAACATCAATGTGCCGTCGCGGCCGCGGCAATATGAAGTCGCGCGTCTCAATATTACCTATACGGTCTTGTCCAAGCGCGTCCTGACGGGTTTAGTACGGGGAGGCCATGTTGGGGGCTGGGACGATCCACGGATGCCCACGATGGCAGGGATGCGACGCCGCGGTGTCCCGCCACAGGCGCTGCGTGACTTCGTCAAGCGCGTCGGCGTCGCCAAGGCCAACAGTATCGTCGACGTGGCCATGCTCGACTTCTCGATCCGCGAGGTGCTCAACAAGACGGCGGCGCGGCGGATGGCCGTGCTGCGGCCCTTGAAGGTCACGATCGAGAACTTTCCGGAAGGGCAGACCGAAGAATTGGAAGCCATCAACCACCCGGACGATCCTGGCGCGGGGACGCGTATGATCAAGTTTGGCCGCGAACTCTTTGTCGAAAGCGAAGATTTCATGGAGAACCCGCCGAAGAAATTCTATCGCCTTTCTCCCGGCCGCGAAGTCCGGCTGCGCTACGCTTATTTCATCACCTGTCGTGAGTTCGTGAAGGACACCGCGGGCGAGGTCATCGAGTTGCGTTGCACCTACGATCCGGCCACGCGCGGCGGCAATGCGCCCGATGGCCGGAAGGTCCAGGCCACCATCCATTGGGTATCTGCAGCGCACTCCTTGCCGGCCGAAATCCGGCTCTACAACCAGCTGTTCAGCCGGCCCGATCCGGACGCCGGCAACTTCGCCAACGAACTTAATCCGAATTCGCTTGAAGTGCTCGCCGGCGCGAGGGTCGAGCCGGCGCTGGCAACACTGGAAGCGGGTACTCCCGTGCAGTTCGAGCGCCAGGGTTATTTCACCCCGGATCCGGATTCCAAACCTGGCCAGCATGTTTTCAACCGGACCGTCGGGCTGCGGGACACCTGGGCCAAGGTTTCGGGCGGGAAGGGGCCGGGCGCATAGGGGCATCGCCATAGGCGTCAGGTTAAGGATCGTAGCCCGGATGAGCGCCCCTCATCAGCGCGTTTACGCGCATGATGTGGGCGCGATATCCGGGGCCGCCACCCGTCCCCCGCATGTCGCCATCTCGCGTGAAGAACGCGATCTGGCTCATGCGGGCTACGAGGCCCGCCCGTCCCCGAGAAGCATGTTGCGGAAGAAGTATTGTCCTGGCCGGTCTTGCTGCTCTTTGAAGGCGGCGTTACCCTTGCCGGGATAACACCTTCGTCAAGAATGGGAGACCCGCCGTGATCCGCCGAACAATGACGTCCGTCCGCATCGCCGTCCTCGCGTGTGCTCTGCTGCTCATGGTGTCAAACCTCAACGCGCAGGAAGAACTCAAAGTCCCCGAGGGACTACCCGACTGGACATTCAATATCCCCGACAAGGTCCAGCCAACCGCGGTGCGACCGCAAGGCATCGTGAGGGCGCCCGGCAGTGCGAGGGAGTACGAGTGGGCCAAGGTCTCCGGGAACACGAATCCGCCGGACTGGTTTCCCGATGAACATCCTCCTGCACCCCCGTCGGTCGCAGGCGGTCCCGGCAGGAGATTTGCGTGCGGCGCGTGCCATCTGATGTCCGGCCAGGGCCATCCGGAAGCTGCCGACCTCGCCGGGTTGCCCGCCGAGTACCTGATCCGGCAGATGGCATACTACAAGTCAGGGACGCGCAAGGACGACGCGCGCATGGGTCCCATCGCGAAGGCCATATCCGACGAGGACGTTCGCCAGGCCGCCGAATACTTCGCCGCGTTGAAGCCCTCCGTGTGGGTGAAGGTTATCGAGACCGCCACTCCGCCGAAGACATTCATCGCCACATCCGGCCGTCATCGTGTTCTCCATCCCGACGGCGGCACCGAGCCGATTGGACGCCGCATCCTTCAGGTCCCCGAGGATCCGTACCGCGTGGAAATCCGGGACCCGCATTCCGGTTTCATCGCCTACGTGCCCCCCGGCAGCATCGCCAGGGGCGAAGCGCTGGCCAAAGGCGCAGAGCCCGGGACGACGGTGTCATGCGCGCCGTGTCACGGCGAGGGGCTCAAAGGCAAGGGCGCAGTCCCGCGGCTCGCCGGAGTGCAGCCGCTGTACATCGCCCGGCAGCTCTTCAGCATGCGACACGGATCGAGCGCGGGGGAAGCTGCGGCAGTAATGAAGCCTGTCGTCGCCAAATTGTCGGAAGACGACATCATCGCGATTTCCTCATATCTCGGGTCGTTACCTCCGCGGTAAGGATTACGGGTTTGCGCAGGGTGGCGCGCTGTTCTGTTGTTATCTTGGATGGGCCGCCACCCCCACCTGCAATTGGAATTTCGTTGGTGTAGGCTCGCTCCCATCATGGGCATCGTTGGGGACCGGTGCATGGCGGATCGGGGCAAAGCGCGTGGACAGGTGGAGGTGTGGCGGCCGTGGGGCGTCGCGGGCCGGCCATCAATTGAATTGCCCCATTGGCTCCGTGATTTTTTCCAACGGGCGCTGCAGCGCCTGGGGGCTTGGCTAGAGACCGATATCGGCCCGGGCCGACTGGTGCCCTGGCTCGCGGTGTTCTACGGCTTGGGCATTGTGTTGTACTTCACCGCTGATCGCGAGCCGGACCCATGGTCAGCGGCCGCCATGGCAGTCGCGACAATCGGCGCCACAG
>DATGVJ010000616.1:0-3881 GCA_035300505.1 Xanthobacteraceae bacterium
CAAGGAAGTCCGCGACACTTACGCCGCACGCATTGGTGCGCGGTTTCCGGATCTTGAGATCAATGTCGTCGATCATTTCTCAAATGCGCTGCCCTTGATGCCGACGACCGACGTGCTCATCAGTTTCGGCCCGATGCTCAAAGACGAAGTGTTCCGCGATTCGCAAAAACTCAAATGGGTGCAGGCACTGGGCACCGGGGTCGACGGCGTGATCGACCAGCCGTCGCTGCGCCAGGACGTCACCATCACCAATATCCGCGGCATCCATGGGGCGCCGGTGTCGGAGGCCGCCATCCTGTCGATGCTGGCGCTTTGCCGCGGCTTCCCCAATGTAGTGCGCAACCAGGATCGCCAGAGCTGGACCCGCTGGCCGCCTCAATTGCTGGACGGCAAGACAGTCGGCATTTTCGGTATCGGTCTGATCGCGGAGGCGCTGGCGCCACGCTGCAAGGCCCTCGGCATGACGGTCGTGGGCTTCGGATCAACGAGGCGCGCGGTCGCAGGGTTCGACCAAATGCATCTTCGCAGCGAATTCCTTGGAATAGCGCCCACTCTCGATTTTTTCGTGCTCCTCGTCCCCTATGGGCCGGATACTCATCGACTGATCGGCCCGCGCGAATTCGCCGCTATGAAGAAATCCGCTTTTTTCGTCAACCTGGCGCGCGGCGGCATTGTTGACGAAGAAGCCTTGATGGCCGCGGTCGAAAGCGGTGAGATCGCGGGCGCGGCAATCGATGTTTTCCAGACCGAGCCGCTGCCGCCCGAACACCCATTGTGGAAAACCCAAAACGTGATCATTTCTCCGCATATGGGCGGTTTCTGTGATGTCTATGCGGAGCGCGCGCTGCCGACGATCGAGCACAATATGGCGTGCTTCCTGCGCGGCGACATCGACAATATGGAAAACCTCGTGCGCAGATAGAGATTGAGGCAAGCAACTTTGTCGCAAAAACCGTTGACGAATCGTAAATCACGCGCCAACAAGGGCGCATTGGCTGGCGCCTATTCTGCCCCGCCGCCGCCGGATGTGTTTGGGAAATCGACGGCGTCTGCCCCCAGTCATCAGACACAAGCTGGCGCGCTGGCGCTGCATGATCTTTTCACCAAACAAGTGGCAAGCATGCTTAAACGGGCAGACCTTGACGAAGAGCAACAGCAAGAAATCCTGATCGCCATGAGTTGCGCGTGCTGCGGAGCCGGCGGAATGTCTGTGACGGCGAAGCTCAAGAAACGGCGGTAGGTCGCGCGATGTCTGCAACGGCTTCCGACGCAACGCCGCAGCCCCGGTACAAGACGCTGCCCTTGGTTGTCGTGGTGTGGGCGGCAGTCGTCGCAGGTTTCGCGTTGCGAGACCTGAACGCCGGACCCAACTATTCCACCGACGATGCCATGCGGCTCGTACAAATTCGTGACCTGCTTGCCGGCCAAAATTGGTTCGACACAACGCAGTATCGGTTAGACCCGCCCGAAGGCCTGCTGATGCATTGGTCACGATTGATTGATGCTCCTCTTGCCGGGATAATCCGGCTTGGAACAATTCTCGGTCTACCTGCGGCACGCACTGAACAAATCGCCGTTTTGATTTGGCCCGCCAGCATGCTCCTCGTCTTTCTCCTGGGAGTAGCTCGGCTTGCGCGCGAGCTTGGAGGCCCGCTCGCCCCGCAATTCGCGATAATCTTCGTTGCGTTAACGGCTCCGATCGTACATCAATTTCGTTACGGCGGCATTGACCATCACAACGCGCAACTTGCACTTCTGGTCTGGGGGCTCGCATTTGCGGTGCGCACCGAAGTGCGGACCGCCGTCGCAGCAGGCATTTGCTGTGCACTTGCAGTCGCGATCGGGCAGGAAAATACCCCGGCCATTGCCGCGATTGCGGCCACGGTTGGCCTGCGCTGGGTCGTCCGCGGAAATGCTGTCAAGGATACGACGATTGCATTCGCACTCACCTTCGCGGCCGGAACTCTCGTGCTTTTCGCCGCCACCGTAACGGCATCGGCCTACACCATCGTTTGGTGCGACGCCCTCTCGATCGCCCACGTTTCGGCCACCATTATCGGCGGCGGTGGACTTGCTTGCCTCGCCGCATCATCAATTTTCAACACTGTCAACCGCCGTCTTGCCGGAGCGGCCGCACATGGCGCCATCACCATATTAGCACTCGGCCTGGCATTTCCAGAGTGTTTCGGTGATCCGTACCTGCACGTCGATCCACGGCTCGCCACACTGTGGCTGGGCAACGTCAGCGAGGCGGCCAGCTTTCCCACAATCCTGCAAAACAAACCGCATATGGTGTTGTCGTTATACGGGCTCATCGTCGCAGGTTTGGCGGCAGGAATTTACTACAGCATTCGCTTGGACAAAGATGCACGGTGGGCTTGGGTCGCCTCCGTTATCGTATTGGCTCCGTTGACCGTCATGACTCTTTGGCAGGTGCGGAGCGGTATCGCAGGCAACGCCATCGCAATTCCGCTCGTAGCGGCAGCGGTAGTGCAAATCCATTCCCGCCGCGGTGAAAGAGAGGTGTTCCTTGGAATGGGGCGCACCGCCCTCGTCCTGTTGACGCTGTGCAACCCGCTATCCCTGATAGCAATCGGGAACGTTACCGAACGCGCAATCAATGCTATGAGCGGCCGGGAGCGGCCAACGGAAGTCGCCGACGGCCCTGGCACTTGTGTTGGCACGACTGACTACATTGCGCTCCAACAATTGCCCCGTGGATTGGTGGCTGCCTTCATAGATGCAGGACCATTCATACTGACCGCGACGTCACACAGCGTGCTTGCTGCACCGTACCACCGTAATTTCAGAGGCGCCGGCAAGACATACGATATCTTCCTCAGCCTTCCTGAAGTTGCGGCAAGGCATCTCGCTGCGCTTAACGTATCCTATGTGGCATTGTGCCCAGGTGCCGCTGAGGCCCAGATCCTTGCAGAGGCAGCACCGGAAGGGCTTGCCGCAGACTTGGGCCGAGGCAAAATACCAACCTTCCTCGAACGCATCGCGCTCGAACAAACCAAACTGATGGTTTACCGCGTCGTGCGATAGGAATGGTAATTCTGTGTAGATGACGGCAAAGCTCAAGCGACGAAGGTAGGGTGGGCAAAATCGCGCTAACGGATATCGAAGCTTGGACAAAAGCTGAGCGCGATTTTGTCCACGCGTTGTGCGCGCGCTTTCGGGGCGCGTGGGCAAAATCGCCGGGGCGCCGTGCCCCACTCCAAGAATCGTGCCAGCGATTTTGCCCACCCTACACTTAACGTGCGCGGCCTCCAATTTCCGCCCTCACCTCTTCGGCAAAAATTGCTCGGTATAAAGCCGCTGCATATCCTTCGGCCTCGCTCGCCGCCAGTTCACGATCCACGAACGACCGCCCGAGCGCCGCCAGCGCCTTAGGCGTCGAATTTTCCATCGGTCGAAAACACCGGAACCACGCGATCGTAGGCCGCCGCCGCAATTCCTTCCGGCAATTCGAGCACCTGCATGACGACCTTGACGGTCTCCGCCTTGTTGGCGCGCATGAACGCAATCGTCTGGAACCAACCGTCAAGGAATTGGCAGCCGTATCCAATCAAATGCCGCTGCTCGTAGGATGGGTAGAGGAAAAGCGCGTTCTTTCCTTACGCGCTTTTCCGAAACCCATCATCCATCCGCGGAGAGGCCGTTGATGGGTTTCGCGATAACGCGTGAAGAACGCGTTATCGCTCTACCCTACCCATCCTACAGTGCTACAGCGCCGGGATCGGGCCCCGCTTGATCAGCTCGATGCGGGTGCCCCATGCATCGGTGATGTAAGTGATTGCGTTCCCGGTAGGCGTCTCGCGATACGGTTCATCGAGTTTGATGCCTTCGCCCTCGATTTTAGTGATGAAGGCCTTGAG
>DATGVJ010000617.1:0-3258 GCA_035300505.1 Xanthobacteraceae bacterium
GCACCGGAGGCAGCGGAATATTCGCGCTCGCAGCTATTTTCCGGACAGGAGATCGAGGTTGTCGCGCGGTTTTCCCTAGCTGGTGGTGACCCTGAAGCCTCTGATACGGAAAAAAGTCCGCGGGGGCTTGGCCTTCAATTCCGGCTGCCGGGCGGCAGTCTGCATCACATCACGATGATTCACACGCCGATGTTCTTCGCAATGATGCCGAAGACATTTCTCGATAAATTCCTCGCGCTGAGACCGGACCCCGCAACCGGGAAGCCTAATCCCGAAAAATTTAAGGCGTTCCTCAACAGCCACCCCGACAATACGTCGCAGTTTCATTTCCTCCAGACCACCAACCCACCGCCAAGCTATGCCAACTGCTCCTTTTACGGCATTCACACCTTCAAGTTCGTCAACAGGGATAACAAGGTCACCATGGTCCGGTTTCGCTTCGTGCCGCAGGATGGTGAAAAACAGCTCTCCGATGCCGAGCAGAAGTCCATGCCGCGAGATTTTCTCGAAAAGGCATTCATCGACCGCACGCATCAGGGTCCGGTGCGATGGGACATGCTGGTGACAATCGGCCAGCCAGGCGATTCCGAGGACGACCCGACAATACTGTGGCCCAACAATCGAAAGGAAGTAAGGGCTGGAACATTGACGCTTTGGTCAGCAATGCCAGACCCGAAGGCTGGGAGTTATAAGATAAATTTTGATCCGCTAATGATGGCCGATGGGATTGAGGCGACCAACGATCCAATTCTTCTGTTTCGCTCACCATCCTATGCGGTGTCGCACACCAGAAGGCTGCGCGATCTGTAATCAATCGGGAGTCGTCCCACCTCGTTCGTCCGCTCGGACGAAATAATCGAATGGGCGCGGCGACTTCCGAAAGTGGCAAGGTAAAGCAGACATCACCTGGAAGCGCCGCCGCTTCCGTTTTTGACCCTGAGCCAACGATCCCATGTCCTGGTTCGACGTCTGCTGCCGAGGTAACGCGGAGTTTGGCAGTACCGGCCGCCAACTCCGACCTTGGCTAACACCGGCAGATTCCTGCTTCGCGCGATGACAGACCGCTACTAGATCAATGCTCGCCGAAGGGCGCGTCCTCGGCGAAAGACGGCGCAAGTCCGACAAAGTGCTTGCAGCGTCGTGGAACTTCTAGGCAGTCCGTGATTGGACAACAGACTGCGGCAAAGAGGCCAGGAACAACACGGCACAGACGCAAAGCAAGACGATATCCTTGAATAGAAACTCGCCAGTCAAATTCCAGGCGATTGGGTCAGTCGATAAGCTCCATTTGACGACCCCCGGCGTCGTGAAGAAGAATGACCACGTGATCGCAAAAGTGACCACGCCCATCAGCGAACCGACGGCTGACAAGATCGGGCTGAAAGCACCTGCGGCAAGCAGCGCCGCAATGGCAAACTCGACAACACCGAGGAAATACGCTTCTCCCCTGAGCCCGAAAAACGATAACCACGAAGTAAATGGACTGTTGCTGATGAACTGAACGATTCCCTGTGCCGACTGCAGCGTGAATTTTTGCATGCCAAACGACACAAAGACGACAACCATGACCCAGCGGAGTATGGCCAGCAGACGATAAGACCCGCCTCCGTTTTCCGCGACATTGAAAGATGCTTTCATGCCGATCCTTTCGTTCATTGATCAAGACTGTCTACAGCTGCCGCTTTTGAGGCGCGTACCCGCCAGGTGTTACGCGCGCGTAGCACCTTCGTTACGCGCACCCACGGTTCCGTGATTCACAATTATGTGCATGTGGCGGGCGCGATATTTTCGCGGAGCGATCGGCATGTCTGTGAGTGGCACGTTTGAGACATGCCGCGATGTCCGCTCTGTGGTCGCCGTTGCGGATAATCGGAGCGCTCCCTACAGATTTTCTCCAGCTTCTCATTTGCCAGCATCCGAGTGCTCAGATGCAGCGAGCTAGATGTAAGCCGGCAGCGATCTCGCCCCATTAAATTAGGCTTCACAAAGCCCAATTCGCCTTGAGGACTTCGAGCTGGGCGAATGATCGTACGACGCGCCCGACCTCGCGCGGCGTTGAACGACGTGACGAAATTGTAACTTTAATCCGTCGATCGCTGCTCCATTTCCATAGAGGAGCCACACGCCGTTGGCTTTCATATGCAACGGAGAAATTAAATGACTAAGCTTAAACTTCTGTCGGCTGCACTGATCGCCGGAGCCACGCTCGCAACTCCCGCTGTGGCTCGCACGAGCCATGCTACCTCGCGGCACCGCGCAAGGGGCGCCTATGCGAGCGCCTCCCCCACCGCCCGTTATATTGACGGCCGTGTCGGCATTTCAGCGCCACGCGTCGGCGCATTTCCTCCGGCGCCCCCGGACGGGGAAAATTGCGACGTCGGTGATAACCCGTTTATATGCTGAAAAAGCTGCGCAGAGAAATGGATCGGTCCGGCTATGTGAGGCGCAGCTCTGGGGAGCTATGTGCGCATTCGCTGAACAGTGATCTGCATGCGGCGCGTCTTTTCAACTGCAATGCCTGTAGTCCTTGCGGGTGAGGTCCGACAGCCAAAGAGACGAAGGCGAGCGGCAGTCGACGGGTAAGCTTTCGTGTCAGGTCCGCTATGTGAGGCGATTTGCCTTGGCTCATGGGAACCTGCCCTCGCAGTACCCGGCTGATGTCCGCCGCTGCCGTCATGAATCCTGTCATCGGGTCCTGGCTCGTCCGCGCCGTTGAAAAGCGCGGCGACTTTCGAATCTGGGGCACTTTTCGGACCTGGCCTTCCCTCTGCGTGATGTCCGTTTGTTGGGGTAGGGCTGACTTCATTTAGAAACGCGCCGACGTCCGAAATCGGCCCGAAGCTGACTCTCATCGGCGTTCGCGCTAAAGGAACTGTCGCCGCGGAACCCTTTTGGCCCTTTGAGATGACTGTGGCTCGGCCGCCACTCGCATCGGAATTTTCTGGCATACTGCATATTGCGCCGACTTTGTCTTGCCGACCAACTTTACCATCCTACAATCGTGCATTGTTGAGTCAGGGAGGCTCGCATGGCAAAGCTCGGCATTTTTGCTGCAGTGATCCTCGCGGCCGCTGGCGTTTCCTGCGCGGAGGCGTGGGCCGCCGACGCCGTCCCGACCGGGGCTTCCGCTGCACCGGCAGCTTCCGCGCCCAAGACGTGCACCGACGGTTGGGGCTTTGTTTTCACGGACTGCCAGCTGACCTGGCAGGGCATCACGGTCTACGGCACGATTGACACGGGGTTCGGCTGGCAGAGCCA
>DATGVJ010000618.1:0-4078 GCA_035300505.1 Xanthobacteraceae bacterium
AATGAACAATACGACTATGACAACCACTATGCCTATTATGCGCGACATTTCCTTCCTCCAACCATGATTAAGCACGCTGCACGGTTGGTATCGCAACTTCGTAAATTAAGAGTCGCGGTCGCACCCCTGTCGAATAGTTAACTAAGAGTTCGCTACGTTCGGAGCAAACACATGTTTTGCCGGTCCGGAAGCTGTTGTGCGACCGACAACTTCGATCGGGACGGCGACGATCAATGCTTGCTCTTCGAGCCGAACAAGCGGCTGAAGATTCCCGCCGGCCTGCGCGTTGATTTATCAGCCAGTTCGAGCCAGTAGGCTTTATCGTTCACGTCCGGACGCAAGGAGCGGATATGGCGCACTTTGATGGCGTCACTCTATAGGAGAAGCGACTATGTCGATGATCTCCTTGGCATTCGTCAGGACATCGAGCTTGGCGGCAAGATATTTCAGCCGGTCCATTGTGCTTGATTTGAACAATCGGCCCACGTTCGCATCGAATTTCCGCTCGATATCTTCTCGATTTACTGGGTTCTCCGGACTGCCGCGACGGTGGAGGATTTCGCGTGAGTACGTACGGCCTTCGGTCGTCAGAACAGCGACCCGAGCCGCATGACGAAACGGCGGCCCTCTGCTTTCGATCTCGGGATCGACGGCAATTTTGATGCGCGGCATGAATGCGAGGATCTTCGGATCCGCAATCGCATCTTCGGAATAGTCTGCGGCCGATACGTCCCCTCGAAGGGTCATCACGCTGAGGCCGTAGTACATATTCATCTGTGCTGCCGTGATCCCGACTGGACGATATTCCCAGGCGGTATGCACGAACGTCATGTGACCGCAGCCGACATTGATTTCCTTGACCCGTGTCGCGGGCAAGCTTTCGTCGACCAGGATTGATCGCAGTGCGTCAAGTGCTGCGTGAATGCTCGTGACGTTTGGGTACATCTTGAATCCGACCTTGCCGGCCTCCCAATCCTCCCGGAGCCCTACCAACAAGCGGTCCACATTCGGAGTACGTGAGAAAGAACTCAAAAATCCGCCGTAGCCCGCCTCGATAATGTCGGAGATGCCGGTGAAATCCCGTTTAGCCAATAATGCGGCCAGCATGCCACTTTGCGCCGCTCGTCCAGCGTGCAACCGCTTTACCATCGCGCCTTCTTGGGCCGCCATCAGTCCTGAGCCCAATGATCCTGCGATACCGAGCGCGTGCTGCATCTGCGAGGCGTCAAGCCTCATGAGCCTCCCCGCCGTCGCAGCCGCGACGAAAGCGCCCGTGGTACCTTGCGGGTGAAAGCCATTCAAAAAAAGCGATGTCGTTGCCGCGTTGCCAATACGCAGGCCGACCTCATATCCGAGGGTCAGCGCGGTGACGATATCGCTGCCGCTCAGCGACGGATCGACCTCGGCCAGCGCCAAGGCGGCCGGTACCGCGAGCGAATTTGGATGGACGATCGACTCTTTGTGAATGTCGTCCATTTCGAACGCATGACCGGCAGTGCTGTTGACCAGCACTGCGTTCGTCAACGACGTTCGGTGGCCGCTTCCCCAGAGTGAAGCGACGTTCTTGCCGCCCTCCTCCTGTACGATCTCGAAAACCTTCCGTGTCCAAGGCAAAGTCGAGCCATGGAGACACACGCCAATCCCATCGAGAAAGCTGAGTTTGACGCGTTCGATCACATCAACCGGTATTTCGCCGGCTCGTGTTTCGACTGCAAATCTTGCAAGGTCGCGCGTGGCATTGGGCAGAAGCGACGGTTGTGAACTGCTCATGACAATTCAATCCTTGCCAAGAATCAAGACAGCCCCGGCGGAGGCTCCCACATCATAGCGCGATAGCGAACGAACAAAGGAAGAGGGTAAGCCGCGACTCCCCTCCTGTAGGGGATTGGCAAGAATCGGTCGGTAAATTTGACCAACGATGTCGCTCGCGTGACCGGCGTGATTGCTGGTGTGAGGCAGGGAGAAGGCATGATGGCTGATACCTGGGACGAGTTGATGCGGGCGGTTCTCCTCGCCCCTGGAGAAGATTCCGCGCGGTTGCGCTTGGCTGACAACTTGGTGGCGCGCGGCGACCCCCGCGGCGAGTTCAAATTGAAAGAACAAAGCCAACTTTTGACCGCATTTTTCCTGCGCGCAAACCGGCCAAGATTCACCGACAGGCAAGATCGGATAGCCGCCGGTCGACGAGCGGATAATGTCGCTTGGACCCGTCATCGGCTCCCAGGTGACTCGGTGGTGCATGTTCGCCATCCTTTGGGTTGTTATCAAGTGATTTCAATGGTTTAAGCGGTTCCGTTCTGAATTGCACCAAACTGTTGAAACCGAGCTTGGGAAAATGCTTCAATGTTCCATGTCGGGCGCGCGTCAATAGCGTTATCTTGGGTCAATGGACAATCTTCTTGCATTGGTTGGCGATCCCTCCGCTTGGGCAGCGCTTGTTGCGCTCATTGCCATGGAGGTCGTGCTCGGCATCGACAATCTGATTTTCATTGCCATCCTCACCAACCGTGTGCCGGAAAATCAGCGCGAGATGGCGCGACGGGTCGGGCTTGCCGGTGCTCTGCTTTTGCGCCTGGCACTGCTCGCGACCATCGCCATCATTGTCAAGCTGACGACGCCCGTGTTCTCAATATTGGGAAAGGGTTTCTCCTGGCGCGACCTTATCCTGATTGCGGGCGGCTTGTTTCTCGTCTGGAAAGCCACCAAGGAAATCCATCATCGCGTCGATCCAGATTCGGGAGACGACATGTTCGCATCCGGGCGGCCGCATCTCGGCTTTGGTGCTGCTGTTGGACAAATCCTGCTGCTCGATCTCGTTTTCTCGATTGACAGTATTGTCACGGCGGTCGGCATGACGCCGCATCTGCCGATCATGGTCGTCGCGGTCATTGTTGCGGTGATCCTGATGGTCATTGCCGCAACGCCGCTTTCCAATTTCATCAACGCCCACCCAACCATTGTGATGCTGGCGCTGGCATTCCTTTTGATGATCGGGATGGTGCTTATTGCCGAAGGCTTCGGTGCCGAGGTCCCGAAGGGGTACATCTACGCGGCCATGCTGTTCTCCGCGTTGGTCGAAGGCCTGAATATGCTGGCCCGCGGGCGTCGGCAAAGCGGCGACTAGAGTGCCGCGGTCCCGCCGCGACCATCCTGGACACCCCGCGTGAGCAACTTGCCGGGAGCCAATGGCGATTGGATCAATGCGTCCCTCACCTTGCACGCGGCTGCGTCCGGGTTGCACCCTGTGATGTCAATCGACATGTGCGCTCTGCGGAAAGACACTTTGAAGTAGGAAATGTCCTCCTTGATCTTGCGAAGATAGTACGTCTTTTCGCGATCGGTCAAAATCCGTTCCATCAACCGGGATTCGTCATCGTAAAACGTGATCCGCTTGAGAATGTTTTCCGGCTTGTCCCACAGCACGACAATCGTGGCATCCGGTACGTTCTTGACGACCTTCCAATAGCCACTGAGCAGCCCGCTTGGTGGCAATGCAATGACACAGTTGGCGCTGTCGTCAAGCGAGAGGGTGTGTTTCAACGCTTGCGCCGCCGTGTTTCGAAAGGTGTTCATCGTCAGGTGTCGCTTCATAAGACGATCAATCGGCGTTCCGAAGAAGCCCTCGATTTCAGCATCCAGGTCGAAAAACCGACATCCGAGACGGTCGGCGAGTTTTGCGCCGATCGTGGTTTTGCCGACACAGCTGATGCCAGCGAGGAATATGCGCATCGTGATATAGTCCTGCCGGTAGAAAACCAAATCCAATGAGACTGCGATCATACGCGATTCGCATTCTGCTGGGGTTCCCGAAAAGTGTGTCGCGAATTCGGTTTCATGAACTTCGCACAGCAAAGGGGCGGTTTGGCCTCAACTCCGAACTGCCAATTTCCTTCGACAATTGGGGACGAATGGAAGTGGACCGGCTGTGCGCGGATCAACGTGTGGCGATCGAACTCGACGGCATGCAGCATCTTGAAAATGCCGATGCATATCGCCGCGACCGCCGCAAGGATCAATTGCTTCAGGAGAACGGCTATTTCGTGCTGCGGTTTCTGGCGGAGGATGTCGGCAAAAATCT
>DATGVJ010000619.1:0-3702 GCA_035300505.1 Xanthobacteraceae bacterium
AATGCAGCATGACGGAAGAAAATGACCCATTGCAGACATAGCGCCATCAAACTCAATCGCACGATCCAATTGACGAGCCCGCGTCTATGCGGGTACGTGCTCCGAGCGGAAGACAGATAGCGCTCGTGGATTGCCGGCCTCGCCGCCGATTCGCAAATTGAGCACTATCTGTCTGTCCGGCGTCACTTCCAGAATTTGCGCGCGTATACCCATGCGGTCGCGAGCCTCGGCTTCGCCGGGCTCGAAGCGGTCGGGCCCGCTCGCCGCCCGTCCATCGATGGAGCAGATGCCGCCATAGGTGATGACGGTGTTGCCCGTTTGCGGCAGCCGCATCGCGCCACCCTGGAAGCCGGCATAGAGCCGCTCGGACGGCCGCTCGCCATAGCTCCATACCTGGCGCACCGTCATGTTGCCTTCATCCACCGCAAACTCGACCCCGCGACTGTAGCTCTGCGCAGCTCGCGTCGGGGGCTGAAAGGGATGCGCGCGATGATTCCCGTTGTCGAAGCACAGGATGGTGCCGGACGGCGTGATCGAACAGTCGTGCTGATGGAATTGCCATTCTGGCGGACCGTCGGGCCTGAGCAACTTGTCCGCCCAAGGTGCGCGCCAGTTGCCAGGCGCACCGAGGATCCAGCGTAGATGGCCCGTCTTGCGGTCGAGCTTGACGATACAGTCCTGCGTGCGCATCGACACCAGAATGGAATCGTCTCGGGCGTCGTAGCAGGTAGCGTTGGCGTGGCCCCAGTCCATCGTGCCCGCGTAGCCGCGGACGCCCCAATAGTTTGACCGGCTGCCATAGCTGATGCGATAGGCGTCGAGGAGGTCGAGCATGCGCCATTCGTTGACCTTGCGACCGTCCGGCGCGACCTCCATCACAACATCACCGACCACTTTCGCGCGTTCGCGCGGCGCCTGCGGGTCGGTGACGCTGCCTGGCCAGTCTTCGTAGTCGCGTATCTCCATGCTCAACAGCAGCATGTTGCCGCCGGGCCCGAGGTTGACCCCATGATGGAACGTCTCAGCCTCAACCGGGATGCCATTCTTCGGCGGAGCGCGATCGCGATATCTTCCGGTGGCGTACCACTGGCGCACGATCGCACCGGCAAATGTCATCTCCAGGACGAGTCCGTCGACGATACTGACAAGCAGGTTGCCATTTGGGAGGTGCCTTACGCCCTGCACCGGTCTGTCGGACCGATGAATGCAATGGATGTTGCCTGACTGATCAACGGCGAGAAGCCATCCCCGGTGGGCCGGGCCTTCGCCGGCTATAGTGTCGCCGCGCACGTTAAACAGTATCATACCCGGCTCGCGCCGATGCGGCTCGCAGCGCGTGATACGGATCGGCGGCAGGTCTCCAGCGTTCATTGTCATCGCGGCGCGATCACTTCGTTCGCCATGCGCACGATATGCGCCGGCGTTCGCACGGTGTCAGCGACATGTATCGCCAGTTCCGCTCCCGACATTGGCAAAAGGTCGGCACCACGCTTCTCGGCGTCGGCCCTGAACGCAGGATCTTCGATCATGGCCTGGAACGCGTTACGCAACACTTGAACTGTGCCGGCCGGCACGCCGGGCGGTGCGGCGTAGGCGCGACCGACTGTTGCCAGCGAGACAAGGAATTTGAACACAGCCTTGGCGTCCCCCTGTTCGACTTGTTCGATGATCGTCGGAACACTCGGAAAAATGGGATGCCGGAAGTCCGCATATTGGACAATGATCCTGACTTTTCCTTCGTCGAGCCACGGTTTGAACTGACTGTTGAAGAGCGTCGCTGCAATTACGCCGGCTTGCGTTTCGCCGCGAGCCATGGCGATGCGCGTCTCATCTCCGTAGCCGGGGACGATTTTCCATTTTGTACCGAGCAACGCGTTCTGCGCGCGCGGCAGGTCAGCATGCGCCCCGGTGTTGTTAGACGCGCCAGTGACGACTTCGTGCCGCTTGAGGTCGTCGAACGACTTGACTGGCGTCGTGTGCCAGACTGCATGGACGGGTACATTTGCCGTCGCTCGTCCGATGTAACTGAATTTTGCTGCATCGTAACGTACACCTTTAGGTCTCAGCATCTGCTGCAAAGCAATGTCCTGCATGGGCACGGAAATCACCGTCCCATCGCGCGGCGCAATTTCATAGAGGTAGTTTGCGGCATTGAGCCCAGACGCACCGGGCATGTAGGAAACTACAAGTTTTGGGTTGCCGGGTATGAAACGACCAAGATGCATGGCCGCGAGTTGTCCATAGAGAGCGTATGCACTGGCCGGACCGTAGCCGACAACGACCCGAATGGTCTTGCCGCTGAAGAATTCAGCGGCGGTGGCACTGTTCGAAGCAAAGACAATGGCGGCAAGGGCGCCGCCGATTGCACGAGCCCGGTCTTTAACAACGCGACGGTCGGTAGGCATTGGCGTTCCTCCAGTGCGATACAAGCCATCGTATTCGCCTCTCTATGAAAATCTAATGGCATTATGCTATGTTTTCATTCCAATTTAGAATGAATGCCAGAGCAGGGGTCGAAGTGTGACTTGGGATGAAAAAATTGGACGGCGCCTGAAATTCAAGGATCTGCAGATGCTGATGGCGGTCGCCGAGACCGGCGGCATCGGAAAAGCAGCAAGCCGTCTCAACTACTCGCAACCAGCCATTTCAAAGGCTATTGCGGGACTTGAACACGCGCTCGGCAAACGATTGCTGGAGCGGGGACGCAAAGGCATCGAATTCACCCCCTACGGGGATGCCTTGGTGAAATGCGGCGCCGCCGTTCTCGACGATCTTCGTAAGGGCTTCGCCGATATCGAATTCCTGTCGGACCCGACTGCGGGAACGGTGCGGGTGGGCTGCACTGAATCGTTGTCTGCCGGGTTTGTGACCTCGGTTGTTGACCAACTGGCGCGCCGGTATCCGCGCGTTGAGTTTCACATCGATGTCAATTACCCGACCGCCATTTATGATGATCTCCGTGCACGGAAGCTCGATTTCGCCATCGTCCAGGTCATCGCTCCAATCGATCGTGAGCATTTGCAGATTGAAACGCTTTACGACGATCCTCTTGTGATCGTGTCGGGTGCGGGGCATCCCGCAGCAAAGAAACGCCGCATCAAACTTGCTGATCTTGCAGACGAACACTGGGTCTTACCGCCCGGCGAAAGCTTCGCAAGTTCGGTCCTCACCAATGCCTTTCGTGCGGAAGGTCTGAAGCCGCCAAAGATCGCTGCGACCACACTCTCGGGCTATTGCCGTATTTTTCTGGCAGCTAACGGACATTTTCTTACGTTGATTCCAGCAGTGACGCTTCACGCTCGCATGAAACGGATGTCGCTCAAGGTTTTGCCAATCAAATTACGTCGCAATAGTCGTCCTATCGCGGTCGTCACGCTAAAGAACCGCGCTTTGAGCCCGGTGGCGCAGCTCTTCATCGAGCACGCCCGCGCGCGCGCGAAAACAATGGCCTAAAGCACTCGCCGCCGCCCTGGCTATTAATTCTAGCCATGGAGCGAAACAGCTTCATTGACGGGCCACACGCCGTCTGGGCGGCTGGTGACTTCCGCAATTGGCCCGACTCTGCCGAACTCCGCATCGCAACATTTCGTCAGCAATCGAAGATGAAGGGGCCGTGCTGCAAGCGCGCGCGCACGGCAAAGTTTGACCTGAAGGCGACCCGGAGTTTCAGTCCGGCTTGGCGCTCCCGACCTTAAGCCTGAG
>DATGVJ010000620.1:0-25432 GCA_035300505.1 Xanthobacteraceae bacterium
GGTCGAGTTCCGGCTGCTTCTTGAGCGCCGCCTGCACCACGATGTTGATCTTTTTCTCGTTCATCCAGGGTGTGTAGCGGGCCTTGAGCGTGCTCCAGGAGATGCCGCACAGGCCGTCGACTTCGCCGCGCTCCATCGCCAGGACGATATCAGTCGTGCCGTGATAGCCGGTGACGAGTTTCAACTTTGAACCGAAGACGTTCTTGTAGAGCAACGCGTAGACATCGGGATCAGCGCCCGGCCCTTCGCCCCCAATGGCGCTTTCCTTTTGCACGAAATCATTCCAGGTTTTAGCCGGCGAGGTATGCCATGTGATGCAGGTCGACACTTCGTTGGTGACGCTGCCGAGCCAGGTGAATTTGGAGCCGTCGAACTGCGCGGAAGCGGGCGCCAACAGCGGTGTGGTTGGGATGGTGCGGCCGAACGTGCCGATCGCGGTGCCGTCTTTCGGGGCGACTGTATAAATGTATTGCGCGGCACGCAGGCTGCCGGCCCCCGTAATATTCTGCGACACGACATTCGGCCTGCCCGGGATGTGCTTGCCGATGTGGCGCGCCACCAGCCGGCCATAGAGGTCATAGCCGCCGCCTACGCTATAACCGATGATCATATTGACGGTCTTGCCGCGGTAGAATTCTTCGACGCTTTGGGCCTCTGCAATAGTAGGAGCGGTTGCAAGCGTGAGCGCGATTGCGAAGCCACTGACCATCCGCGAGCGCGGTCTACGCCCTCTCCCCGCTCTTCCGGCGCCTTCGCCGGCGCGCGGGGAGGGGGTTGGGGTGAGGGGCTCCAACGACGAATCATACCCGCGGTGAGAGCCCCTCACCCGACCGCTTCGCGAAGAGCGAAGCGATCGACCTCTCCCCACAAGAGGGGGGAGAGGTGGGAGCCCGCGGCACCCGCATTTGCATAATTGCGCCGTCATCGTCACGTCTCGATCGTTCGACATCGCACTCTCGTCAACAGCCGTGCGGAC
Source organism: Xanthobacteraceae bacterium (assembly GCA_035300505.1). Classification (GTDB taxonomy): domain Bacteria; phylum Pseudomonadota; class Alphaproteobacteria; order Rhizobiales; family Xanthobacteraceae; genus VAZQ01. Next base: position 977 of record DATGVJ010000620.1, read on the forward strand.
GACTTCGTCGGCACGGCTCGTTTTCACATCGGCGGGAAGATGTGCGGAAACTTGGCGCGCAACTCGCCACGCAGATCGTTGCTGACGTCGACCGTCGTCGGAAACGTGCCCTTGAGTTTCATGTCGTAGGGGATGCAGGCGTCGATGAGGATGCGGTTGTTGAAATTGCCGGGCAGGAACAGCGGGTCGCGCTTGGAGGCCCAGGCCTTCTGGATGATGTCGATGTCGACGTTGGGGTCGAAGCGCGTGCACATCGCCCAGAGAACCTGGTCGAGGCTGCCGGCGTCGATATCCTCATCCACCACGACTGTCCATTTGCCCGCATAAGCGCCGCCCTGGCAGGCGGCTGCCACATGCAGCGCCTGGCGGGCATGACCCGGATAGCGCTGCTGAATTTGAATGACCGTAAAGCGCGTGGCGGGACCGGCCTCGTGGTTCCATACGCCAAGCACTTCCGGTATCCCGCAGGCATCGAGGGCGTTCCAGATGAGCGCCGCGCCGGCGATACCCTTGAGCAGACCCGTTTCGTCGACCGGTTTGTGCTGCGGCGCGCAACACAGGATCGGATCGTTGCGGTAGAGGATCGACTTGATGTTCACGTAAGGCCGCGGCTGTGTGTCGTCGGAATAATAGCCCATCCACTCGCCGAACGGTCCTTCGGAGCGCACCTGGCCCGGCACGGTCTCGCCTTCGAGCACGATCTCGGCATCGGCGGGTATCGGCAATCCCGAGTACGGGCCGCGGATGACGTCGATCGGCTCGCCGCGCAATCCGCCGGCGATGTCGTATTCGCAGACGGCAGGAAGCGGACTTGAGGACAGCATGAACAGCAGCGGGTCCTGGCCGCACACGATAGCGATCTTCATCGGTTTGCCGCGTTCGAAATTCTTGTCGCGGTGGATGCGCCCGTGCTTGCCTTCGGTGATCTGGCAGCCGACGGTATTGCGGTCATAGACCTGCGACCGATAGGCCCCGAGATTGTACCAGCCGTCGTCGGGATCCTGAGTGATGACGCAGCAGGCGGTGCCGATGTAGCGCGACGTGTCCTTCTCGTGGTGCTTGGGCACGGGAAATTTCAAGACGTCGACCGCGTCGCCTTCCAGCACATTCTGCAGGACGGGCCCGTCCTTGACGTAGCGCGGCGGCAGTGTCTTGAGGTTCTGCATGCGGTGGTGATAGCGCTGCACGATATCGACATTGCGCTCCCGCTTGAGCGGCAGGCCGAGCGTGAGCGCCACCCGCTTGATCGAGGAGAAGTGGCCATAGAGCGTGCGGAACCCTTTGGCGAAGCCGGGTATTTCGTCGAACAGGATCGCGGGCGCCGTGCCCCCGCTTTGCTCCGTGAGCATCTGGGTGATGCTGCCCATTTCCGTGTCCCAGTGGGCGCCATTGACGCAAAGCAGTTCGCCCATCTTCTGGACTTCATCGAGCCAGTTACGCAGCCCGCGATAGCTCACGGTGTCGGATTTTTGGGTGTCATGGGCAATGTCGGTGAGGGACATGGATTCTCCGTAGGATGCAGAATACAAAATTCGCGACGGCAACTGTTGGCGTGATCCAACGACATTGCGACGGGCTCGGTCTGCTCCCTCTACCCTCCGGGGAGAGGGTTGGGGTGAGGGGGTTCCCGACTTATCGAGAGATCGTATCCCGACAGCACTAGGCTATGGATATAACCATGCTTAACCTAACGCCTCCGGGGTCGTTCCTCCTCACCCCAACCCTCTCGGGGGCTTTGCCGCCCCCAAAGGGGAGAGGGAGCATACCGAATGTGCCGCAAGACTCTTGGCTCACACACAATCGTAACTCACCTTATTCGTTTGTATCCAGTTGTAAATACGCGATTTTTACGAGTGTGGGCGCGTAGCCCGGAGGGAATTCGAGTGGCCATCCAATTGTCCCTTTACATTTCGCCATATACAATAGAATATAGCGATTACCAACCAGCTATCGCCTCGCAGTTGTGGCTTTAATCGATGTCTTCTTCAGCGGCTTCTCGGGGCGGCGCGTGCGGTTACGCAGGGCCGATTCGAGATCGTGCAACTGCGGCTTGACGGCCGCCATGGCCTGCTTCTCGATCGTCCGATAGTTGTCGATCAGGTTTTGCCCAAACAATGTCAGCGCCGCCCCGCCACCTTGCGCCCCACCGGGCTGGGTCGTCACGACGGGGATGCGAAAGCAGCGGTTCATATCATCGACCAGGAGCCACGCACGGCGGTAGGACATGTCGAGATGGCGGCCGGCCTGCGAAATCGAGCCGGTTTCCCCGATCGCTTCCAGGAGCCTGATTTTTCCGGGTCCAAGCGCACGGTCCGACCCAAAATCCACGCGCACTGTCAGCCGAATCGCGTCCATTGGCTACCTCCCTTAGATTGCGATATGTTCAAGTGGATATAGCGTAGCGAAGGAGACGGCAATGAACTCAACGCGGAGATCCTGGCTTGGTGCGTGGCTTGGCGCTTTCGTGGCGTTGGGGTTAGCCGCCAACCCGGCAGCCGCGCAGAGCAGGGACGTTCTGGTTTTCGCGGCAGCCAGCCTGAAGAATGCGCTCGATGAAATTGCAACGCAGTGGCAGCGGGAGACCGGCAAGAAGGTCGTCATCTCCTATGCGGCCAGCAACATGCTGATCAGGCAGATCGAGCAAGGCGCGCCAGCCGACATATTCATTTCGGCTGATTTGGACTGGATGGATTACGGTCAGCAGAAGAACCTGATCAAGCCGGACACCCGGTCGAACCTTCTGGGTAACAGGCTGGTGCTGATCGCGCCGAAGGATTCCAATGCAGCGGTGTCGCTGGTCGGAGGTGTCGATCTTGCGGCGCTGCTGAAAGGCGGCCGTCTCGCAATGGGCAACGTCGACACGGTTCCGGCGGGCAAATACGGCAAGGTCGCGCTCGAAAGTCTCCGTGCCTGGGACGGCGTCAAGGATAAGATAGCGCCGGCCGAAAACGTACGGTCCGCACTTCTCTTCGTGTCGCGCGGCGAGGCGCCATTCGGCATCGTCTACCAGACGGATGCCGTTTCCGATCCGGCCGTGAAAATTGTCGGCACGTTTCCCGAAGACTCACATCCTCCGATCATCTATCCGGTTGCTGTCACGAAAACGTCCACCAAACTTGACGCGTCCGTGTTCCTTGAATTTGTCCGGTCACCGGCGGCGCGTGCCGCGTTCGAACGGCAGGGATTTACGATCCTCGCTCCAGGAGGAGGGCAGCGCTTCTGACGCGTAGCGAAATCTAGATCTGAATCAGGTGGCCTTGTTTGGAGTCCCGCCTTTACGGCGGCTTCGCCGCGGGCGGCTCTTTCTTTCTTGCTCGCGATTCAAGGCCGCCTAAAGGCGGGACTCCAAACGACGGGAGTCCACGGACCCGTAGCACTTGTTGGCCGAAGTGTCCCAAGGACATTCAATCATCCACCTGATGCATACCAAGCTTCCCGATTTTTGCTCGCGTGTCATCATTGCGCAGGGCAGCAAGGAAGGCTTGCACCGCCGGGCGCTGCCGGCGGCTTTCAACCAAGAGAAAATCGTAGTCTTCAGGGCCGATCGGCAGGAAGCCGAGCCCGTAAAGTTGCGCGATTGATTCAATCGCGATGCCCCAGTCTGCGCGGCCCTGCGCGACTGCGGCGGCGACTGCATTGTGCGAGCGCGGCTGGTTGCTGTAACCTGCGGGCCGCACGCCCCCGAGGAGTTGATCGATCAGCACGCGTGTACCGGCACCGGCGTTTCGATTGATCATGAGGCAGTTCTCGTCGGAGAGTGCGCCTTTGATCGCCTCGACGGCGCTGCGGCCGGCAAAACGTGCATCGCCGGGCCGATGGACGAAACCCTGCATACGCTGCCACCCCTTGACGAGCGCAAGTCCCGGACGCACGAGGTGCGCGTTGTAAACCCCCGTGGCCGGATCGACGAGATGCACGGGTGCGAGATCGCATTCGGCACGCTCGGCCGCGGTGACGCCCCCGAGGCTGCCGACCGCGATGGTACGCGCCGAAAATCCCGTCTCGGCGAGCGTCCCCACGACGACGTCGAGGGCAATGCAATGGCTGCCCATAATCACAAGATCGGGCAATGCGGCGGCATTGCCGATCAGGGTGACGCGGGCGTATGTACCGGCGTCGAGTGACGAGACAAGTTCGTCGATTTCGAGAAACCCGTCAGCTTGCGAAAAGCTCGTGACCGAACCGGACCCTTTCGGGGTCGGGAATGCGACCGGCCCATGCTCGCCGTCGGCCAGCGCGACCAGGATGAATTCGCGACGCCCGAGTTCGGAGATAATTCGCACAGGCGTTTCGGCCTCGATGGTGCGCGCGCCTTCGGGCGGCAGTCCGGCAAGTGACCTTATCAACGGCGCGATGAAGGCATGAAAGATGAAAATCGCAGATGTCGGGAAGCCCGGCAGCACCGCAAGCGGTGTGCGGTCGACAACCGCAAGGCACAGCGGCTTGCCAGGCTTGAGGGCCACGCCATGCACGATAATGCCCGGGGAGCCTAGGCGCGATACAACACGGTGGCAGAGGTCGCCGGCGCCTTTCGAGGTGCCACCGCTAAGCAAGACGATATCACAGCTTGCGAGTGCGGAGCGCACCGTGACTTCAAGCGTGGCTTCATCGTCCGGGATGGCGCCGAAGGCAACCGCCTCGCCGCCGGCCTCCGTCACTGCCGCGGCGATGATCGGACCGTTGCTGTCATAGACGGAAGCGGGCTTGAGAGGCGCCCCAGGTGGCGTCAACTCGTCGCCCGTTGAAATGACCGCGACCCTCGGCCTGCGCACCACGTCAAGGTGGGCAATTCCGCAGGCAGCCAGCATGCCGATTTCGCGCGAGCCGATGCGGGCGCTGCGGCGGAGCACCACCTCGCCCCTGGCGATGTCGGAGCCCGCATAGGCGATGAACTGTCCAGGCGCGATCGAACGGCGGACGTCGATCTCGGGCGCGGCTGCGTGTTCGACCAGGTCGGTGTGCTCGATCATGACCACGGCATCCGCACCACGCGGGAGCACGCCGCCGGTAGCAATTGTGCTGGCCGTGCCGGAGGCAACGGTCAGCGTCGGTGCGTGACCGCAAACGATGACCTCGTCATTGAGCCGCAGACGCCGCGGCCCCATGTCGGTCGCGCCGGCCATGTCGCTTGCGCGCACGGCGAAGCCATCGACGCTCGCGCGGTCGAAGGGGGGAACGTCAATCGGCGCGGTCACGTCATGGGCGAGCACCCGTCCGAGCGCCGCCACCAAAGTGACGGTCTCGGCACCAAGCGGCAAATGTGAGGTAAGGCGGGCAAAACGCGCGCGCGCCTCTTCGGCCGACACCACTTGAAGAAACTGTTCCTGGCGCGCCGCGCGTCGGACGGCAGCCAGCAGGTCGGCGGTCTGTTCCAGTGTCCGTTGGGCAAGGTCGGTCATGGCCAGGCTCTTACCACGACCTTACCAAAGGCGGGGTAACCTTCACTGTCGGGAGGCACCAGGATCCAGCCATCAGCTGCTGCGACTGCGGCGAGCGGCCAATAGCCGGAAGCGAGCGGATCCGCCGCACCATCGTGGACACGCACTGGAATGACTTCCGTCATACCGAGGGAGGAGGCGACTTTCCGCGTTAGCGTAGCTGCGGATGTCGGTTGCTCCTCGCGCAAGCCTGAAAGGCGAGCGAGCAGTGGCCAGCCGATGACCAGCCAGACTGCCAGCGCGGCGTCGAAACGGCCGGGAATGAGCAGCACCGGCCGCGCGCCAACGCGCCCGAAGGCTGCGGTCTCTCCCGGGGAAACCGCGATACCGTGGATATCGACGCCGCCCAGCCGCGCCAGCGTGTGCACGCTTGTATCCGAGTGTCCGCTGCCGGTTCCGCCAAACGCGATGACGGCATCGGCAGTTGCATCGCTGAGCGCTGCGCTGAGGCTTTCAGCATGCGGCGCCGTCGCGCTCGTTTCCTCCACCAAGCCACCGGCCGCAGTGATGGCGCGCGCGATCAAGCCGCGGACGGGCGCGATTACGCCATCACTGTCGGTACGCGCCTGCACCAACCGGATGCGCGGCTCGCGCACGGACACGCGTTCAACGCCGGCAATCGCAAGGACTGATCGATCGATATCACGCAGCCGCTGTCCCGCCCGGCGCAAGATCACGCCGGCGCGGACGTCACCGTCAGGGATGAGCACACCCTCGCCAACTGCGACTGGAAGTAGCGCGGCGTAGCGACCGTCGCGGAGGGTTACGGCATCGAGCGGTGCGACCGCATCCGTGCCCTCCGGCAAAACATCCCCGACCTCGACCCGCGACTGCGCGGATAGCGTAACCGGCGTGTAGGCACTGGCATCCGCTGTTGCCTCAGCGGAAACCGCAAACCCATCCCGTAGCGCGCATGCGGCGGCGGGCAGGCCAGTGGGTGCCAATACATCTTCGGCCAATACGCCGCCGACGCTATGGAGGTCGCCCGAGCGCGGTGCCACTGCGGCGACATGCGTGTCGATCCACGAGAGTACATCGCTGACGGGGGTGAGCCGCGCGATCCGCTGTGTCTTGGATTCAGTCGACATCGAAGCCTACTTGATCCCGAGAATCATCCGCGCAAGCGCCATGCGCAATACCTCGACCGCGCCCTCGGTGATCATCATGCTGCGCTGGTCGCGGAAGAAGCGCTCGATCGGCAATTCCTTCGACAGGCCCATGCCGCCATGGATTTGCATGCAGCGGTTGGCTGCCTGGAACGACTGTTCATCGCCAAAAATTTTGACCATGAAGGCCACTTCCCGGCAGTCCTCGCCACGGTCGGCCTTCCATGCCGCATGATAGAGCATCAGCCGCAATTTGTGCGCGTCCATGTAGATTTCAGTGAGCGGCCATTGCACCGACTGACGCTCGGCCAGGTATGCGCCGAAAGTCTTGCGCTGTTTGGCGTAGGCGGATCCCAGATCGAAGCAGCGCTCCATGATGCCGAGGCTGCGCGCGCCGTGGCGGATGCGCCCGGAATTGAGCCACGACTGCGCGTGCCGGAAACCGTCGCCCTCGTTGCCGATCCGTTTCCAGGCCGGCACCCGCACATTGTCAAAGACGATTTCGCAGGGCTTGTCGTCGACCATCAGGTCATAAGATGCCGACACCTTGACGCCCGGCGTATTCATGTCGACCAGGAAGCCCGTGATGCCGCCGCGCGCACGCTTTTCGGGATCGGTCACAGTAAACACCTGCGTGAAGTCAGCCTCGTCGGCGCCGGTGATGAAGCGCTTGACTCCGTTGATGACGTAGTCGTCGCCGTCGCGCACCGCGCGCGTACGCATGGCGGCCGGATCAGAACCGGCATCGGCCTCCGTCTGGGCAAAGCAACTTGTCTTTTCGCCGCGGATGACCGGCATCAGATATTCGTCGCGTGCGCGGCCCGTGAGTGTGTAGAGGATCGGGCTCACCGGAAAGCCGAATATGCTGAGCGCGCGCGACGGCAGCGCCGTGGTTCGCGACACTTCGCTCCAGACGATGACCTTCGCCATCATGCCGAGGCCCAGCCCGCCGAATTCCTCGGGTACGTCGTAGTTCCAGAGCCCGAGTTCGTCGACCTTCGGGCGCAGTTTTTTCGGCAGCTCCTTCTGCAGCCTGATGTCGCCCACGACCTCGCGCTCAAGCGGGATCAATTCCCGGTCGACGAATTTACGAAGATTTTCTTTGAGGAGCTTGAGTTCGTCGGGCAGTTCGAAGTCCATTCTGGCCTCGTGGAAAGTCAAGGTCGTTGCGGGGAAGATTTGTTCAGTGTGGGTGCGCCAATACTTGATACATACAACGTCCAGGACGAGTTGCAAAAAAGTCCTCATGGCGGGGAGCCCGACAATAGGAGGTGAGGGCACCGTCCATTCAGGCTTCCAGCGAATTCAGAAAGTGCCTAATATCCGCGCGAGATAGGGGTTGAACTGGGGACACTTGGTTCAAAGCTTCGAAATTGCGACGACCGGCCACGGGCCTTAATCCATTGATCACGGAGCCTCGGTATGACATTCCGCGCCCGAATTCTCAATTGGCTCCGTGTCGCTGCGTGGATGCCCGTTCTCCTAACGGCGAACGTCGCCGTGGCACAAACCCAAGGCCCACCCGATCCGGCCGAAAAATTGATGACGTTTTTCTATGCGGATCCACGCCCGGAGCGCCTCGTCGGCTTTTTTGACGAGTTCGGAAAGCTACCGGGATTGCGGAACTGGCAGGCGTATCAACCAATCGTAGGTTTGTTTGCGGTTGTGTTCCGATCTCATCCAAGTTGGATTGACCGGCTGATTCCCGCTAAGCCGGACGCAAAGACCATCGAAACCCTTGCGGTGGCCTTGCGGCTTTCGAGCAATGTATTGAAATCCGATAATCTACGATCGAGATTTAAGGAAATAGAATTGGACGAGCGGTTGAAGTCCGAGTTAGCTGGCCTCCCGACGCGATTGGAGAATCTGCAGATCGCGACCCCGACGCATCTGGATATTTTATGGGGCGCTGCCTTCGGGAGTGGAGATGCTCGCTATGTCCGTTTGATCATCGACTACTTTGCTCAGACTGCAAATCGATCGGAAGATACTGCGATAGATGTCGCTAAGACGGTCGTGGCCATGATCGGTGGGCCCAAGGAGGGGCTGCAGGGACTGCGTACAAAATATGGCGACGAGGTCGCGCGACAAATTATATATTCCGCAGTGCATTATGGGCGTTGCAGTCAAACGCTAGACAGCACGCTTTCGTTGATCAGGCCGTGGCGAAATACATAAGCGAACGGTCGGGCACGCCCGCCGCAAAGGCTCTGACGGCGCTACGACAACGCAAGTGAATGCGCGCAACCTGGGGTCTGTCTTCAATTTTCGTGTCTCACGACAGGGGTGCACTCCTAGGGACAGACCCCCATTTTCTCCGGAGCACAGCTTGTGGATACCCCGGCTTCCCTCAAACTCTATGCGCGCGGACGCGAGGCCTGGAATGCCTGGTCGGACGCCCAGCGCGCCAAGCGGCAGGCGCTTGAAATCTGCTCGCTGTGGAAAATAGCAAAAGACCGTCGCGGCGAGCCCTATCCGGCGAATCGCGAAACCGCAAACTGGCTGAAAGAGAGCGAAGCTCTCTTCTCTTATCATGAATTCAAAGAGCCGGTGGATTTCAGCGGATTTGTTTTTGCGGGCTATGCGAGTTTCGTTGGTACGAAATTTCGTGCGTCCGCGCGATTTTCAGTCGCACAATTCGAGCGGGGAGCGGCTTTCAGTTTTGCGCGCTTCAGGCAAGCGGCGGACTTTGCGCAAAGCCGCTTTGTCTCTGAAGGCTTCTTCATGAACGCTCAGTTCGATTCCACCGCTTGCTTTGACCAGGCAAAGTTTGAGAGCAACAAAGCTGTCGAAAGCATGCGCGGCAGGCTGTCGCTTGCCGAGGCAAGATTTCGCGGTGAGGCGAGTTTCGAAAATGCCCAAATTGCAGGCGTCGCTGATTTCTCGAAAGCCCGCTTTGCCCAGAGCGTGAGTTTCAACGGAGCGGAATTTTGCTCCGGCATCTTCATGCCGGGGGCGGTTTTCTTAGGCGAAGCGCGCTTCCAAGGGGCGCGATTGATGGGGGAGGCGGGTCTCGACAAGGTCGCATTTGCGATTCCGCCGAAGCTTGACTAAGCAGGGATTCGTTGGTCGACCAACGGATCAGAATTTCCTGTTTGGAGTCCCGCCTTTAGGCGGCTCTACCTTCAAGTAAGAAAGGCCGCCCGCGGCGAAGCCGCCGTAATGGCGGGACTCGAACGAGAAATTCCGATGGGGAGAGTTTGAAGTCCAACGCTAGGAAGAACAAATTTTCCTCAAAGCCTGAAACGGAGCGTCTCACCACGGAATCATCCCCTGGTGCGAGGAGGCGCAAGGTATTTGGTGTACCATTGAACCAAGGCGGCGCGTTGATCTACTCCGCGCGGCCGCGAACGGGTCGAACTGGCCGGTACGAGGACCATGCCCATGATGCCAAACATGACCAACGCAATCAAGACGGTGGCAAAGATATCGATCATAGGATAGCGCCTCCCGCTTATGATCGCATTAGTCGCGCGGGGAGGCGCAGCGGTTCCTTGTTTGCTGCTTATTTTTGCTGCGGCAACATCTTATTGTATGCAGGTGCCGCCATCGATCGCAGGTTGTGAGATTTTGTGGTTTGCTGCAATCGCATTCGTTCCGCTTCACCGAATTGGCGGGGCGTATTGGATGCCGCCGCGGTCCCACAAGCTGTTGATGCCACGCGGGATCGCCAACTTTGAGGAACTGCCGACATTGCGCTCGAACACCTCGCCATAGTTTCCGACCAGACGAACAATTCGCGCAGCCCAATCCTTGGTTAGACCCAGTTGCTCCCCATAACTCCCTTCAAGTCCTAGAAGGCGCCGAACATCGGGACGCTGCGACTTCATGGCTTCGTCGATGTTCGCCCGGCTAACGCCCAGTTCTTCGGCGTTCACCATCGCAAAATGGGCCCACTTGACGATGGTTTGCCACTGAGGATCGTCCTGGCGAATCGCGGGACCAAGGGGCTCTTTCGAGATGATGTCCGGAAGGATATCATGATCGAGCGGAGCCGATAATGTAACGCGCTGCGCGTGCAGTTGCGAGGAGTCGGACGTGATGGCGTCGCAACGGCCGGCCGCATAGGCATTCAACGCTTCGTCCGCGGTCGCAAAGGTCGTCACTTTGTAAGTCAGGCGGGCGTTTCTGAAAAAGTCCGCAAGATTGACTTCGGTGGTCGTGCCGGACTGGGCGCAGATCATCCTATCGGCAAGCTCAGGTGGAGATTCGATTTTGCGTGCCTTGGGGACCATGAAGCCCTGGCCGTCGTAAAAAGTCGTAGCGGCGAATATGATTCCGAGTTCGGCTTCCCGCCCCAATGTCCAGGTCGTGTTGCGCGATAAAACATCAATTCGTTTGGATTGAAGTGCGATAAGGCGCTCGCTCGCGGAGAGCGGTACGAATTGGACCTTGGAAACGTCGTTGAAAACGGCAGCAGCGAGAGCGCGGCAAAAATCAGCGTCAAAGCCTGTCCATCGGCCTTGCTCGCCCTGGATGGAAAAGCCCGGCAGGCCTTGACTTACTCCACAGATGAGTTGGCCGCGATCCCGCACGGACTTCAGGGTTTGCGCATGTGCGGTCGTTGCCGTGACAGCAATTGCGGCTGCCGCGGCGATAAAGGATTTGGTGGTCATTGAAACATCTCTCCCCAAGCAGGCCGGTTACAAAGTAGGCGCATGTCGCACGACGACCTTGGTTCCAACCGGCACCCGGCCATAAAGGTCGATGATGTCGCCGTTCACCAGGCGAAAGCATCCTGACGAAACCGCGCTGCCGATCGTCTGGGGCTGATTGGTTCCGTGAACGCGGTAGACGGTGTTGCCGATATAGAGCGCGCGAGCGCCCATCGGATTTCCCGCGCCGCCGGCCATGAAACGAGGAAGGTACGGTTGCCGTTGGATCATTTCCGGCGGCGGCGTCCAGTCAGGCCATTCTTGTTTGCGGGTAATCTTGTGAATGCCCGACCATTGAAATCCGTCGCGTCCAACGCCTATTCCATAGCGGATGGCGCGGTTGTCGCCTTGCACCAGATACAAGAAACGTTCCGAGGTATGAACCACGATGGTGCCTGGCGGTTCGGTCGTCCGGAAGTACACGGCCTGGCGCTGCAACGCGATGTCGAGCCGCTCTTCGGCCGCGTTTGGCACATAGCCGGGTTGGTCTTCTAAGTGTTCGAATGAGCGGCCTAACTGGGCATGTGCCGGTTGGACGCTATTGGCACTCATCATGGCGACTAGGCCGAAGCCTATCAATATAGGCAGTTTCGCTCGCATTCTTCCTCCCATCAACCCAACGCCAAGCCCCACCATGCCAAATCGGTGTCCAAGCGCGGGCCAAGCTCGCGTTTACCATGAATATTGCCGTCAAAACTGTGGCATGTCGATCCCACCGGCTGTGCCGGATGGTTCCAATCTACCGCCCGATCGCGGCGCGTTGAAGGCAGGCGATCAGCCAATACCCCGGGGAAGTTTGCTCGGCCAGCGCCCGTCCGCCCCCGTTATCGACGCGCCTTGATGAGCGCATGCAAGCGCGCGGGCGTCACCGGCAGCCGCGTGACCGCGCCCGGCTGTCCGATGGCATTGTCGATCGCAGCCGCGATCGCGGCGCCGGCCGCATTGACGCCGCCTTCGCCTGCACCTTTGAGGCCGAGTGGATTGCGTGGGCTTGGCGCATCCTGGGTGAGCAGCACATCGACATGCGGAATTTCATGCGCCGTCGGCATCAGATAGTCCGCAAAGGTGGTGGCGAGCGGCGTTCCATCTTCATTGTAGGTGAATTCTTCAAAGAGGGCGCCGCCCAGGCCTTGGGCCAATCCGCCGACCAATTGGCCATCAACCAGCATGGGGTTGACGGCGCGGCCGACGTCATAGCCGATGAGATAGCGTTCAACCCGCGCGCCTCCCGTCCCGCGATCAACATTCACGACAGCGACATGCACTCCGTAGGGATAGGTCATGTGTTCGGTGACGAACCAGCCTTCGGCACGCAATCCTCCTTCGCCAGAGAGTCGTGTCGCGATCTCAGCGAGGGTAAGGGATGGCCCAGTGCCGGCGTGGCCTGCGCGCGCGGCTAGGCGCGATACGCGCCCGTCCACAATGGTAAGTTGGTCTGTCGGAGTTTGCAGCAATTGCGCCGCGGTTTCCAGCGCGCGCGTCCGTACCTTGAGGGCGGCCACCTGCGTGGCTGATCCGGTCATGACGGTCGCGCGCGTCGCATGCGCCCCGATACCTTGTTCGATCCGGTTGGTCTGGCCGTGCACGACGCGGATGCAAGCATAGTCGACGCCCAGCGTCTCGGCGCAGATTTGCGCCATCACGGTCTCGAAGCCTTGGCCGAGTGAAGCGCCACCGGTGACGACTTCGACCGCGCCCGATGGCGCGACGCTGATTTTCACGCCGTCCCGGGGCCCAAGCCCGCTCTTTTCGACGAACATGGCGAGGCCGGCGCCGACGAATTCGCCCTTGCGCCGGCGCTCGGCCAATTGGCTTTGCAAACTGCTCCAATCGAGACGGGCAAGAGTCTTGTCGAGCAGGTCCGCATAGTCGCCGGAATCGAGCACGACTTCATCGCCGAGCGTATGCAGCGGTCGACAGAATGGCATTTCGGACTTGTCGATGAGATTGCGGCGGCGCACGTCGATGGGATCAATCGCGAGCTTGTTCGCGATGGCATCGATCAGGCGCTCGCGCACGAATGTGCTTTCGTATCGCCCTGGCGAGCGATAGGTCGCAGCCGGCGTCTTGTTGGTCAGTCGATAGCGGCCGCGGGCGCGATAATTCGGCATGCGATAGGGGCCGGGCAGCATCCCTGCCGTGAGATCGACCACGCGCGCCCCATGGGTGCGCACATAGGCGCCCTGGTCGTGGAAGAATTCGTCGTCCAGCCCTAGGATGCGGCCCTCGGCATCAACCGCAGCGCGGATCATGTGGCGCTGCTGGCGCGAATGATTGGTGGCGACGAAATGCTCGTAGCGGTCTTCGATCCATTTCGCGGGTCGCGCAAACCGCAATGCCGCGGCGCAAACCAGCACGTCTTCCGGATAAAGCTCGCCCCGCACCCCGAACCCGCCGCCGACATGGCCTTCGAACAGATGCACGGATGACAGCGGCCGGCCGAGGATCTTTGCGATCTGCTCGCGATTGCGATGCGGCACCTTGGCGGCGCCGTGCAGTTCGAGGATGTCGCGATCGATATCGTGACGCGCAATTGCGCCGCGCGTTTCCAGGGGCACACCGCTGTGGCGTCCGATCGACAGATCAAGCGATACGACGGCGTGGGCGGCTGCAAATGCACCCTCGATGTCACCATAGGCCTTCTCGATGATCATCGGTTCGATCGCATGATTGCTGTCGGCAGCGACGACCGCCGTCGCTGATTCAATCTCGATCGTAACCTGTTCGGCCGCATCCTCCGCCGCATAGGCGTCCTCCGCGAACACGACCGCGACGGGTTCGCCGACATAGCGCACTTGCTCGCGCGCGAGCAGCGGCTGGCGATAGGGGATGAGCGGCTCGACGCGATCGTCGCGGAAATCGATCGGCGGCAGATCGGCGATGTCGCCAATGGTCCAGACCGCGAATACACCCGGTGACGCCAATGCCTTTGCGACATCAACCGAGACGATCCGCCCGTGTGCGACCGGCGAACGGACCACGCGCATGTGCAGCTGTGATGGGAAATTGACGTCGGCTGCGAACAGCCCCTGCCCAAGCACGAGCGGCAGATCTTCGAGCCGCGGCACCGACGTGCCAATCACGCGAGGCGCCTCGCCGGTTAATGATCCAGATGATTGAGAAGACCCCATGAAATACAATTCGGAACGACGACTCCGGCTACGGACACTTCAATAACAACCCAATCATGCGACTTTGTTTGTAGTCCCGCCTTTACGGCGGCTTCGCCGCGGGCGGCCCTTACTTTCCAACACGCGATGAAAGGCCGCGTAAACGCGGAACTACGAACGACGCGACGCCCCTACTGCGTTGCCTCGTGCGCTTGGGCTTGTACGTTCATGTTGACGAGCTGCAGCGGAGATTCCGTTTCGTCCAGCATGCCCCAGCTGCGGACCCACTCGTAGGTCCTTTTCAATTCGTCATCCGGGATCGGCGCGGGGTCCATCACCACGAGCCGGCCGGCACGGAGATCTTCCGGTTTGAGCGTGCCGATCTCCGGATCCTTGGCTTTGTGGTAGTCGATGAAATAGTGCAGGTAGGCTTGCTTGTCGGCATTGATGCGCCGCACTGCTTCGCGCACCGCGTTGTTGAACGCCCGATAGGTGTCGGCGTCGACGCGGTCGGATGCGACTTCCGTGCCGTGATAGAAGGCCGAGCAGATGACGCGGCAGCCCTTCTTTTCAGCGAGGGTGATATAGGGCTCGGTGAGCGTGGTCGCTTCGATCTCGCCCTTCATCATCAGGTTGAAACGGTTGCGCGAACCACTCGGGGCGGCGCAGACCTTGATCTGGTCGCGCGGCAGGAATCCTTCGAGCATGTGCAGTGCGAGATAGTGTGTGCCGGCATAGAACGGCACGCCGACAGTGCGGTTCGCCAACTGCTGGGCGGTGAAGACCGGCGAATCGGGCCGCACCACGATGGCCGCGTAGGTTACGATGCCGCGGCGGCCGACTTGGCGGCTGCCGACGCTGCTGCCGCCCGCGCGGCAATAATTGCCCCATTCGCAGGCGTTGTACATATCGGCCTTGCCCTGCTCGAGGAGCGTGCCGTGGCTCACGAACATGTTGGCGCCCTTGACGTCGGTCAGCGAGGTGTCGGCCGTCTTGATGCCGGCCTCGTCACGGTCGGCCCACTCGATCTTGATGCCTTCCTTTTCGAACAGGCCTTCCTCGTGGGCCACGAGTTCAGGCAGTCCCTGGAACGGCGCGGTCGTTTCCAAAACGAGTTTTTTCATGGGTGCTCCTTTCGTTAGCCGGTGCGCGGTGGCGCTTCTCCAACATTCGGCATCGTCAACGATTTTGGTCAAAAAAATCGTTGAAATTACGGATTATCGATTTTATTCTGCCTCTTCGATTTGTCAACGTCACAACAACAAACTTTGCGGGGACGCAATGGTTGCACTCAAGGCGGCTGCACCCAAGATGGCCGCACCCAAGATCGCCGCGCTGACCCACCCGGTGGAGAGGGAAGAGCCCGGCAGTCAGATCGAAGGCGCCTATTGGCGCTTGCGCGAGGACATCATCGCAGGCGTTCTGGCCGCGTCCGAGAAGCTGCGGATCGAGTTCTTGCGCCAAACCTACGGCTTTGGTGCCAGTGCGGTGCGCGAAGCGTTGTCGCGGCTTGTTTCCGATGGCCTCGTGGAATGCGAGGCACAGCGCGGCTATTGGGTCTCGCCGATTACCCGCGCTGAACTTGCCGACCTCACGGCTGCGCGCAAAGTCATCGAGGTCGAGGCGTTGCGCCAGTCGATCGAACTCGGGCCCCTGGAATGGGAGGGACGGGTGGTGGCGGCGACCCACAGCCTTGAGCGGGTCGAGACCTCGATGACCGAGGCGACGCCGGACGTCATCATGGGATGGGAGCGCGCAAACCGGCAGTTCCATATGGCGTTGATCTCGGGCTGTCCGTCGCGCTGGCTCATCCGTTTCACCGAACTTCTCTACGACCAGTCGCAGCGCTATCGGCATCGCACTGTGTTGCGGCGGCCGATCCCGCGCCGCGGCCTGAGCGCCGAACATTCTGAGATCGTCGCGGCGACGCTCGCGCGCGATGCCGGGCGCGCCTGCGCGGCGCTCGCACAGCACATCGACAACACGGCCCGCGCGGCGGCGGCGGCGATCTTCGGCGGCGGGGAGGCGGCTCACAAACCCGGACGCGCCAGTCGACGCAAAGGGTGATACATCTTGGCGCCATGAACTACACAACCGACTTCAAATCCATACGTGACGAGGTCAGCGCCTCCGAATGGCAGACGCGCCTCGATCTCGCGGCCTGCTACCGCCTGATCGACTGCTATGACATGTCGGATATGGCCTCCAACCACATCACGGCCCGCATCCCCGACAGCGACGACCATCTGCTGATCAACCTCTACGGCATGACGTACCGGGAAATCACCGCTTCGAGCCTCGTCAAGATCGACCTTGAGGGCAACATCCTTTGGAAGCCCGAGACCGATTACAGCATCAACAAATCCGGCTATGTGATCCATGGCGCCATCCACCACGCCCGCCCGGATGTCAGCTGCGTGCTGCACACGCATACGCGCGCCGGCATGGCGGTTTCGGCGATGGAGTGTGGACTTTTGCCGTTATCGCAAACGGCGATGCGTTTTCCCGGCCACATCGGCTATCACGACTACGAGGGGCCTTCGATCGAGCTCGATGAGCGCGAGCGGCTGGTCCGCGATCTCGCAAATCACGATGCCATGATCTTGCGCAACCATGGGCTCCTGGCCTGCGGCCCGACGATTCCACAGGCGTTCAACACCATGTACCAGCTCGAACTGGCCTGCCGATCGCAGGTCGATGCCATGGCGGCAGGGTCCCGCTTGGTAGTGCCCAATGAAAATGTCATCGCTCACACGACCCATCTTTACCGGCCAGGCACAAGGCGGCCGTGGGGCGTTTTGGAGTGGCCGGCAATGTTGCGAAGGCTTGAAGCAGAGAACCACAATTCAGGTTATCCGCCGTATTGGCATTGAGCCATTACGGTGACACCATAAATTAAATCCATTTATGCCTCCGCTACGCCTTCGACTTGCTCGGGTTGTTCGTCGGCTTCGTCCGGCATCTGCAGACTTTCCAGCCAGCGGATGACCGCTGTGTGATCGGCGCCGGATCCGAGTTGCGCGTCGGCTTCGCTCCAGGCCGTCTTTGTGGCTTCGAGCATCGGCGAGATGATATTCAGGGTGGCCGCAAGTTTTGCGGCCAATTCGATATTGCCGCGGATCATGCCGAGCGAGCGCCCTGACTGGAATCGGCGCGTGAGAACCTCCTCGCGCAGGACTGCGCCCAGGTCCGTGCGTCCCCCTTCATGATTGGTCCGCAGAAGGAAGTCCGGCGAAAGACCAAAGCGCTGTCCGAGCCGCAGCGCCTCGCTCGCGGCCATGAGTTCAGCGCCGCGGATATAGTCCGCGATTGCGCCCAGCGCCTGCGGCGCGCCGACCTCGCCGATGCGCTCGACCTTTTGCGCGAGCGTCTCCAGCACGGGGCGCACGCGTGCGAATGCCGCCTCCTCGCCGCCGACCAGCAGATTGAGTTTGCCTTCCTTGGCCTGCGCCGGTGTGCCGAAGGCCGGCGCGTCGATGAGTGTGACGCCGTGCGCGCCAAGTTCGTGCGCGATGGCGATGATCTCCGTTGGGTCAACGATGCCGAGATTGATCACGATGCCACCTTCGCGGAATCCTTTTGCAAGATTTTCCCAGCCGAAACAGACTTCCCGCAGTTCCAAGGCTGATGGCAGCACCGTAACCACCGCATCGCAGACTTGAGCCATCATCTTGGGTGAACCGGTGAGCATTCCGCCATAATCGTTGGTGAACTGGCGGGTCGAGATGTCGTTCACGTCATAAAGCTGGAGGGTGTGGAAGCCGTTCCAGAGCAGGCGCAACGCCACGCGCGAGCCGAACGCGCCGATGCCGATGACGCCGACATTCAATGCAGTCATAGTGTGTGCTCCAGTAGGCGCAAGGTTGAGAATGTAGGATGGGTAGAGCGAAAACGCGTTCTTCACGCGTTATCGCGAAACCCATCATCCAGCGGCGTGGGTCGATGATGGGTTTCGCTACATAGCGCGTAAAGAACGCGCTATGTAGCTCTACCCATCCTACGAGCCTCGTCTAGACTCCACTGATCCCGATCGTCTCGTCGAGCAGGAACAGGTCGGTCAGCAACGTGCGCACATGGGTGGTCGCATTGAGATTGTCGACGACCTGCGAGCCGATCGAAGGCTGCGCCAGCACCAGGCGATAGGCTGCGCGCGCCCTTGTGGCGTCGACTTTGACCACATCGAGGAACTCAGCCACAGCCACAGTCTGCACCTCTGTGCCGCCCACCGCATCAAGGGTGGCTGAGGCGATGACGCCGAGTGCGGCTTCCGCCCGCGTCAGGCGCTCGCGGATGCCGGAACCGGGGTCTTCCTCGTCCTCGCGCCGGCGGCCCTGCGCCGCATAGGCCAGCATGAATTCATAGGTCTCTTCGATGACATCGATGGCGTCGGCAAATGTCATTCCGGCAGCCATGAGCATCTTCCTTTTCTGATGATTGTCTAAGAGTCGATTGTTGGCGGGCGCTGTGATCAGGCTCTGTCCTCGGCGCGCCAGCGGCTGGCGTCGCAGTGCTCGGCATATTCCTTAGGGCTGATGGTGCCGCGGAACATCGACCGGGTAAGCCACCACTCCTCCGGCCGCAACGCGAAATAGATGTGAATCATCACCAGTGTAATCATCGCCAAAGCCGCAAAGCCGTGCACGGAATAGATGACGCCCCAGGTGTCGTTATCGAACCAATAGGGATTGCGTCGCCACAACGGCGTATCGATCTTGAGCAGCATGAGAAGGCCGCTCGCAATGATCGACAGGACCAGGATTGCGATGGCGAGATGATAGAGCTTTTGCAAGATTTTGTATTTGCCAGGCTTGCCGGGCGCCGGCCCGCGTCCACCCAGCGCCGACCGCATACTGCGCACGCCGTCGCGGATGTCGGCGCCGTCGACAAGCATCGCACGCCAGTCCTGCCAGAACAACGCGCGGACAATGTGGATGAGCACAAGCAACGTCAGGACCACGCCGGTGATCCAATGCAGGCTGACCCATTCGAACTTCCAGCCCATGATCGGCAAGAAGGCAGTGCCCATGAGGATGAACACCGACGCAGCCATGAGCCAGTGATAGATCCGGTCGACGAGGCGGTGGCGCAGAACCCGAGTGTTCAGAACCCGAGTGTTGGTGTCCGGCTTGGCAGTGTCCGCCACAACGGGCGTGGCAGAAGGGCCCGCCTCGGCCGCGCTGGTCTCAGTCGCACTCATGATTACGCTGCCGTTAGCATTACGCTGCCGTTAGCCCGCATGGTGCCGTCGGCCGGCGATGGCCTTCACCACTGCATGCAGGATGATGAAGGTCGCGCCGGCAGCGACAAACCACGGGAGCAGATCCCACGAGGCGCCGATGACGACATTGGAGTCGCCGTAAAGCGACGTCGCGTATCGAAACAGCGCCATGGCCTCAAACCCGCGCGTCACGCACCGCGCGCGTCACCAGATTGGCCATCAGCGGGATCTTGAATTGGTTGTAGTTCAGCGGCTTGGCGCCCCGCGTCGCCGACGCGCCGGCGAGCTTGGCGATGTCCTCGCTGATCGGCTTGCCCTTCACGATCTGCTCGACCGCCGTGAGGCGGCGCGGCACACAGCTCACCCCGCCGCAGGCGATACGCACATTGTCGATGATGCCGTTCTTAACCGAGATGGCGGAAGCGACGTTCACCAGCGGGAAGTCCCACGCGTTCCGGTCCGCCACCTTCTCGAAGTAGAAGTGGGCGTTCGCAAAGGTTGACGGGATGCGGATCGCGACCAGGATTTCCTCCGGCTTTGTCGACGTCATATGCAAGATGTCGACATGGGGGCCGATGAAGAATTCCTCGGCGCCGACCACCCGCTCGCCCTTGGAACTGCGGAGCACGAATTTCGCATCGAGCGCGACCAGCGCCGGCGCGGCGTCGGACGGGCTCACTGCCACGCAACGGTCGATGTCGAACAATGCGTGCTCGCGGTTGACGCCTTCGGGCGTATCCGCATAACAGGCGTTGCCGCCGGCCCGGTAGCAGGGCAGGCCATAGCGATAGTAGAGGCAACGCGCATCTTGCGACGCATTGCCGCCGAGCGTGCCCTGATTGCGGATTTGCGGGGCGGCGACCTTGGAGGCGGCGTCGGCCAGCACGCGGTACTTGGCCTTGATGACGGGGTTGCGCTCGATGTTGGTGAGCGTTTCCAGCGCACCAATCTCGACCCCATCCGGTGTTTCGCGGATGCCTTTGAGTTCCGCAAGGCCGTTGAGGTCGATGACCGCCTTCGGCCGCTTGATCCGATCCTTGAACCAGGACAGGCTGTCGTAGCCGCCGGCCATCTTCCAGGCATCTTTGCCGAAGCGGTCAAGCAGCGCAAAGGCATCGCGAAGTTGCGTCGGTTGATACAGCTCGAATGGCGGCATCACATCTCTGATGATCATGGCGATGCTCCCTCAGACCGTGTTGATCTGCAGCGGCTTGTGCGCTTGCGGCCGCCGGTTGAGATGATTGAGGATCATGTCGAGCGAGACCGGCGTGCGGTTGAACAGGTGTCCGCCGAGCGCGTCCGCGATTGCGGACGTGATGGCGGCAGCGCCTGAGCCCTGCACCGGTTCGCCCACGCCCTTGACGCCGACCGGGTTCTGCGGGTCTGGCTTGTCGACCGCCCCCCAGCCGATCTCCGCCGGAACGTCGAGATAGGTCGGCGGCTTCGATTGCTCGATGCTTTGCGTTGTCGCAATGCCGAGCTTGGGGTCGTAGACGTGGCGTTCAAGGTGGGCCAAGCCAATTCCCATGACATTGCCGCCCTTGATCTGGTGGCCAAGCCCCTGCGGATGCAGCACCGTTCCGCAGTCTGCGACGCAAAGCATCTCCTTGATCTCGATCTTGCCGGTTTCGGTATCGAGTTCGATCTCGGCAAAGCTCACCGTGAGGCCGGGCGTAATGCCGACGCGCCGGAGGTTGTCCTTTGCGACCGCGATCAAGCCGGTGCCGGCGATCATTTCGACGCCGTGCTTGGTCACCGGGTTGATGTCGTTGGGGACTTCCTTGCCAGCGTACTTGCCGCCGAGTTCCATCGCCTTCTGCGCGGCCTGCGCATAAGTGATCGACTTCGACGCGTCGCCTTTGCGGACAACCTTCTCATCGCCGAGGTCGTAGTCGGCGGCAGCACCGCCGAGCATCTGCGCCGCGATGTCCAGGAGCTTAGCCTTCATGTCCACCGCCGCGACATACATGGTGCGCGATTGTGTGGACGCCGTGAGGCTGCCCGCCTGGTTGCTGTTCCAGGGCAGGCCGCGCCGGCTGTCGCCGCGTTCGATGATGGCGTTGTCCCAATTGTAGTTCAGGATTTCCGCCGCCACGCGCGCCGTCGCCGAATGCGAGTAGGTGCCGAGATTGCCGACGCCGGTGTGGACGTGAAGCTTGCCGTCCGGCGTTATCCGCAATAGGCCGTCAAATCCGTTCGACCCGGCCGAATGGTAGCCCTGGCCGACGCCGATGCCGGTGACCTTGCGACCGTTGCGCTGGGCCGAACGGGTCTTCTTCTGCTCCCAGTTGAACATGGTCGCGCCCTTGTCCAGGGCCTCCTTGATGAAGGCCGACGTGAGCGGACCGCGGTCGGACCCGATCTTGCTGTCGGATTCCGGTGCGTTGATCTTACGGATGGCAATGCGGTCGATCTTGAGTTCGCGCGCCGCCTTGTCCATGATCGGCTCAATGGCGGGCACGAACTGGTTCTCGCCCGGTCCGCGTTGTGGACCGGTCGGGGGCGTGTTGGTCAGCACCGGCACAGCGCGATAGCGCATGGCGGCGGGCTGGTACAGCATCGAGAGGCAGTTGCCAGCCGAGCGGAAGTCGCCGGCGCCCTGGTGCGGCCCGGTCTCCTGCACGATGTAGAGGTCGGCGGCCAGAATCTTGCCGTCGGCCGCAAAGCCAAGCTTGAGGCGGCCCTGGAAACTCGGGCGCGCGCTGCCGATCGCGTATTCCTCGGCGCGCGAGATGCGGTGCATCACCGGACGGCCGATCTTCTTCGACATCAAAGCGGAGATCGCCATGTTGGGATAGCCGGGGATCTTGCTGCCGAAGCCGCCGCCGCAGAATTCCGCAATCAACACGAGGTTCTCAGGCGGAATGCCGATGAGGCGTGCGATGTTGGGGACGGCGGAAGTATGGCTCTGGTTCGAGCCATGCAGGATGCACTTGGTGCCCTCCCAATACGCAAACGCCGTGCGCGTCTCCATGCTGTGATGCGGATAGCCGCCGGCGACGAAGCTTTCGTCCACGACGAACTTTGCCGACTTGAAGCCGGCGTCGACGTCGCCATAGGCCCACTCTTCAGCCGGCTTGCCGGCGGGCAGCTTGTCGTCGCCCGCAGCCGCGAAGTCACTCGCCTCCCACTTCAATGTCTGCAGGTTGATCTGGGCGGCGGCGACATTGCCGTTCGAGCGCGCATTGGGGCCGCCTGGGAACAGGCTTTCCAGCGGGTCGGTGACGTGCGGAAGTTGCTGGAAGTCGATCTTGATTGCTTCGATCGCCTCAGCTGCTGCCGCCTCGCTTTCGGCCGCAACGGCCAGGATCGGGTGCCCGACATAGAGCACCTCGTCCTTGGTCAGGATAGGCGGTTGCGGCGGCGGGAACTGCGGCACATCATCCGCGGTCAGGATGCCGAGGAAACCGGGCACCTTGGTCGCAGCGGAGACATCGATGTTGCGGATCCGGGCGTGCGGAATGGGGCTCGAGAGCGTCTTGCAGAACGCCATGCGTTCGGCGCGGAAATCTTCCGCATATTTCGCTCGGCCCGTAACCTTTGCCACCACGTCGACCGGTGTGAAGTCTTTGCCAACGAGTTTTTCAGCCATGTCAGGCCTCCCGCGCTGCGCGCATGACGGCCTTCAGATAGTGATCGTAGGCGCCGCACCGGCAGAGATTGCCGGACATCGCCACGCGTGCTTCCTCGACCGTCGGTTTGGGATTGTGTTTGAGCAAGGCAACTGCGGACACGACCTGTCCGGGCGTGCAGAACCCGCATTGCGGCCCGAGTTCCTGGACCATGGCCTTTTGCACCGGGTGCAATTCGCCGTTCGGTCCTTCGATACCTTCAATGGTGACGATCTTGCGCCCGCGCACCGCGTGGGTCAGCGTCGTGCAGGAGTAGCTCGCCACATCGTTGAGCATCACGGTGCAGTTACCGCACTCGGCGTGATCGCAGCCGAGTTTCGTGCCGGTGAGGCCGAGCTTGTAACGCAGCGTGTGAATGAGCGTTTCGTTCGGGAGCACGTCGACCGGCCGGTCGCGGCCGTTGACGTTGAGCGTCACCAGCCGCGTTACGGTACCGGCTGACTGTGCGAATGCTTCGCCGCCGCGTCCGACGACCACGTAACCCGCAGCCGACACGGCAACACCCGAAGCAATCACACTCTTGATGAATTCGCGCCGCGTCGCGCGCAGGCTTTGCGGCGTTAGTGAGCTGTCCTTGGGCGAACCGCCATTGTGGTCATGTTCGCAAGGAGGTGCTTGGTTGTGCTCTGGCATGATTGTTTCTCCCTATGGGCAACGATGATAGCGGCAGAGAGGACAACGGTAGCGAGTGAAATGGTAGCGAGGACAATGGCAGCGAGGATAGCGGTAGCGAGTGCGACGACACCATGGCGGCCCCGGTTGCAGGGCCCATTCCACGTTTCGAATTGGATTAAATCAGAACTGGGTGCCCGACGCGACAAGTTTTTTGGGGTCGCAACCCGGGGGGGCGAGCCCTAACGAGCCGACCGCTGCCGGTCGCGCAGCTCGACCACCAGGCGAAACGCCTCCGCGCGGTCAGCGTCCGCCATCGATTCGAGTGCTGCATCGCGGCATAACGTGGCGTCGCCGTTGCCGTTGATCGATGCGAGTTCGCACCACGCATAGGCCCGCACATGGCTCTGCGGGACGCCTTGTCCATAATAGAACAGGATCCCAAGCATCAGCTGGCCTTCGGCTTGGCCGCGCTCGGCGGCGCGCAGCAACCACTTCGCGGCCTCGCGGTCATCGGCGCCCACGCCCATGCCGCGATGGTACATGAACCCAATACCAGCTTGCGACCGCGGCTCGCCCTTCTCGGCGAGTGGCCGCCAGACATTCAAGGTCGTCGCGTAGTCGCCGGTATTGAAGGCCGAGAGACCATGACGAAAATCATCCTCGTCCGTCCCCGCGCGTGCGT
>DATGVJ010000621.1:0-3771 GCA_035300505.1 Xanthobacteraceae bacterium
CGATTTTGTCGCGTGTGAGCGTCATGGGCGAAACGTTGTTTGTGACAAATTCATTCTCATCGCTGTCTGTTACGATCGGATGAACCAATTCGGTTTCATTCGCCCATTTAGCATACGTGCGATTTCGATGACATCGCGGCATCCGGTTTTGAGTGGCGCAAGCCCATTTTCGGAAAGCCGGTGCCCAGGTTCGATCAAATCGGGGACCGGGGGCAAGCATTTTCCGGGACATGCGCTAGAATGAATCATCTCACCGCGGGGGCTGGCAGCATTGGATGCGATAAGAGACATGGACGGGCCGCCAAACGAGCTGGCACGCCCCGCCGGCCCGTTGCAGGACGCATCGACGATTTTCTATCCGCGGCTCGAAGCCCTGCGCGGCGTGGCGGCTTTGACCGTTGCAGCATTCCACTCCTGGCAATCGATCTGGATTGACGCGGGAGAGGGCAGGCGAAACTTCCTTTCGGCGGATGGAACGGTCGGATGGGTCGAACAATTCGGCACAGGACTCCTTCGTGTTTTCGGCAACGGCCATGGGGCCGTGATGTTGTTTTTCGTCATCAGCGGATTTGTGCTTTGCGGGTCACTCGCTCGCGGGCCGCAGGACTTTTATGCGGCGGCGATGAGGTTCCTGCCGGCGCGCCTGTTTCGAATATATCCTGCGATTTTCGCGACGATCGGCATTTTCGCCGTCCTGTATTGGACCACCGGCGTCCTGCTGGGCCCGGCGGATGCCTACGGCCCGTTCGGCCTGTTGCGCAATGCCCTGCTCCTCGAAACATCAATCGATGGCGTCATGTGGTCATTGCAGATCGAACTGATCGCTGTTCCGCTCATCCTTCTGGCGTTCCTGGGTTCGGTGCGGTGGGGACTGATTCTTGCGGTGATGTTGTTCCTCGTTCTGGCGGCGCTGTCATTCAGCGGCGCATGGAACCGTGCGATCGGCGGCTCCGGCATGCTGGGAACCATACACGCCTTTATTCCCGGCATGATCGCATTCTGGATCGGACACCGGTTGGTCGAACGATGTCCCGTGCGGCTTGCGCCGGCCTTATTCCTGGCCTTGCTGGTCGGTTTCGTGGCAAGCCGGCCGGTATTGGGCTGGACGTCGAACTGGTCCCCGCTGGCCGAGGCGGCCTTCGGTGCCGCCATTGTCGCCTTCCTGGCATTCAGTCCCGTCGGTGCCGCGGGCCGCGTTTTCGATCTCGGAGTCGTGCGTTTCTTCGGCCGCGTCTCCTATAGCTTCTATCTGCTGCATCCCCTGTCTTTGATGATCATGTGGAACATGCCGGAAACACTGGGTGCGATTGTTCGGTCCGGTGTGCCTGCCTTCGTCGTGGCACCTGGACTGTTCGTTTTATCGACGGCGGCCATTGCGCCGCTTGCCTGGGTCATGTTTCAATGTGTCGAACGTCCCGGCGTCGCCGCCGGCCGTGCGCTTGCAAAGCATCTTGCCGCATACGTTCGCAAGGAGTGACGGCTGGTTGCCAGAATCTTGGCAAGGTCGGCTTCCGCACGTCGTGACGGGCGAAAGCGTGCGATCGCGTTAACGCATCTATTTTGGCGCGGCCGGCGTCAAGCCTTCGAGATAACGCTCCAGGTCAGCGTCGTCGACTTCCGTAAAATCGTCTCGTTCAAGATCTTCCTCGCAGAATCGAGTTTGAGATCGGGTGCGGGCTATTTTCATTCTTCACCATGCCGACAGCATTTGCGATCACCCATTGTGTCATTTCATACGATGAATTAAATTCATATGTCTTTCCTTCTAAAGTGATTTTTTGAATTTCCTTTTTAAAGATTCGACCGCGGTTCTCAATTGTAACCGATCCACCGAGCTTATTTATCAAACCAATTGCATCATCGACATGTTGCAAAGTTTTGAGGCGAAGCGCCAAGTCGAGAACAGGCATATTCTCTCTTGCCACGCGTTCCCGGTTGGAAGAAAGCCAACGCTGAGCGAATATTGACTCCGGACCTGTCAGAAATCCGAAATATACCAGTCCCGGTAAGGATAGACCGGACGAATCCAGCATTTCCATGAGGTCCTTTGCATCAATCCCAATCTCCACTTCACCGAAGTTTCGAAAACCGAATATCATTGCGGTAAGATCGACGGCCTTCCCATCTCGCTGAAGCGGGTGCTGGATTGAATGCAAAACGAGTTTGGCAAGTACTTGTGCAATTGCAGCAACGATCAATTCAAAGGGAAGGTTCTCGATTGTGCCAGCGTGAACACAAATATTCACATGCGATGAAGTGCTTTCCGGGGTCCCAATGCGGGGTATCGGATGCGGAGCATCGAGCCACATCGGAGCTTGTTCAGTTGCTGGCTCTCCTGATCCCGTGATTTTCAATCCAATGTTGAAGTCCAGGGCCATGAAATCGCGAATCCATTGCGTCATGCCCGCCAGATCGCGTCTGTTGTGCAATGCCTCCAGCGGATTCAAGTCAACTGGCGGGTTAATTCGCCTGAACCACCCCGTAAGCGAATCAAGGTGACTTTGAATGAGTTCGCTCATTGCGCCCTGCGATTTGCGCCCGGTATCCGAAACTAACCAAGCCCGCGCGCTTTCAATCGGGCCTTCTTCTCGTCCGAAACAAACGTGTCGAGCTTGAACAGTTTGCGCGCGTTCTCGCCGAGGATGTTCTTCTTCGCCTGCAGGCTCAGGAACGGAAGATCGTAGATCGTGCTCGGCAGGTCCATGTCCCAATGCGGATAGTCGGATGCATAGAGCAGCTGCGTCTCCGCATTCATCATCTTGAACGTCTCCGCCAGCATGCCGTGATTGCCGACCGCCTCCATGGGCTGCGTGGAGTAATACATCTCGCGCATATAGTCGCTCGGCAGGCGCTTGAGCGACGGCGCTTCGGATGAACGCATCATGTATTCGTTGTCGAGGCGCTGCATCAGGAACGGAACCCACGCGAGCCCGCTTTCGATCCAGATCGACTTGAGGCCAGGAAAGCGCTCGGGGATTCCGTTGACCACCCAGTTGGTCATGTGAACGATATTGAACCAGGTGAAGCCCAACGCATGGGTCGCGATGAAGCGGTTGGTGATATGCATGCTCTGGTCGCCCCAGTTCGTCGCCGAATGGAAGGCAAGCGGCAGGCCGCGCTCCTGCAGCGCAGCGTAGAGCTTCATGTAGGAATTGTCGTAGAGCGGCTTGTAGCGCACTGTCGTGACGAGAAAGCCGACCACGCCTTTGCGGGCGCCGAAATCCTCCACCATCTTGAGGGCCGCGACCGGATCGTTCATCGGCAGGTAGAGCATCGACACCATGCGGGGCTCTTGCGACAGGATATTTTCCGTGAGCCAGCGGTTATAGGCGCGCGCATATTGCACTTCGACTTCCACCACCGGATTGAGGCCGAGGCCCAGCATCGGGGTCGGGAAAATGCAGGCGACGTCGACGCCGATCGAGTCCATCCATTTGCGGGTCAGGCTGATGTCGCGATGCGGCTTGTCCGGAGCTTCTTCGCTGGCGCGGTGCTGGTAGCGCGTGATGCGACCTGCCATTTCCTGGTAGCCGCCGGTCGAGCGCGGCTGCAATGTGTTGCCTTTGGAATATTTGAACTGGTCGCGCATCACCGGGTCTTCGATATAGCCGAAGATCTCGTTGTAGGAACTCGTCTCATAGTGATGGGCATCGACATCCACGATCATGAAGTCTTCGTACTTGCGATCCTCCGCCTGTTGCTGGGCGTGCGCGAGCAGCCGCCGGGTGTCGAATTTTTCCTGGGTCGGGTCGCGGACGATGGGCGTCATCA
>DATGVJ010000622.1:0-3661 GCA_035300505.1 Xanthobacteraceae bacterium
TTCTGACATTCAAACAGGCTTTGGAGTTGGGCGGCAACGTTCGCAAGGGCGCGCACGGCACGAAGGTGTATTTCGTGAAGCAGCTCCACGTTCACGACAAGGAAGGATCGGACGAGAAGTCTGCAACGCGCTTAGTCCCGATGATGCGTGAATATACGATTTTCAATGTCGACCAATGCGAAAACCTACCCGATAGCATTTATACGGGGAAGCCAATGCGCGTTCGTAATCCCGACATGCGCGACGAGTTTGCCGACGCATTCTTGCACTCAACTGGCGCTGATATTCGCGAAGGCCAGGGTGAAGCGTTTTATGTGCCGAGCCGCGATTTTATTTCGATGCCGGCGTTCGATGCGTTCAAGGGCGCGGATCATTTCTACAACGTGGCCTTCCATGAACTCACGCATTGGGCGGGACACAAGTCGCGCCTTGATCGAGATTTGAAGAACCGGTTCGGCGCACGCAACTACGCGGCGGAGGAATTGATTGCGGAGTTGGGTGCTGCATTCCTGTGTGCGGAATTTGGCTTTGACGGTGACGTCAGGAATGCGGGCTACATCGCGTCCTGGATTGAGCTTTTGAAGGCTGACAAACGGGCATTCTTTACAGCGTGCAGCAACGCTTCCAAGGCTGCCGACTACCTGCGCGGCTTGGCCCTTGCCGAGCCCGCAGAAATAGCGGCGTGAGGGTGCCGGTGATGACCAACTGTTAATCGGCGTGGGGTCCCGGCGCCGATCGGCGAGCTAAGCCGTTGATCTGCCTCACGGTGGTGGGGTCACTGTTGTACGCTTATTCACACCTTGTCGCCAGAGATTAAGGTGATATGAATCGCATGTTGAAGCGGCGGTCAGTTTTCAATGGCTGCGTTCAGCCGGATCACAGCCGCTGAACAATTATGCAACGCGCGGGTCGCTGCGACCGCCCCGGCGCCAAGTGCGGAACGACAACGCCAGAGCTGGGAGGAGAGAATGGCAAGCGCTTCCGAGCGACGGAAAGTGGTTCGTGCGGCCTGCCCGCATGACTGTCCGGATACCTGTGCCATGCTGGTGACCGTCGAAGATGGACGGGCGGTTGATGTTCGAGGCGACCCAGAGCATCCCTTCACGCGCGGAGGGCTATGCGTGAAGGTCAACAACTATGAGCAGCGGGTCTACAGCCCGGAGCGACTGCTCCATCCGCTTAAGCGCTCGGGGCCGAAAGGCAGCGGCCAGTTCGAACGTATCGGTTGGCACGAGGCGATGGACACAATCCGGCGTCGCTGGACCGAGATTATCGATCAATTCGGAGCGACCGCCATCCTGCCCTACAGCTATCTCGGCACCGAGGGCATCCTCAACGGCCTCAACGTCGGCGATGCCTTTTTCAACAAGCTTGGCGCTACCATTAGCGAGCGGACCTTTTGCGATTCGGGCTCGTGCACGGCCTACTTCATGACCATCGGTCCCTCGCCCGGCATGGATCCGGAAAGCTTCAAGCATTCGAAATACATCATACTCTGGGCCTGCAACACGATCAGCACCAACTTGCATCACTGGCCGTTCATCGCCGAGGCAAAGAACAAAGGTGCGAAGTTGGTCGTGATCGACCCGTTCAAGACACGTACTGCCCGTGAAGCCGATTGGCATATTCCTATTCGTCCCGGGACCGACGCGGCTCTGGCACTCGGCTTGATGAACGTCATCATCGGCGAGGACCTGGTCGACCACGATTACGTCCAGAACTACACGACCGGCTTTGACGAGCTCAAGGAGCGGGTCAGTGCCTACCCACCGGAGATGGTTGCGAAGATCACCGGGATTCCGGCGCAAGACATCAGGACGCTCGCGCGCGAATACGCGACCATCCAACCGAGCGTGATCCGCATCGGCGTCGCGATCGAGCGCCACGCCGGCGGCGGCCAGACGGTGCGCGCCGCCGCTTGCTTGCCGGCACTGGTAGGTGCTTGGCGCCGTGTTGGCGGCGGCATGTTGCAGTTGCCGATCTGGGCTTTCCCGGTCAAATGGGAGAACTTGATGCGGCCGGACTGGATCAAGCCCGGCACGCGCGTGCTGAACCAGTGGCGGCTGGGACCGGCACTGACGGGCGAGGAACCGCTGGATCCCCCTATCAAATCGCTGTTCGTTTACAATTCAAATCCCGCCATCGTGGTCCCGGAGCAGGAAAAAATCATCCAAGGCCTCAAGCGTGAGGACATTTTTACGGTGGTCAGTGAGCAATTCCTCACCGACACGGCCCGGTACGCAGACATCGTACTCCCTGCCACCACGCAGCTGGAGCAGTTCGATTTGATGTTCTCGTGGGGGCATCTCTATCTGTCGCTGAACCAGCAGGCGATCGCGCCACTCGGCGAATCAGTATCCAACACCGAGCTCTTCCGGCGCCTTACCCGCACCATGGGCTTCGATGACCGGCAATGGCAGCGGAGCGACGAAGAGATGGCAGTGGATGCCTTGGATTGGGCGAACCCGGCCCTTCAGGGAATAACGATGGATCTTCTGAAGGAGAAGGGCTGGGCGCGCCTGAATGTAGGAACGCCGGAGACGTACGCGCCCCATGCCAACGGCAACTTCCTCACCCCGTCCGGCAAGTGCGAATTCAAGGCGTCGATGGCGGCAGGCGGCAACTTCGTGCTACCGCTCTTCCGTCAAGGCTCGAACGAATTCCAGGCGGGCGAGCCGGTCGATCCGCTGCCAACCTACATTCCACCTAACGAGTCGCCGGCAACCAACGCACGGCTCGCCGCCCAATATCCGCTCAACATCATCTCCCCGAAGAGCCACGCATTCCTCAATTCGTCCTATGGCAACTTGCCGGGTCAATTGCATCACGCCGGGGAGCAGTTCGTGCTTGTCAATCCGAAGGATGCCCTCGCACGGAATGTTGGCGAAGGGAGCCCCGTTCGGATCTTCAATGATCGCGGCAGCTTCGAGGCGATCGCGAAGGTGAGCAGCGACGTCATGCCAGGTGTTGTCGTCGCCCCTATGGGATATTGGCGCAGCCTGAGCCGAACGGGTGCGACCGTAAATGCTCTCAACCCGTCAGCCTTTGCAGATCTTGGACGCGCGCCAACCTTTTCCGACACCTTGGTCGAAGTTGCGATCGCCGAGTCAGTGATAGCAGCGGAATGATGAACCAGTGCGGCCAGGGTCACCTGCCTAATCCGGAAGATGTCCCTTGGGTACTGCGCGGGGCGTAGAGGCCTGGCCCGCATTGCGATCTTCCGGTCGGCATGCGGGCCCAACGTCATGGATGCTGGCCTCGCCATCCCAGGGTGACCGTTCTCGGAGTAACCGAGAAGTTGTGGCTCGTCAGCCGCGGGACGAATCCGAGGGGCGGCTCAAGATAAGAAGCATCGAAAAGTGAACGATTTCAATGCAGATTGGAGAGGGAGGGATTGCCACGCCGGTCAAAGAAACCCAATAAAATCAGGCATTTCTTGCAAGCCCGAGGACGCCGTGTGTACCAGTCCTGTGTCCCGAAGTCGATGGGATTTGCTCCACCCATTGCGCAACATTGATTCCCGCTTTGATCGCCATTCCGGTGACTGCCGCCATATCAATTTAGAGGGCAGGTTTCCCCTCCCTCTGCCCCTCTGCCCCTCTGCCCCTCTGCCCCTCTGCCCCTCTGCCCTACCGTTTTCTCCCACCGATCCTACCTTCCC
>DATGVJ010000623.1:0-5412 GCA_035300505.1 Xanthobacteraceae bacterium
GATCAACGGTAAGCCCACTACAAAGACCGTAACTGAAGAGGTCGCGCGCGAGTGCCAAAAGCGCATCGAGAACTACAAAGACCTACAGAAAAAGATCGACGACACCGTCGCAGACGCCCTCGACCAGGCGCCTTGGATGCAACAGAAGAAAAAATGACCGAGTCAGTTCAGACTCTTAGGTCATGCAGTTTCGCAAACTAAAAGTGCGGAATGTAGGATCTATGGCTCAGCGTTTAGTAATTGTCATCCTCAATGTCTTTTAGAGAGATGCCTACTGCATCGCTCAAGCCTTTGCCGACGAAGGCATTCTGCTTTGCCCACTGCACCACCTCGCGCTTGCTGGCGCCCGATGACAGCCGTTTTTCGACCTCTTCTTTTATGGCCTTTTCGAACGCTTCCATGGCCTTTTCGCCCTGGCGACGATCGAAGCCGTGCCGGACTTGCGTTCGTAAGGTGGCTGCGCAGTCGCGAATCGTTCGTCCGGATTTTAGGCAATCATCGTATGCCGCCTGCTCAGGCGATAAAATGGACTTGGACTTGTAAACAACCCATGCCGCCCCACTGACTGCCATAAGGATGGCGCCGCAGAGCACACCCGGGAGAAAGACATGCCAAGTCTGAGGCATCAGACTTTCTATCATATGCCGTCGTCTGGCGGTACCCCGATTCAATGTGACAGATAGTAATTTACTTCACTCACAATGGGGCAAGCCTGCCCGGCAGGATGCTGCAGTTGCTCAGGTCCGTTCGTGTGAAAGTTTTCGGACGCCGGCCCCCCAAGAACCGATCGTCGCGCACGGGGGCCGGCGGTCCGAAAACCTCCAACGCACGAAACCGCGAGTCGGGACGAAGGATTGGTTCGGCGAGTCCAGCTATGGGGATTTGGCGGCGGGCTCAGGTCTTGATGTGGTGGAACGAATTAGCAGCCCACGCGATTTTGCCACGCAGCACGTGCGCGAATTGGGCCGTGAACGAGCCCCGCAGCGGCTGTGGGATGCAATATTGCGCTTTCGAGTTTCTTGCGGACGACGACTTTGACGTGACGAAGCAAGAACCCTCCATCTCATGCAATCGATAATGCGGAGTTTATTCCGCCTTGATGTTGGCCGGATCACGTTGCCCCACTTCTCCGTCTCATCATGGATGTGTATTCCAAGGTCGGAGGCGGAGCCTGCTTCGGCAGCAATCGAGGTGAACCAGCTGTGCCGCTGGCGTCACGATCCCATCAGCGCCGGCCAGCGACCGGCGCGGTCTTGGTCTGATAGCGTTTGATCAGCGTCTCGTCGTCGACGTTTTCGGCGCAGTCGGCTGCCAGGCGTCTCCCGATCGATGCCAGCCCGTGAAAGTTTTCATCGCCGGCCGCGGCCGTGATGTGCAGGATCGGCAATCCTCGGGACCGCACGCGCTCAACGAACTCCCGCTGCGAGTGGAATGAGACCGTACGGTCGTCCGGATCCGTCAGGACGATCATTCGCCGCCCCGGCTGGTCCCGCATCGTTGCGACATGGTCGATCGGGTCGTACGCCGCTGTGGTCGCCTGTTTGCCGAGATCGTGCGCCCTTGACTTCACCGCAACTACGCCGGAGGCCATCACGGCACAACCGATGTCGCTACGCAGCTGGGTCAGCGCTGCGACTGTATGGCCCCCGCCCGATTGCCCGACCAGGTGAAATCGCTTGAAGCCGTGACGTTCCTTCAAACTATCCAGCGCAGCCATTGCGACACGGGCTTCGAGCAGTGTACGCCGCTCATGCGTGTGGTTCCCGGACGACCCGAAAGCGCCCAGTCGTCCCACGCTGGCATAGGGTCCGCCGAAGACCCGGGACCAGGCGTGGGCCTCGCGCTGCACGCCGCCGGCGGTAGCTCGCGCGGCAGAAGCATTGAGCACTCCGGCGGGCTTATTGTTATCGCCAAGGTCGCCCTCAAAGAACACCTCCGCTTCCTCCTTGTTGCCGCCCGCCGTGGACAGCCAATACCGCACACAAAAGTTGCGGCCTTCGGCGTGCACCCACAGCGCCATTGCGATGCCCTTGCATTGCGCCTCATTGAGCTTGACCCCGCGGGTTATGACGTCCGCTGCATGCAGCGGGGGGTCGTCGGCGTCCGGGCGTGTGTCGGGAAGCTTGTTCTGATGTTTGGCAACAATCGCTTCTTCGGCCATTCCCTTGGCACAGCTCGCCGCGATCTCACGTCCGGCCCTGAACAGCCCGTGGGCATTGACGTCCGGAGCGGCCGCGAAGATTTGGCGAACCGGCAGGCCGGCGGCCGCGAGACGGTTGGTGTACATCGTCTGCGATCGGGCGGAGATCGTGATGTCATCTGGATCGGTCACCACGAAAATGCGAAGCTCCGGCCGCTTCGCGATCCGATCGACGAGCGTGATGGGATCGACCGGCGCCTTGATTCCCGTCACGTCAATGGTGCGGCCACGTTCCGCGAGCACGCTGCGCAGCGAAAGCAGTCCGGATGCGAGCACCACGCAACCGAGGTCGCTGCGCTTCGCCATGAGAGCGGCTGCCGTATGCCCGCCCTCGCCGTATCCGACGATGTGGATGCGCGTATGATCGTGCCGCGACTTGATGGCATCGAGCGCTGCCGAGACGAGTTCGATCTCGCGCGGCGTCCGACGTTGGCCGTGTTCACCGGACGACCCCTCGGCCCCAGGACGTGCCAAATGCACGTAGGGTAGTCCGAGATTGCGTGACCAATTGGCGCTGCCGGCCTGGAGAGAGGCTGCTGTCTCCTTCAGGTAGAAATCGTATGGCTTTGCTTCGCCCCGTCCATTCACCGACACCAGGTCGGGACCGAGGAAAAACACCGCTGCTGTGCCGCTGCCGCCCGCATTCGAATGATAATAGCGAATGCACTCCCCTTTTCTGTCCGCCACGACCCAGACCGCCCCCGCAAGGTCGGCGCATTCGATTTCAGTGATTCGTTTTCCGTTGAGCAGCTCGCTGCCCGAGAACGGCTCGCTCTCGAATTTTGGCGCAGGCCTGGCCGGCGATTGTGCGTGCGTCGCGGCCAACCCAACGACGAGCGCATATGATGCGCATGCGAGCAACGCTACGGTCCGGTACATGAGGTGCCCTCGGAGAATGCGGCGTAAGCCTAGCATGAAATGCACGGACGTCTCCTGTTTGAGTTGCCAATATATAAGTGGCATATCCATTTACTCGGTCCTGGCCGGGTTTCGCCACGGATGATGCTGCCAGCGCCTGCTGCGCGATGTTAAACGTTGGGAACTAAAGGCATGCTGTAAGTGCTTTATGGGTAAGGACAAATCCTACTAGGAGACGGAATATGAACCAAAATATAAAGGGCGCCTTCCAGAAGGCCAAAGGCTCTATGAAGAACGCTCTCGGTAAGATGACTGGCAACAAGAAGATGCAGGCCGAAGGAAAATGGGATAGGGCCAAGGGCAAGATGAATAAGAAAGCTGGTGACGTTAAGGACGCAACAAAACACGCGACCAAGCGATAACTTGTCACCATCCTTCAAACTTAGCCGCCCACTAGGCGGCTTTTCTTATGG
This sequence comes from Xanthobacteraceae bacterium, assembly GCA_035300505.1. GTDB lineage: Bacteria > Pseudomonadota > Alphaproteobacteria > Rhizobiales > Xanthobacteraceae > VAZQ01. The sequence goes on from DATGVJ010000623.1 coordinate 3,532, forward strand.
TGCATCCTGGATCGTCGGCAGGATCCGAACCATGGAAGCGTGGACTGGACGGGTCGACCCATCCTGTTCAAGGCCGCGGCCGAAATCCTGCGTCGCCTATTTCCCTATTCCCTTACCCGCGCATTTGCGATTATTATGGCTGTCGGACAGCCCTGCATTTCGGGCTCGCAGCATCGCTGGTTTCCGACTAGCGCAGCCGGCGCCCGGGAGACGCATGGCTCTCGCCTCAAACCGCGGGAATGCGCGTGAACCACTCGTCGAATCGGCTTCTGGCCGCAACCAGCGTGGAAGTTTTCGAAGCACTCAAGCCACACCTCTCTTTGCGTGAATGCCGGGCAGGCGATGTGCTGGGCGAGCCGGGTCAGACCATCAGCAACGTCTATTTCCCGCAGTCGGGTATTATCTCGCTCGTCGTGGACCTTTCCGTGGGCGACACGATCGAGACCGCCATGATTGGCCGCGATGGGGCTCTGCATGCCGCATCAGCCCTTGACGGGAAAGTGTGCCTCAACAGAGCTATCGTGCAACTGGCTGGATTTGCTTCGGTGATTGCGGTCGAGCATCTAATCAACGTCGCTGACCAGCATCGGGACTTCAGGGCGCTTCTGATCCGCCATGAGCAGGTCTTATTCGCTCAGGCCCAGCAGTCGGCGGCTTGTAATGCCAGTCACCTGGTCGAGGCGCGTTTGTGCCGGTGGCTGCTCCGTACACGCGATCTGGCAGGCGGTGATGATCTTGCTGTCACGCAGGAATTTTTGGCCCAAATGCTGGGTGTCCAACGAACAAGTGTATCTATCACCGCCAACATGCTTCAGAAGGCCGGCTACATCAGCTACAAACGCGGTCATGTTAGACTTCTGAATGTGGAAGGGCTGAAGGATGCAGCCTGCGAGTGCTACGATGCGGTTCACGAACATTACGAACGGATGCTGGCTCCAGTGGAAGCAGCTCATGCGCAGACCGGCATCATTCGGAAGCTAAGCTGAGCCTTCCGTCGTCAAAATCACCCAGATGAGTTCGCGAAGTGGAAAATGAAAGTATGCTGGTCAAATGAAGTGTTGTAATCCTTCACCTCAACGATTTAAATGAGAAGAGCAAGAAGGGAAATACAGTGCCCACATACTATTTCAATTTGCACACCCCTGGCGGGATGTTCCTCGACGCTGATGGAACGGAGCTGGCTAACGACGTGCAAGCCGAACAGCATGCTAAGGCGGTGGCGTTGGAATTGATGTGTGGTCGTAACGCAAAGACCAGGTCGTGGAGATTGGAAACGAGCGACAGTGGTCACCGACCCTTGTTCAGGTTGTTGTTCGCGATGATCGACCCGTCACTGGACCAGATGTCCCCCCCGTGGAGGCACAATATTAAGCGAATTAGCGGCCAGACGGCGGACTTCTCGGAGGCCGTCGCACGCGTTCGCATATCCTTGCATCAGATTAGAGCAACCCTGGCCAAGAGCAACCGCGTCCCTTTCTTGGCGACTCTTGATGGAGTTTACCTCGGATAAGAGTCGCAGGTGCGGTACCTGACCATCCGCTACAACAATAGTCGTCGAAACTTCCGTACCCAGCCACCACGATGAAAATCGCTACCTACAATGTAAACGGCGTGAACGGTCGGTTGCCCGTGCTGCTGCGCTGGCTCGCGGAAGCGCAGGCCGATGTCGTATGCCTCCAGGAATTGAAAGCCCCGCAGGAGAAATTTCCCCTTAACGATATCCGCAAGGCTGGATACGGTGCGGTCTGGCACGGACAGAAGGCCTGGAACGGCGTCGCGATTCTCGGGCGTGGCGCCGATCCGGTCGAAAACCGGCGCGGCCTACCGGGCGACCCAGAGGATCTCCACAGCCGCTATATCGAAGCGGCTGTCGCCGGCATC